>CAZWZC010000107.1:0-7930 GCA_964638755.1 uncultured Aeromicrobium sp. | reverse complement strand
CTTCCTGGACCGCCTCTTGCGTGAGCGCTTGCTCATGACGTGAACTCCCAGTGTGTGAGGGTCGATCGACCCTCGATTGTGACATAACGGGGACCGCCCCCGTCACGCGCGACCCAATGCAGGCGGCTGCGTAGGTTAGACGGGCAATGTCGAGGGGAGTGTCAGGAGAAGGGCGGTTCCCTCTATGGTTCAGCCGTGTTGCAAGAGGGATCGATCCTTCCTTCCCCTCATCCACACGTGAGCGTACGGATCCGGGGCGCCCGGCGCTCAGCCCATCAGGCTTGAGTAGTGTTCGCTGGGCCCGCCGCTCACCTCAACGCTCCGGCAGCAGCCGCTACTCTTCCGTCGTCTCTTCGAACAACGCCCAGTCTTCCTGGCAAAAGTGCCAGACTCCTAGGAGATACACCGTATCGTCCGGGAAGGTGGGCATCACCTCCACCCCGTCCGCCAAGAGCCAGGTCCCAAAATGGTCATATGGCCCGGTGGTCCGAAACGTTGATGACGTCCCATCCGTCAGGACCGTTCCGTCTCTTCGCACTGCAGAACTGAAGGCCCATCGCATCGTGCGAGACTGCTCTATGGTTTGCCACTTTGTCTTGTTGAAGAGCACGTCGTAGGTCGCCTGCATGATTCTGGGGATGTGCCTATTTACGTCGGAATCGTAGGCAATGCGTTGGCTTCTCCGCAGGTCTGCGTGAGTTCCAGGGTGTCGCAGGTCTTTCACCCACATGCGCACTTCGTCCTCCTCATAGCCCAAGTCCCAACTTGGATAAGTCTTGAGGAAGTTGGCCAGCGGCTTCACCAAGGAGTCCCCTCCGCGCGCGAAGGCGTTCTCGAGCACCCGGAATAGTTCGTGGAGAGTAGCGACCCCTCCTCGTGCCGCCACGGCAGCACTTAGCAGCATGATGCCATCAGGTCGATCAGGAAGAAGTGCCGCCAGGTCTTGTGGCTGGCCCAGGCCCTGCCCCATGAAGGGGTTGCCCACCTTCGGCGGCGGAAGCACAATCCGTCGCGCACCCTGCAGCACGTCTTTCTCTTCCTGAGTTTCCGCTTCGAGAGCCAGGTAAGGCTTCGGTGAGTAAAGAGTCCAGGGTGTCTCACCGAGTATCGCAATCGCTGCAGCGAACTCGCTTATCGACGTCTCAAGCCCCTCTCGTGGACCCCTCGCCAGTCGGATCTGCAGGGCATCGACGAACTCATAACCAGTGGAGTCAGTAGCGTGGAGCATCACTTCTGTTACCTGTGCCACCGGTCGCACTTGGGGCGGAACGAAGGAAATCCCCGCCTCTGGCTTCCCCTGATCGGCATTCTGTACACCTGCGACGGACACTTGTACACCTGAACCGGTAGTGGTGCGCCATGGTTTGACGTGAGGCAGGCGTTCCTCAAAGCGCATCAACGCCCATCTATGCAAACGCATGACTCACGCCCGTAGTTCTGCTGGTCCCACAAGCTGGGCGAAGCGGTCGAAGAGAAGGCGCTGGCGTTCTACCAGGGCGGGTCGCTTACTCCCAGCCCCGAAGGCCCGGTCCACGAGGGAGTCGACTGCGTCGTGTGCGGCTCGAAGATCTGCAGGCATGGTCTCCCGTCGATACAACTCGGCGAGCGTCCGATCCGGGTGGGCGTCGCGTGCGACCTCGATGGCTTTGCCTGCGTGGATGATCGCCTCGCGGGAGGCCGCGTCGAGCACGGGGATGGGGAGGTTGTTCCAGACGATCGTGTTGGAAAAGCGGAGTCGGGACTCCAACCTGCCCCCGACGGTGGATTGCCAGGCCATGAACATGGCGGATGAGATGAGGGGGAACAGGATCCCGTCCGGGTCGCCTGCGGTGAAAGTGGCATCGCTCGCGATCACGTCAGGGGCGACGCGGCGCACGGGATAGTACTCACGTAGCTCGCTGGAGACGCGCGGGATGACGAGGTAAGGCTTGGTGTAGAGGGCAGGGCGCTGCCCGAACAGGTGTGGAGTCTGTGCCATCTGACGGGTGCTCGCAGCGGTGCTCTTCAATCTGAACCTCCGGACAGCGTCGACCCTGTCGCGAAGGATGCTGCTCCGGTGAAGGTCCTCCGGGTCGAGGGCAGTGAGCCACAGGCACCACCGCTCCTTCCCGTGCAGGAGTTCCTCCGCCCCGATGAACGGGCGTAGGTACTTGCGCGCGACGAGGTCGCGGTGAACCTCGTCGTACTCGTCGGGCAGGACCACGAGGTTGCCGTCGTCCCTGGGCATGTTCCCGAAAGTGGCCTCAGGCAGCCCGGGGACCAGCGGCCTTGAGCGTTTGGTGATGAACACGTTGGGGCCTTCGACCAGGTAGGCGTTGATCGTCTCCGCCTGCCGCTCGTTCGCCATGCTGTCGGTTGCGTGGTCGAAGAGTCGCGCCTTCGCCTTGCCCAGATGCCTTGTGAAACCGACGATGACGCAATGAACGGCGGCCTTCCCGACGGCTTCTGAGGTCCACGGGAACGTTCGGTGGGCGAACTTGATCTTCCAGCCGGCGTCAAAGATGGGCCCGAACAGGTGGGGCACAGGGTCGCCCTGGGTGACCGAGTTGGTGGTGACGAACGCAAAGAGACCGTCGCGATCCTGGAAGTAGCGGAGTGCCTGGGCGTGCCACCCGGTGACGTAGTCGAGCCGGCTGATGTCGTCCTTGCCCCAGGCTTGACGGAGATCCTCGGCCTGCTCTTCTGTGCGGGTAGCGTGCCCCAGAAACGGCGGGTTCCCGGCGATCACGACGTCGCCTTCCCGAGGGCAGACCAAGGTCCAGTTGGTACGGAGCGCATTTCCGACGACGATCGTGGCCTGTTCCTGGATGGGCAGCCGGTCCGGGGCGTAGCCAAGGGAGGCGGTGAGTTTGAGATCGCACTGACGGTCGACGAGGAACATCGCGGTCTCGGCGATCCTGGCTGGCCACTCGTCGATCTCGATGCCGTAGAAGTGGTCGAGGGAGACCCTCAGACCGACGTTGGCCAGGAGCATGGGGTTGTCCCCGGTGATCGCTTGGAGGCGTTCCAGGATCGCCAGCTCTAGGTCTCGTAGCTCGCGGTAGGCGACGATGATGAAGTTGCCGCATCCGCAGGCGGGGTCCATGTAGCGGATGCGGCCGAGCTTGTCGCGGAGCTTGCGGAGCCGGTCGGCCTCGTACTTACCGAGGGTTCGGACGTGTTCGAACTCGGCGCGCAGTTCGTCGAGGAGGAGGGGGTTGAGGGTCTTGAGGATGTTCTCCTCGGAGGTGTAGTGCTCCCCGAGCTGTCGGCGGGTCTGAGCGTCGCGGACGGACTGGAACATGGACCCGAAGATCGCTGGGCTGATGCTGGCCCAGTCCCGGTCGCACGCCTCGAGCACCGCGGTGCGGAACTCCGCATTCAGAATCGGCAGGGTCACCCGCTCGGTGAAGATCCGGCCGTTGACGTACCGGAAACCCTCCAGTCCAGGATGGCGCGTGCCTCGTTGGTCGTCGGGGGTGTCGAGGTAGTCGAATAGGGCGATGAGCTGGGCGCCGATGTCGGAGCCGTCGGGTTGGGTGTGGTCGCGGATGAAGTCGCTGAACAGGTGGGGGTTCCACATGTCGGTGTCGTCGCCGAACATGAGGAAGAGGATGCGGGCAAGGGTGACGGAGATCTCGTGGTCCCGGGCGGCCCGGGGGGTGGCTGCGGGGTAGGCCTTCTCCATGGCGGCGTAGAGGCGGGCCATGAGTTTGGAGGCGTGCTTGGTCTCGTTGTGTGCCTCGACGTCGAAGGCCTGGCGGACCCTGGCGAGGACGGCGTTGCTGTCGAGCAGAGTGTCGAACGGCAGCCGGATGACGTCGAGCTTCTCGGCGAAACGGGGATCGGTGTCGCCGTTGCGGTGACGGTGCCGGCTGAGCCGGGTGGTCGTGGTGTTGCCGACGGCGCGGCGGACGGGCCAGCGCCACACCTGCTCGGTGTCGTCGTGGAAGATCAGGATCCGGTCGGTGCTGTTCTTGGCCAGGTGTTGGTCCAGTGCGGCCTCGAGCTTGGAGTCGGGCTTCTCGTCGGCGACCCAGACGCGCAGGCCCTTGTAGGAGGAGACGTTGGTCGCGGTGACGCTGCGCCCGTCGTGCTCGACGGTGACCGGCGGGTGGTCAGGCTTGGACCAGTTCAGGTCCTGGATGAACAGCTTCTGGTAGTCGCGCTTCTCGGCGCGTTCGATGAGCTGGTTGGTCATGAGTAGAGAACCCCCAGGGAGCAGACGATCTTGATGGTGTCGGTGTCGGTCGCGCCGATGACGAGCCGGTCCTCACCGTGGAGCTGGTTGATCAGGTCGGCCAGGTCGTCGAGTGAGTACTTGTTGCGGCGGGCCTGGCTGAGCCGCATGGTGGCGTGCTCGGTCAGCGGCCGGGTGTGCAGGGCGTCCAGGGCCTCGGACGCCTTCTGCCCGAAGACGGTGCCGCCGAGACGTTGCCAGGCCCACTTGCGCACGCCCTTGAGGTTTCCGGCGGCCACGGTCTCGGTCTTCAGCGGGCCTTGAACCAGGGCAGCCTCACGGTCGAAGTGGTCCGGACGCTGCGGCGCGGTCGGTGTCGTCGGCTCGGCCCGGAAGATCCGTAGGGCCTCCAGCGGGGTGAGGATCCGCTCGTCGACCCCGTCCTCGGTGACCTTGGCGGTGGCGAACGCATCAACACCGGAGCCGGTGGAGATGTAGCACGTGACGCCGCCATGGGCTTCGTCCATGTACTGCTCGCGGGTGGAGTGGATCATGTCCTGCATCCGCAGCACCTTCGCCGTGGTCTCGGGGTGTTTGTCGAGGGCGTTGGACCACACGAGCCAGGCTTCGCTGACCGAGTCGACCTCGGCCTCTTCGTCGCTGTCGTCGTCGCTGACCCGGCCCTTGTACAAGTCGTCCAGGATCTTGATCTCACGGTCGCCGCCGAAGAACTTCTCGTCGGAGCCGAACGCCTCGGCCGAGGCGCCGAGCCGTTCCTTGATGCGCTGCCGCAAGCGGATCTGTTCCTCGATCTTCTCGTGCGTGATCAGGTACAGGTGCACGGTGTCGGAGCGTTGCCCGATGCGGTCCACGCGGCCGGCGCGCTGGATGATGCGGATGATGGCCCAGGGCAGGTCGTAGTTGACGATGATGTGGCTGTCCTGCAGGTTCTGACCCTCCGACAGCACGTCGGTTGCCACGAGGACGTTGACGGGGTCGTCCAGATCAACCGGCTCGTCCTGGGGTGCGGACGGCAGGCGGTTGGAGTACGGGGAGAACCGGCGGGCGACGTCGGCGGGGTTGTCGGTGTCTCCGGTGGCCAGCCCGACGTTGGGGATCCCGGCATCCGCCAGAGCCGCGGCGATGTACTGGGCCGTGTCGCTGTACTCGGTGAAGACGAGCACCTTCTCCCCGCAGTGGTCGTTGGAGAGAAGGTCGACCAGCTTGTTGATCTTGGAGTCCCGGGTGGGGTCCCAGTCACCGAATCGGTTGAGCAGCCAGGTGATGACCTCGTTGTCCTTGGCCAGGTCCTTGCGCAGGGTGGGCTTGAACACGGTCGAGCTGACCCACTTGGTCTTGGCTGGCAGGGAGGCGACGAGGTTCTTGTACCGGGTCTCGACGCTGCCGTGCAGGCTGCCATCGGTCTCGATGTCTTCGTCGCTGACGTTGATCTGCTTGTCGGTGAACGTGCCCAGCGGGAGGGGTTGTTTGGTGTCGATCGCGTGGATGAACAGCTCGTTGCGGGCCCGCTGGCGCTGCAGCGACAGGATGAAGGAGTACCCGGAGGAGGACAGTCGCTTGAACAGGCCGATGCGGACGAACCCGCTGACGTTGCCACGGCCGGAGCGGATGTCGTCCAGGTTCTTGGTGTCGCTCGGGCTGTGGGCTGCCTTCGGATTGTCGTAGTCGGCAAGGCGGTAACGGGGCAGGATTAGGTCGCGGACCGCGTCCAGGGTGGTCTCGTCCTCCATGAGCGCGGCTGGGTCGTCCGCAGCGAAGTTCAGACTCAGCGGTGTGGAGACCCGGGTCGGGAAGTGGAACTTCTGCCCGTTGGCGAACTGCAGGTACTCCCGCTCCACGAGTGTCCCGTCCGGGCCCGTGACCTGTTCCTTCTTGGCGGTGCGCTTGATGAAGGACCTGGTACGTCGCACGAGGTGGTCGCTCATGAGGCGCCGCCAGTCCTCGGGCTCTTCGGAGCGGCGGAACGCGGTGAGCGTGTTGATCTTGCCGTCGACCTTGCCGGCCAGGTTGGGGTCGATGCGCATGGCCTCGGCCGGGACGATGCCCAGGTCGTCGTCCTCGTCGATGTAGAGCCCGATCTGGTTGGCGACGTCGGTGAAGGCGAGGTTGTACGGGGTGGCGGTCAGCAGCAGGACCTTGGAGTTGTTGGCCCTGATGTATTGGTGGATCGCGTCGTAGGCGATGGTGGAGTTGTTGCGCAGGTTGTGCGACTCGTCGCAGATGATCAGGTTGAACCGTTTGAGCTCGGGCAGGACCTTGTCCGCCATGGAGTAGGGCACGACACGGCCGTTGATGTCGTACTCCTCGATGTGTTTCTCCCACATGGGCACCAGGTTCTTGGGGCACAGCACGAGGGTGGAGTAGTCCTCAGCGGCCTGCAGCATCAGCGCGGTCGCGACTGCGGTCAGCGTCTTGCCGAGGCCGACGACGTCGCCGAGCATGGTGCCGCCCCGACGCACGATGCGCCGGGACAAGGTCCGCACGGCGCTTTCCTGGTAGTCCAGCAGCAGGTCACTCATCGACTTGGGCAGGACGTAACCCATGCCGTCGCGCGCGTCCTGCGACAGGGAGTGGCAGACCTTCAGGTACACCTCGAACGGAGTGGGCTGCTCCTCGTCTGCCCACGAGTTAGCGATCAGGTCGATGATCTCGGCGGTGATGTCCAGGGAGAAGGGGTCGTTCCACCGGTCCTCGAACCAGGTCGCCAGCTTGATCGTGGCGTCGGAGTCCTGCACGTCGATGTTGAGCTCAAGGTTGCGGTGCAGCCCGGCGCCGGTGAGGTTGGAGGATCCGACGTAGCCCCACCGGGCGGCGTGCTTCTGGTCGGGGGCGTGGAAGAGGTAGGTCTTGCCGTGCAGCGGTGTCTCGGTGAACACTTTCATCGCCACCAGGCCGTCGGTCAGCTGTCGCTTGAGGGTCTGCAGGGTCGCCTGCCCCTGCGTCGTGGCCAGACCGCGCATGAGCTGCGTGCGCAGGTGCGCGGCGAGCTGGTCCCGGCGGGCGAAGGCACGCTCCCGGTCGTGGATGTCCGAGCCGTACTCGGGGGGCTGGAGGTCGTCCTGGAGCAGGTCTAGCAGTTGCTGTGAGTCAGACGGGGCGACCATGCCCACCAGGACACGTGCGGCCGGGCGATCACCGGGTCCGGGGGTGGGCTTGGAGTCGAGGATGTCCGCCATGCTGGACCAACCGCGCAGGTCGAGGTACCCGGTCGCGACGTCCACGGTGTCGTAGTAGCTCAGGGAGTCCCGCACGGCGGCACCGAGTCGGGTGTCGTCGGTGAGGTTGTCGAAGATGTTGGGCACTACTGGTTCCCTTTGATCGGCGGGTCGGAAGGCTCGGGTACTGGGCGTAGCCGGGGCGGGTCCGGGCCAGCCGGTGCGATGGCGTGGGACGCTTCGAGTGCCTCGACGGCGATGTGCCGCTCGAGCATCGAGATGGTCGCTCTGGCTTCACGCAGCTGCCCGCGCAGGCGACGGTTCTCCACGGTCAGGTCCTCGATGCGCCCCTTGAGCACGCGGACAGGGGCGGGGTCGGTGCCGTGCCTGGCGACCCGTTCCTTGAACTCGGCCTGGAGGTCGGTGTGACGGTGGGTCAGGATCCACCGTTTGACTCCTGCTTCCTCGGCGAGGGACTTGATCGTCAGCTTGCCGTCGGAGCGGACCGGGGCACCCTCCAGCAGTCGGGTCATCGCGTCCCTGACGGCACGGCGTTCGGGCCCGTGGTCGGTCATGACCGCTCACCGGTGCTGGT
>CAZWZC010000106.1:0-8003 GCA_964638755.1 uncultured Aeromicrobium sp. | reverse complement strand
CAACTGGTTTCACGACAACCCGATCGCCCACGTGATCCAGATCAAGCTCGGCCTCCTCGTACTCACCCTCGCGCTGGCGATTCACGCCCGACTCCGTGTTGTCCCCAAGCTCTCCGACGACACCCTCCCGACCCTCGCATGGCACATCCGACTCGTCACCGTCGTCGCCGTACTCTTCGTGTTGGCCGGCGCAAGTATCCGCTTCGGCGGCTACCCGGCGTTTGGCGGCTGACCCAATCCTTTGAACTGGAACGTTCAGATCATGCCGGTGACACAGACTTCCTGTCAGACCGCGGCCGGGTCAGTCAGCGCCACGATGGCGCGGCGGGTGACCTGCGGTTCATCAGACCCACGGTCACGACCCGTTCTGACGCCCTCATCGAAGCCGCGGCCGACGGGTCGTTCGACGGCGAAAGCTGTCCATCCACTTGTCCATCCACCACGCGCTACTGCCTGATGTTCAACGAGACCAGACGAGGAGAAGACAGAAGCTGAGCAGGTCAGATGCGATTCAAGGTGACTCGCTGAGACAGTCTCGACCGCATTCCTAAACCGCAGGTCGTAGGTTCGATTCCTACCGGGGGCGCTTTGTGCAACTGACGGGACACGGCGGTGCTGTGGGTTGGCGGGGTTCCACCGGTGTCCGTCTTCGACATCATCGGAGCGGTCGATCACGCACATGTCGGGCAGCCGAGTTGATGGGCGGCGATCTCGGTGGGCTGCTGGCCGTCGTGGTGAGCGTCTGGTGGGATTGACGGGGTTCGGTGTCGCTCATCTTCGAACGTCATCGACGGCCGGCTCGGACGTGGCGGGAGCGAGTTCGCACCGTGTGGTGCGCGTAGCGGGCGACTCGCCGGTTGACGTGGCGCTGGTGGCGTTGCTCGTGGGTGAGTGGCGCTCGGTGGGGGTGGGCTTGGGCGGCGTAGAACCGGTGCTTGGCACTCTCGACGAGCGCGAGGTAGGTGACGATCATGCCGACGAGGATGAGGAAGAAGCTGATCGGCAGTGTGGTGAATCCGAGCGTGTCGGCGAGCGGGCTGAACGGCAGGACGGCGCCGATGACAGCGCAGGTGATCGGGGTGATGATCATCGCTCGGCTGGGCCGGCTGTGGAAGAACGGCGTGCGGCGGGTGCGGATGACGAACACGACCAGGGTTTGGGTGGCGAGTGATTCGACGAACCAGCCGGAGCGGAACTCGGCGTGGCTGGCGTTGAGGATGACGAGCATCACGAAGAAGGTCATGAAGTCGAAGATCGAGCTGATCGGTCCGAAGACGCTCATGAACTTGCGGACGAAAGAGATGTCCCAGGCGGCGGGTCGGGCGAGGACTTCGTCGTCGACGCGATCGTCGGGGATCGCGAGTTGGCCGACGTCGTAGAGCAAGTTGTTGAGCAGGATCTGGGAGGGGAGCATCGGCAAGAAGGTGAGGAACAGCGACGCGCCGGCGGCGCTGAACATGTTCCCGAAGTTCGACGAGGTGGCCATCAGGACGTACTTGAGGGTGTTGGCGAAGATCCGCCGACCTTCCATGACTCCGTCGGCGAGCACGCCGAGGTCTTTGTCGAGGAGCACGATGTCGGCTGCGTCCTTGGCGATGTCGGTCGCGGATTCGACGGAGATGCCGACGTCTGCGGCGTGCAACGCAACAGCATCGTTGACCCCGTCGCCCATGTACGCGACATCGACACCGGTGCGGCGCGCGATCTTCACGATCCGCGACTTCTGTTCGGGGCTGACCCTGGCGAACACGGTGGTGTGTGGGATCGCGGCGGCGAGCGCGTCGTCGTCGAGCGCATCGACTTCGACACCGGTGAGTACGGCTTCGACGTCGAGGCCGATGTCCTGGCAGACCTTGCTGGCGACGGTGCCGTTGTCGCCGGTGATGATCTTCACCGCGATGCCGATCCGGTTGAGCTTCGCGATCGATTCGCCGGCGTCGGCCTTGGGCCGGTCGACGAACGTCAGGAAGCCGGCGAGACTCAGGTCTCGTTCGTCTGCTGCAGTCGGCTGGGTGAGACCGTCGGCGTCGCGGGTCGCGACCGCGACGACGCGAGATCCTTCTCCGAACAGCGACTGCAACGTGGCGTTCGCCTGGGCGGGGATGTCGATGCATCGGGCGAACAGTGCTTCTGGTGCTCCTTTGGTGACCAGGATGGTTCGTCCTTCGGCGGTTCGGACGACGACGGAGGTGAGTTGGCGTTCGTGGTCGAAGGGGAGCAACCCGAGGCGTTCGTAGCCGGCTGGTGGATTCGCGCCGGACACGATCCTGGTGGCGGCTGGCCCGGTCCACAGGGCGTTGTCGAGCGCGTTGCCCCCGACGGGTCCGGTGGCGGTGAGCGTGGATTCGTTGCACACCAGTCCGTAGCCGAGCGGGTCGTCGGTTGGTTGGCCGGCCGGGTCGAGGCTGCGGTCGAACGTGATCGCCCCTTCGGTGAGGGTGCCGGTCTTGTCCGTGAACAGCACCTCGATGTTGCCGAGATCCTCGATCGTGACCAGTCGTTTGACCAGCACCCGCTGGCGGGCGAGTTGTCGTGACCCGGTCGAGAGGCTGACGCTGACGATTGCCGGCAGCAGTTGTGGGGTGATCCCGATCGCGATGGCGAGCGAGAACAGCAGCGCCTCGAGCAGCGGTCGCGAGAACGCGACGTTGATCACGAAGATCGAGATCGTCAACACGGCAGCGACCTTGACGAGCAGTGCCGAGAACCCGCGCAACCCGGCCTGGAACGCAGTCTCGGCCTGCTTCTCCCCGAGGCCGACCGCGATCTTGCCGAACGCAGTCGACGACCCGGTCGCGACGACGACTGCCCGGCCGGAGCCTTGATGGACGACGGTGCCCATGAACGCGCACGACGGCAAGTCAACCTCTGAGTCTGTTGCGGTCGCTTCGACGGTCTTGATCGCGGCGATCGACTCGCCGGTCAGGATCGCTTCGTCGCATTCCAACTGGACAGCCTCGATCAGGCGCACATCGGCAGGCACGAGATCACCGACGCGCAAGGTGACGACGTCGCCGGGGACGAGCGAGGCGACATCGATGCGCTGCGCGGTGCCGTCGCGCCAGGCGAGTGCTTCGTGGCGGATGTTGGCGTGCAACGCCGCGACCGCGACCTCGGAGCGGTACTCGTTCACGAAGCCGAGCCCGACGCTGAGCACCACGATCGCAGCGATGATCCCACCGTCTGTCGTGTCACCCGTGGCCGCGGAGACGGCAGCGGCGGTGAGCAACAGGATCAGCAGCGGGTTGCGAAGCTGACGCCACAGCACCCCGAACACCGTGACTGTCCGCGACGACAACACGTTGGGACCGAACTCGCCGAGCCGGCGGCTCGCTTCCCCGGAGCCCAACCCGGACTCGATCGAGGCGAGTTGGATGAGGACATCGGCGACGGGTTGCTGCGCGGCAGCGGACAAGGCGAGCGCGACCGGTGTCGCACGGTTGGTGATGGGCTGGGTCACGTCGTGCCCGGCGGGCGCCGGTCAGAGCCAGTCACGTTTGCGAAACAGCATGTAAAGACCGGACGACATGACGACCACGAGGGCGCCGGACACGGCGACACCCCACTGCTCTCCAGAGCCGGGGTAGGGGACGTTCATGCCGTAGTAGCCGGTGATCAAGGTCGGCACCGCGATGATCGCCGCCCAGCTGGTGACCTTCTTCATCACCTGGTTCTGCCGGTAGTCGCGCAAGCTCAAGTTGGTCTCCACGATCGTCGAGACCAGATCGCGCAGCGCGTCGGTCGATTCGCTGACGCGCAGGATGTGGTCGTACACGTCCTGGAAGTACGGGTACAGGCTTTCCGACACCGCCGAGTGCTCGCGGCGCATCAGTCCGCTGACGGCTTCGCGCATCGGCACGGCCAGCCGGTGGAACCGCACGAGTGCCTGGCGCATCTTGAACCAGTGCCGCTGCTGCGCGGGGTCGAGCGGTCGTTCGGAGAAGATCCCTTCTGAGACCTCGTCGTAGTAGTCATCGAAGGCTTGCACGGTCTCGAAGTAGCCGTCGACGATCACGTCGAGCAGCCCGTAGAGCAGGAAGCTGACACCGTGCTTGGCGAGATCCCCGGAGCGGTCCCAACGCCGCAGCACCGGGTCCATCGAGAACCCCTCGTTCTTCCTGACGGTGATGATCCACCGGCTGTTGATGAACGCGTCGATCTCGGTCTCGTCCAACTCGCTGTTCTCAGTGTCGACCCGCACTGCGTGCGCTGAGAGGAACAGGTGCGATTCGTAGTGATCGAGCTTCGGTCGCTGATGCTGGCTGAGCGCGTCCTCGACCGCGAGCTCGTGCAGCCCCAGTTCGTCGGCGAGCTCGTGCAGCTGGTCTATGGATGGCCCGCAGAAGTCGACCCACACCACCGTGTCGGGCTCGGCGAGGTACTCGGAGATGTCCGCAACGGGGAACCCTTCGGATTCCAGGACGCCGTTGCGATAGACCCGGGTCTGGGCAGCGCTCATAGATCTCCTCGTGGTTGCCTGCGTGCGAGCGTACTGGTCACCAATGGGTCGCTCGCCGAGTCGCGTCGCGCAACTCGGCCAACGCGAGTGCGCTGCGCCGGTCAGGTGAGGTAGGTCACACCGCCGACCAGTTCTGGGCGCTCCAAGCCGCTGAGCTCGGCCGGTTCTTATGCTCTCTGCGATCACCGCTGCCGCCTGCGTCTGATGGCTCACCGGGGTCCCGCGCCGAGCCTTGTCAGTTTGTACAGTGTCGTTCGGCCGATTCCTAGAAGCTGTGCAGCGTGGCGCGCCGACAACCGCAACGGCCACGTTGGGTGTGGTTCAAAATGAGGCGTTCGACAGGTCGCATCCGAGTCGTAGCTTTCCGCCGGTGATGTAGGCAGCCGGACTCATGGCGACGTGCTTCGCGGCGGCACGTGCGTCTCTCTCACGCCGTTCGAGCGGTGACGACCGCAGGATGGCGACGGCTCCGGCCATTTCGGTGACCAGATTGATTGCCCAGAGGGCCGATTGGCTTGCGAACGTGCACGCGAGTCGGAAGTCGACCCTGCTCGCTTCCAAGTCTGTGCCGGCTTCGATTCCCTCCAGCAGCGTCGTCATCGTGTGGCGAAGGTACGCCCGGCTCGCAGCGGTTCGCGCCTGGATCTGGCCAAGCTGCGACTGAATCAGTTCACGTTCGGCGAACGGGACGCTGTCGCCGTGCCGTTTTGCAGAGCGACCCTTGGTAGTGAAGTCATCGATAGCGCCAGCTGCGATGCCGAGCGGCACGGTGGCCACCGTCCACGGAAAGATCGAGCGTGTGGGGAGCCGATAGAGCGTGCCGGGCTGCGTCGGCTCGGGCTGGAAGGCGTGCACCAAACGGTCGGGTACGAACACGTCCACGAACTCGAAGTCGACGCTCCCTGTGGCACAGAGACCCGAGACCTGCCAGTTGTCGTGCAGCAGAACATCCTTTCGTGGTGCGTACACGAAGATCACTTCTCCGGTGGCGTGCTCCCCTTCCTCGACAGCGCACACCGGGGCGAACCATGTGCCGTGCGGCGAACCGCTTCCGAATGGCCACCGCCCGGTCACCGAGTATCCGCCCGGGACGCGCACCGCGCGTCCGACGGCACCCGTCGAGGAAACAACGAACGCCAAGGGATCGTCAAAGATCTCCCTTGCGCTCTCCGCCGGGAGGTATCCGCCTGCGCGGGCCATGCCGCCCCCATTGCCCACGAGCCAACCGACGGTGCCGTCAAGAGCCGCAGCTGCCTCGACCACATCCATGAACTCAAGAGGTGACAGACCGGGCCCATCGAGCGATGTCGGCAAGAGGAGGCGGAACAGACCGAGCGCAGCGAGTTGCTCAAAGAGGTGATCAGGCAATCGACCGTTCGAGTCGAACTCGCCGCGATGCTCCGCCACCGCAGCGGCAAGCCCGTGGACTCCTGCTGCCAACTCGAGAGCTGTCACCGAGCTCCGACTCTCTGCGAGCGATGTCATCGCTGTCCTCCTTCGCCTCTGCGGGGTCACACTAGACACCGTGCGCCGCTCACTTCGCCGCTCAGCGCTCTCAGTTGCCGGGTGCGCCAGGCGCTGTGGCCCACCCCTCAGGTTGCAGCGCGCACCTGCCGATGGGCGTTGGCGAGCACAGGGTCGTCGTCGGTCACCGGCGCATTGCACCCGACCGGCGGCCGTGGCCTACTTGCCGAGATACGAGTGATCCGGGAGGTGAACCTCGGCGAACCGTGTCGAACCCCGCAGACTCGTTTCCTCAACCGCAGGCCGCACAACAATGGACTCGGCCGGGCTCGGCGATGGCAACGACACGGTGTCACCCCAGTGGCGACGTGGATGCGTCTGTAAGGAGATGACGAACAGCGACCTCACCGCCACCGGCCGAGCGGAGCGCTTGTCCCACATCGCTCGCGCGTGGTGGCCGGTACCAGCGATCATCGCCGCAACCCTGACCGCCCAACAGCTGCTCCTCACCTCTCAGCACGACGTCGGCGGTCACGCTGCCGAACACCTCGCCGGTGCAAGCGCACCGTTCATGGCAGCGGCGCTGCTCTCCATCATGTTCTGGGCGACGCCTCGCGCTCCACGTCAGGTCGACCTACTCGTGGTCAGCTGCGTGTGGTTCGCAACGACGCTGCTCGTGATGCTCGGCAATCTCCGCGTCGTCGACGACCTCGTCGCCGCCGGTTACTCGAGCACGCCGACCGGTTCCGTTCCCGACGTGGCAGATCACTCCCTGGCCAACTCCTCGGTCTGGTACGCGGCCGCGGCTGCGCTCCTCCTCGTTGCCGCGTGGCGTCGCCGTCGACACGTCGGCAACCGTGCGACGATCGTCGCGGTCGTCACCACCGTGATCATCCCGCCCTGGATCGTCCCAGGCGCCGGAGTCATCGTCCTCGCCATCGTGCGCCTCGCGAGGCGCGGCCGACCTGCCTCGTCCGTGCCGACCACCGGTGAGTGGATGACTGCCGCGACCACCCTGGCCTGAAGGATCCGGCGTCGCTGTACTCGCACCGGGGTCGCGGATGATGGTGAACGAGGATGCGTCGCGCGGCCGAGTCGGATGGGTCACCGCACCGTGCTCGGCGTCGCGGCCGACCGCACGAGCTCCACGGAGTCGCCGACGCGGATGGTGCCGGGGCGGAGGACCTCGGCGTTGAGCGCGAGCTTCCCGTCGAAGCGAGCGATGATGTCCTTCAACACGCCACGATCGACCTCGAGCGTGTCGGGATCGACCGTGGTCATCGGGCAGCGGCCGCGACGAGAATCGAGCGCGATGACCACGTCACCGATGTGGAGCTGCGCACCAGGCCAACCGAACTCTTCAGTTCCCTCGACGCCGTCGATGACGATGTTCGGTCGCAGCCTGCGGACATCGCGACCGAACGAGGCGATCGCGCCGTCGGTGGCGACGAGCAACGGGAGGACGTCGAAGCGCTCAGGACCGTCGTAGCGAGCGAGGATCGCGTCTTCCCCGGCGGCGGCACGGACGCGATCGAGCACATCTTCTGATGTCCATGGTTGGCCGTCGACGAGTGGTTCGCCCTCGGGGCCGAGGGTGGCGTGAAGACCGAGCAGGTTGTGGTGACGTCGCGACGTGCGCACGCCCTCGGGCCCGCGTACGTGAACGACGCGGTCACCCACGATGCCGTTGGTGGTGACCTCGGCGACATCGAGGCGTTCGCCCGCGAGGGTCTTGACGGGGTAGCGCCACAGGGCGCCGACGGTGAGGGTCATGTCGGGATCGTTTCGAGGAGTTGGTGGACAGCGGATCGGGCGGCGTCGAGTGGGTCGGTGCTGGCGAAGATGGTGCACTGGACGATCGCGCCGTCGACGATGACGGCGAGGGCGGCGGGGAACCACGACGGTGCGTTGGAATGGCCCCGTGCCGCGAGCTGGGCGAGGTGCTCGACGAGGTCGCGCTTGTGGGCGGCGATGATCGTGCGATGGGTGTCGTCGATGTCGCTGGTCTCGGCGAGCGAGTTGATGAACGCGCAGCCGCGGTAGCCGGGGGAGGTGACCCATTCGGCGATCGCGTCGAACG
>CAZWZC010000105.1:0-8055 GCA_964638755.1 uncultured Aeromicrobium sp. | reverse complement strand
CGCATCGCCCCACACTCGTACGCAATCAGCGGTGACGTCCTCGTTGGTGACGACGAGCTGGCTACCGGACGATTCATCCTGCTTCACGACCCAGCCGGCAACGATGCCTGGGGCGGAACGTTCCGCTGTGTCACGTTCGCCCGCGCCGAGGTGGACGCCGACATGGCCGCCGACCCGGTGCTCGCCAGCGTCGGCTGGAGCTGGCTGACCGAAGCCCTCGAAGCCCAAGGCAGCGACCACACAGCCGCGAGCGGCAGTGTCACGGTCGTCCGTTCGGAAGGGTTCGGCGAGATGGATGCTGACGGGTCCAACGCCCAGATCGAAGTACGTGCGTCGTGGACACCGTTGCTCAGCGAGTCATCCTCGATGGCGACGCATGCCAGCGCATGGACCGATCTGCTCTGCGCGATAGCCGGACTTCCTCCGCTCGCGCCGGGCGTGATCCGACTCCAACGCAAGCGGGGCGTTCGTTGACCGTTGCAGGAGAACCCGAAGGGGTCGAGCCCGGTCCGGCCGAGCCGGTGCAGCCAGACGCGCCCCGGCTGCTGCTTCGCGATCCGCTCCCACCGGTCGTCCAGACACCGGACGCCCTTGCTGAGACCTGCGAACGTATAGCTGCCGGCACCGGCCCGATCGCGCTCGACGCCGAACGTGCATCGGGCTATCGCTACTCCCAGCGTGCCTATCTCGTGCAGGTCCGTCGTGAGGGTTCGGGCACGCATCTCATTGACCCGATCGGCTTTGACAACCTCGTACCACTCGACACAGCATTCGACGGCAATGAGTGGATCCTGCATGCTGCGACGCAGGACCTGATGTGTCTTGCCGAGGTCGGCCTCTATCCCGAGGCGCTGTTCGACACCGAGCTTGCGGGGAGGTTGCTCAATCTGCCACGAGTCGGCCTCGCCGCCCTCGTCGAGCACTACCTCGGCCTCAGCCTGGCCAAGGAGTTCTCGGCCGCCGACTGGTCGACACGCCCGCTGCCCGATCCGTGGCTCGTCTATGCCGCGCTCGACGTAGAGGTGCTCGTCGAGCTTCGCAACCTGATCGACGCCGACCTGATCGAGGCAGGCAAGCGTGAATGGGCCGCCGAGGAGTTCGAGGCATTGCTGACGTTCGCCGGGCCGCCCGAGCGCAAGGAGCCGTGGCGCCGTACGTCGAGCATCCACAAGGCACGCGGACGCCGGGCGTTGGCGATCGTACGTGAGCTCTGGGAGGCCCGAGATGCCATCGCAACCGACCGCGACATCACGCCGGGCCGCATCCTTCCCGATTCGTCGATCATCGAGATCGCGGTCACAGCGCCGAAAGACATCAACGCGCTGAAGTCGATGAAGGTCATGAAGAACCGAGGACCTCGTCGCTTCGTCGGCGAATGGTTTGATGCGATCGAGCGGGGGCTCGCACTCGACGAGAACCTGCTGCCGACCACGGGCCAGAAGACCGATGGGCCGCCACCGCCGCGCGCCTGGGCCGACAAGAACCCTGCCGCGGCGCTGCGCCTCGGCCACACCCGCGAGGTGGTCAGCTCGTTGGCCGAGCAGCACAACCTGCCGCCCGAGAACCTCATCAGTCCGCAGCTCGTACGCAACCTTGCGTGGGAGCCGCCGGAGGATCTGGGCGTACGCACCGTGTCGGACGTGCTGTCGTCACAGGGCGCTCGCAGGTGGCAGATCGGCCTCATCGCTGAGCCGCTGACCGAGGCGCTCGATGCGCCAGATGAGGCACCCACCGACCTTCAGTCCTGAGGTGAGCCTCGCCTTAGTAGACTGCAGACATGCTTGCCAATCTCCTCATCGGACTGCGCGAAGGCCTCGAGGCCTCACTGATCGTCAGCATCCTCATCGCGTACCTGGTCAAGTCCAACCGACGACACGAGATCCGCTATGTATGGATCGGTGTGGCGGCAGCACTCGTCCTCGTGGTCGCAGTGTTCACCGGGGTCACCATCGCCTTCGACCAGTTGTCGTTCAGGACGCAGGAGGTCGTCGGAGGCACGATGTCAATCCTCGCGGCGGCTTTGGTCACCTGGATGATCTTTTGGATGCGTCGCACGGCGCGATTCCTCAAGACCGAGCTCGAAGGACAGCTTTCGACGGCTCTCGGCCCGTTCGCCCTGGCGACGGTCGCCTTCGTGACGGTCGGCCGTGAAGGGCTCGAGACAGCAGCGATCATCTGGTCGACGATCATCGGCAGCACGACGGCGCAGCCGTTCATTGGCGCCACCCTTGGCATCCTCATCGCGGTGGTCCTCGGCTTTGGCATCTATCGTGGCGCGATCAAGGTCAACCTCGGCACGTTCTTCACGATCACGGGTGCGCTGCTGATCGTCGTCGCGGCCGGTGTCCTCGCATACGGCATCTTCGACCTGCAGGAAGCCCGCGTGCTGCCCGGTTTCAATCACCGCGTCTTCGACATCTCGTCGACGATCCCTCCGGACAGCTGGTACGGCACGCTCCTCAAGGGCACGGTCAACTTCCAGCCTGATCCGTCGTGGTTGCAGGTCATCGCCTGGGTCGGCTACCTCATACCGGTCCTCTGGCTCTATCTACGCAAGCCCAAGAAGGCTCCCGCCAAGCCCCAACCGGCAAGCGTCGCAACGTCCTGATTCAGGTGCGGCCGGTTACGGTGGTCGCATGAATCCGGAGGCGCAGGGA
Organism: uncultured Aeromicrobium sp.; assembly: GCA_964638755.1. Taxonomy (GTDB): domain Bacteria; phylum Actinomycetota; class Actinomycetes; order Propionibacteriales; family Nocardioidaceae; genus Aeromicrobium. The sequence continues at coordinate 5,398 of CAZWZC010000105.1, read as the reverse complement.
TGACTGGGCGGTTCAAGAAGCCTGCTCTGCCCGGGTCTGAGCTGTTCGAGGCTCAGGCCGAGGGCAACGATCCGGCCGAGATGGCGGCCGCCGGTCATCGCATCGCCAACCTGCTCGTACGCGGGCCTCGCAACGACGAGGACCAGGGGCTCGTCGATCGAGTTCTCCACCTCGCCGATGCGGAAGGCCTGGGCGTGATCGCCGACCTGTGGTCGCACGCTGCCGCCGACACGGTTGCCGGATCGCTGTGGCGCCTCTATCTCCTTCGTACGTGGGTCTACCGGGCCCCCGAGCAGGCGGCTCGCGAGTATGCAGCGGGCAAGGCGTACGCACCCGTGCATGAGGTGCTCGCAGGTGTCGTTGATCCTCCCGGCCCGGACGAGGTCATGGCACTCGTCGACACCGTGATCCGCGGCGTGGTCGGTGAGGACTTCGATGTGACCCTCGACCGGGCAGCAGCATTTGCCCACATCGTCGGCGTCGGTCGGGCGCAGCTCGACACCGGTGACCCGCACAGCGCCGCCAAGCTTGTCGACACCGCGATGCACCTGCGCCACTCGGCCGAGCTGGAACGCGCAGCCCGCCTGCACTGACCGGCTGTGCGTCGGTGCGCTTGAGTTCGAGGCGAGCTCAGTTAGGCTGTTGCACGCGTCGGGCTGTGGTAGCCCCGGGACCTGAAATCAGCCGCTTCGAGCGGCCACGCGCCGTGAGGCGCTTCCCAGCCCGGCGCGTCCCTACCTCGCATAGGTCGTGTACGAGAGCTCTGGCTTGCCGATCGCGTCCAGCTCCTCAAGATCTGCCGCCGACGGGGTCCACTCCCCTGCCTCGACATTGGCCGCAACCTGCTCGGGCTTGGTCGCGCCGGCGATCACGCTTGCGACTGCCGGCTGGGCCGCAAGGCCACCGATTGCGAGCTCGAGGATCGAGATGTCACGCGCGGTCGCAAAGGCTTCCAACGCCTCGATCGTGTCCCAGTTTGCGGCCTGCAACCGGTGTTTTTGTACTGCGAGCCGCGTACCCTCAGGAGCCTTCTCACCGCGGCTGTACTTGCCGGTGAGCAACCCGTACGCCAACGGAAAGTACGGCAAGATCGCGATGTCGAGATTGACGCACGCGGGGGTGAGCTCGGTCTCGGCTGTGCGGTTGTAGAGCGAGTACTCGTTCTGCGCGGTGACGAACGACGCGTAGCCCTTGGTCTTGGAGACCCAGTCGGCGTCCACGACCTGCCAGGCGAGGAGGTTGGAGCTGCCGATCGCCCGCACCTTGCCCTCGATGACCAGATCGTTCAATGCACCGAGCGTCTCCTCCATCGCAGTGGCCGGATCGGGGGTATGAAACTGGTAGAGATCAACGTGATCAGTGCCGAGCCTGGTCAGGCTCGCCTCGATCGCAGTCCGTACGTACGCGGCACTCCCGCGGCGATCGCCGTCGTCACCGTTTCTGCCCTCGAGATCCATGCCGAACTTCGTCGCGATGACGACGTCGTCGCGGCGCCCGGCAAGCGCCTTGCCGAGCAGCACCTCGCTCTCCCCGTATACGTCGGCGGTGTCGAAGAACGTGATGCCGTGGTCGAAACACGCGTCGACGACAGCCCTCGTCTGTGCCTCATCGATGCGGGTGCCGAACGCGTTGCAGCCGATGCCAACGGTGGAGACCACGATGTCGCTGGAACCGAGGGTGCGAGTCATGTGTTCAGCCTAGGTGTGGCCCAAGACCGCTCACCCACGGTGCCGACCGGAGCCGAACGGAGCCGATGGAGTCGACACGTAGACTCATCGGATGTATCGGGGGTCTCACGCACGTCGTTTCGCACCAGTACTGATCCTTGTGCTGACAGCCTTGCTGCTCACCCCCGCCGGCGGTTCACCGCGCGCGACGTCACCTCAGGCGACGGCCGGATCGACGCATGCGAAGGCGGTTCTTGCCGCTGCCCGAGCCACCCATGGATCGAATGCGCACGTCGCACCCGATCGACTCCCCCTCGATCTGTCGACGCCGCCAGCTGAGCCCGACGTATCGCCGGACGTCGCCGACGTCGCCGCCTCGGGCGGCATCGAGGTTTCTGCGGAACGAGCTCTCACTCACCCGACTGTTCGCGGACCGCCTGCTCGCTGAGCACGTTCCGCTTCCCGTCCTTCTGCCCCATGGCGCCAAAGTGAAAGATCTCCTATGTCCAGCCGTGCCCCTCTCTGGAGGGCGCTCGCCGCACTCGCGGTTGTCGTCATTTCCTTCGTCCTCGCCCTCTCCAGCCCAGCCAAGCTCGGGCTCGACCTCAAGGGCGGCACCCAGATCGTCCTCGAGGCGCAAGATACCGGCCGCGTCAAAGCCGATGCCGAAGCCACCGATCGCGCCCTGAGCGTCCTGCGTGGTCGCGTCGATGCCCTGGGCGTCGCAGAGCCGACCCTTGCCCGGTCCGGCGAGAAGCGCATCATCGTCGAGCTGCCGGGTCTCCAAGACCCGCGCGAAGCGGCTCGCCAGATCGGTCAAACCGCTCAGCTGACGTTCCACGAGGTGTTATCGGTACCGCTGGCGAACACAGCACCCGAGGAGCGTCAGAAGCTCCTCGAGGACGAGGACGGCAACCCCATCCTGGTGGGCCCGACGCTCCTCGATGGCAACGGCGTCAGCGACGCCAACGCAGCAACCGAGCAGCAAAGCCTGGGCCAATGGGTCGTCAACGTCGAGTTCAACGGCGAAGGTCGCGGCGGATGGAAGGACCTCGTCTCGAGTGCTTGCGCCAACCCCGAGGCGGGCAACCGGGTGGCCATCGTGCTCGACACGAAGGTCATCTCGTCGCCTGGTGTCGTACCTGACCTGTGCCGGGCCGGCGGTGGCAACGAGACCAGCATCAGCGGTGACTTCACCCAGACGACCGCAACCGATCTCGCGGTCCTGATCAAGGGCGGCGCACTCCCCGTCGACGTCGAGATCATCGAGCAACGCACCGTCGGGCCAACTCTCGGCAAGGTCGCCATTGACGCCTCGATCGAGGCAGCCATCATCGGCATCATCCTCACGGGTCTGTTCATCATGTTCATCTACCGACTCGTCGGATTCCTCGCGACGATCGCTCTCGGGACGTACGCGCTGATCTCGTACGGACTTCTGGTCTGGCTCGGAGCGACCTTGACGCTTCCGGGACTCGCCGGATTCGTCCTGGCGATCGGCCTGGCGATCGATGCCAACGTTCTGGTGTTCGAGCGAGCTCGCGAGGAGTATGCCGAGCTGAGGACCGCAGGTCTGTCCCCCGCACTCAACACGGGGTTCAACAAGGCGTGGTCGGCCATCATCGACTCCAACGTGACCACCCTGCTCGCGGCTGCACTGCTCTTCTTCTTCGCCTCCGGCCCGGTCAAGGGATTCGGTGTCACGTTGTCGATCGGCGTCGTCGCGTCAATGGTGTCCGCGCTCGTGATCGCGCGGGTGCTCAGCGAGTGGGCCATGCGGCGTTCCTTCGTTCGCGGCAGACCGACCATCAGCGGGCTGGCCGGCGCCGGACGGGTACGTCGCTGGCTCAGCGAGAACGGTCCCAACCTGATGAAGCGCAGCGGAACCTGGATCGTCATCACACTGGTCGTCGGCGTGGTGTCCATCGGTGGCATCGCGATCCGAGGACTCAACCTCGGCGTCGAGTTCACCGGAGGCCGCCTGTTGGAGTTCTCCACCTCAAGCACCGTCAACGTCGAGGACGCTCGGGTCGCGGTGAGCGACGCGGGCTTCACCCAGGCCGTCGTCCAGGCATCGTCGGGTGAGGACGGCAACGAGAACATCAGCGTCCGCCTGGACAACATCACCAACGACGAAGCCGTGCAGGTCGAGGAAGCACTCGCCGGAGTCGCGGGCGACGTCGAGAAGGAGCGGGACGAGCTGATCGGACCGAGCCTCGGCAAGGAGTTGCGTGACAAGGCACTCATCGCGTTTGCGATCGCGATCGCAGCACAGATGCTCTATCTCGCGTGGCGGTTCAGGTGGACCTTTGCCGCGTCGGCCGTGCTGTCGATGACCTCGGTGGTGCTGACCGTCGTGGGAGTCTTCGCGTGGTGGGGCAAGCCGATTGACGGCGTGTTCCTCGCAGCGGTGCTGTCGATCATCGGTCTGGCGGTCAACGACACGATTGTCGTGTTCGATCGCATCCGTGAGCACACGCGTACACGTGACAAGCGACCGCTGCGAGAGGTGGTCAACGAAGCAATCCTTCAGACCATCCCTCGCACGATCAACACCGGACTCGGTGCGATGTTCATCCTGGCTGCACTGGCGGTGCTTGGCGGCGACTCGTTGACGGACTTCGCCATCGCTCTGCTGATCGGGCTCTCGGTCGGCATCTTGTCGACCATCTTCACGGCGTCTGCACTGGCTGTGGTGCTGGAGGAACGGTGGCCCTACGACCCGTCTGCACCGACCCGCAAGGTGATCGATCCGTACGCCAACGTCGACGATGGAAGGTCAATCAAGAGCGCCTCGTTCTGAGCCTCGACTCATCCACAAGCCCTGATCGCATGGGGTGACAGGTCGGCGCCTGTTCGGTAGTTTCTCCGCATGCGATTCGGGGGAATTGTCTTGGCGGCGTTGTTGGCTCTTGCTGCGTGCTCCTCGGCGCCTGAGCCGAAGCAGCCTGCGTCAAGCGCCTTCACGGCTCCTACAGCCGCAGCGCCGACCATGCCGGCGCAAGCCAAGGAGAACACCCCCGAAGGCGCCGCCGCCTTCGCACGGCATTTTGTCGTTGTGCTCAGTTCGTCCATCGAAGCAAGCACTGCTGGCAGACTCGATGATCTCTCATCGGAAGGTTGCCAAGGCTGTCTCGCGTACGAGCAAATTATCGAACAGGATCGCGCAGCTGGAAGGGAGCTCGTCGGTTTCGGCTGGACCGTCAGTCGCGTCGATGTGTTCGACAATCTCGTGCATCTCAACATCGAAGCTCAGCAGTACCGAACCAGGGAGAATCCAAGCGACACCTGGGCCACAGTTGGAGGAGCCAAGCATCGACTCGTTTTGCAGCTCGAGTACGTCGACCAATCGTGGATCGTCGGGGAAATGTTCACAGACGGTGCCGGCGCATGAGCTCCCGAATAGCCGCAGCATCAATTGCGATGATGGTGGCGCTCACGCCAATAGCGGCAGCGGACGCGGATCATGTGGTCATCAAGCCGGATCGCTACTCGCCCAAACTGGTGATAGGTGCCGAAAGAGACATCGCACACACTAACCATGTGCGGCCTAAGTCCAAGAAGAGAGCGTGGCCGCCTGGCCAGTACCTTTGCGTTCAGAACCCGACAACAGGGCTCTATAAGTGCATGCTGCAGACTGATCCAGCTGGTGCTGTGCTGACCGAGGGCGATGTTTTGCGGGCGGTGCGGGAGATCGGGTTGCCGAGCTTGCAGGTGCAGCTGCAACCGGG
>CAZWZC010000104.1:0-8433 GCA_964638755.1 uncultured Aeromicrobium sp. | reverse complement strand
GACTGTCGCTCACATCGACGCCGGATTGACCCGCGGGTGCGTCACAGGCTCTGAGTGACCGAGGACGACGAACCCGCTGCCGTCGAGCCCGATGACAGCGGCTTGTGGTCGGTCGTCCACGTCGAAGGTTCCCGTGACATACGTGAACACGATGCCGCTTCCATCGGGCAGGAACGATGGCTGGATGGCGTGCTCTTGCTCGCCGTCGAAGCTGGTGAGCTGCCTGATGCCCGATCCGTCTGGCTGGATCGAGAAGAGGTTGTCCTCACTGGCGTAGACGATCAAGTCACCAAGCGGGCTCCAATCGGGGGAGTTCGAAACGGCACCCTCTGGAGTCAGGTACCTCGCTGACGACGTTGTCTCACCGACTTCCACGACGGCGATCCGTTCGCTGGTGATCTCGCCCTCGTCGAGCCGAGTACTCGCAAACGTCGACTCGGTGAACACGATCGAGCTCCCGTCGGGAGACCAGCGCGGCGTGAACAGCCACACCGCCCCGGACGTGTTCTCGTAGACCGATCGGGTAGCCCCCGTGGCCAGGTCGAGCACTTGTATCGACGACCGAGCGGTGTTGGTGCCATCTTGGGTCTCGGCCATCGCGTATGCGATCTGTGCCCCATCTGGCGACCACGCTCCCTCGTAAAGATTCGCGCATGGCGCAACGCAGGTGACCAGCTCCTCGGCATCGCCGCCTTCACTCGGCACCGACCAGATCGTCGAGAACTCGGTGTCGAACAAGATCGAGAGTCCGTCGGGCGACCAGTCAGGGTGCTCGCTGTCGGGATGATCCGGTACGACCTCTACCTCGGAATCTCCTGTGGCGTCGCTCACCCTGATCCCGCCCCGTTGGAACACCAGAAGTGCATCGTCGGGCAAGAGCTGATTGCCCGCGGGAGCGTCCGTCCCGGTCGGCGACGTGACGTCGGGCGTCGCCTCGGTGGTGGTCGTGATCACGGTCGGCTCTGAGATCGGTGGAGAAACCTCTGGGACCTCAGCTGCAGAGTCCGTCGGGGAGGCGCTGTTCTCTGACCCCGAGCAGCCGACCACGCCGAGCACTGCGATGAGCACCAACGACGCCTTCACAAGTGGGCGACGATGGCGAGTCGGTGAGATCCGGGTGTTGTTCATGAACGCTCCATCGGTAGTCGTAGGGATGGCACGATCCTGGGCGCGGCGATCTGCAAATCGTCTGCATCCCTGGTCAGCCGAGGTCGCGTCGATTGCGACCATCGTGAACATTGACCGCCGCACCGGTCGCCGTTCGACATCGAAGTCATGCCGCAGCACGCCGATCGGCGACCTCTGCGCCGCCACTGCGAAGCCACAGACCGCGCCGAGATACAACCAGACGACTCGCCGCCATACTCAGCCAACGCTCGGTGTTGTCGGTCCTAATCTTCGAGTGGTGAAGGCGCCTGAGCGTTTCTGGGTTCGACAGCGTCAGCAGGGCGATGCTGATCGCGCGCGACCCGGTGGCTTTCGTGGATGCTGAGGTGATGGGCGACGCTGTGGCGGCCGGTTCGGGGACGCCTGGCAGGTCCGTGGCCGACTTCGAACGGGCGCACGGTCAGACCCTGTTCGGTTTCGTCCGCACCCTCGGCGTGAAGGACGACGATGCCGCGGATGTGGTCCAGGAGTCGCTCCTCCGTCTGTTCGATGCGCTCTGCGCCGGGCAATCCATCAGGGATAGGAAGGCATGGACGTTTCACGTTGCGTACCGGCTGGCCATGGACGAGCACCGTCGCTTCGCACGAGGCTTGCGGTTGATGAACGCCCGTCCGCGGCTCGCAGCGGTCGAGGATCCAGGTGCCGATGTCGAGCGTCAACAGGTGTGGTCCGAAGTTGGCTGTCTGCCAGCTCGCCAGTGCGCCGTACTGTTTCTGCGTTTTCGTGCCGACCTAGCGTTCGACGAGATCGGCATGACGTTGGGTATCACCGCCAGCGCAGCACGGAGCCATTGCACGCAGGCGCTCGCGACGTTGCGAAACCGCCTCGGTGGGGAGGCCGACTGATGGATGATCGACAACTTGAAGCGGCGCTTCGCGCTGGTCCGCCCGACGAACCGAAGTATCGAGGTGACATTGCCCACTTGCTGCAGGCGCGAGCGATGTCACCCAGCAACGGCGTGCAGGCCGAGCTCGCGGTCGAGGTTGTGGCTCGGCCGCTTCACCGGCGTCGGAGGTGGCCCGCCTTCGTTGGCGCTGCGGCTGCCGCACTCGTCTTGGTCGTCGGGCTGACGACCATTGCTCGTCGTGACACTCCGCCTTCTGCGACGACTCCGCCCTCTACCTCGGTCGCGCCGAACCCAACGGTCGCCCCGACCGGGCTGCCCACTGAACTGCTCGACCGCTGGGTCGGGGCCACGCCGCCTTCAGTGAACACCCCGAACCCCTCCGCGCCGGCGTTCGTTGTGTTCGCTGCGGATCGGGTCACCCTGGAGCATCTCTCGGGCGGCATCGTCAACGACTTCACCTCGGATGTCACGGTCGCGAGGCCTGGCGAGCTGGAGTTGAGGCTGACCGGCCAGGTAGGGCGGTGCGTCGCTGGCGCAACCGGGGACTACCGCTGGACCCTCTCCCCGCAGGCGACGACCTTGACGCTCGAGGCGATCGACGACGAGTGTCCAGACCGGGCGGCCGCCCTTGCCGGAACGTGGACGCACACCGACTGCCCAACGCGGGGTGACGACTGTCTCGGATTCCTCGAGGCCGGGACCTACGCGTCGGTGAACTTCGATCCCTTCGACAGCGACGACTACGGCCAAGTGATCTACACCGTCCCTGACGGCTGGACATCCACGCTCGACGACAAGGACAGGCTCACGCTGCTGCCACCCGATGGAGACGAGACGGGCATCCATGGGGTGTACCTGTTCGCTGATGCGGCTGCCACCACGACGGACTGCCCAGCGACGCCGTCGGGGACAGGCGGTATGGATGTGATCGTCGACGCGGTGGCGTCGACCCCGGGGCTCGTGGCGGCCACTGCGGTCACTGAGGTTGGTGGCTTCGAGGCTCGGACGATCGAGATCACGGCGAACGAGCTGATCTGTGATGGCGGGGCGTCGGTGCTCGCATCCAAGCCGGGGGCAGTGAGCTCCTGGTCAGCGACGATCAACAGCGGTCAGCAGATGCGCATCGTCCTCGTCGACCTCGCGGACAACCGCACTCTGGCAGTGGTGGTCGCGAGCGATCGCTCCCCCTCGGCGTACGCCACGTTGCTCGATGAGGCGGCTGCTGTCGTCGACTCCATGGTTCTCTCGGACACTCTCTGAGCGTTTTCGCCGCTCATGGCGTCTGCTGTCACAACCGAATGCAGAGGGGAACGACATGGCCAACAGGCGTCACCGAATCGTGATCATCGCGATTGTGCTCTGCGGAGTGCTCGGGGCATGCGGAAGCGATGCGGACACGTCCGCTCCGGCGACGGACCGCACCGAGGTGGCACCGGTCGAGTCGACGGAGCCGGCGGCAACAGCGGCAGCCACCAGCGTCGCGACCACCGCAGTCAGCACCGAGTCGGGAGGAGTTCCCGAGGTGCTCGTCGACCGATGGGTCGGCCCACCTCGAGCGGTCGGCAACCTGGGCACGGGGACCGCAGCCGCGTTCGTCGAGATCTCCGATGGGTTCGTCGTCTACGAGACCGGCATCGCAGACAACCCGAAGGCCTTCGACTCGGATCTGGTCGCCACCGACGCAGACACGATCGAGATGACGCTCGTCGGCGATGTGCTGGACTGCGTCGACGGCGCCGTAGGCAGCTACCGATGGAGCTTGTCACCGCAGGCAACGACGCTGACGCTCACCGCCGACGACGACGAGTGCGCAGCGCGCCAGGCAGCGCTCGAGGGGCAATGGACCCACACGGCATGCAAGCTGGAGGGTCGCAACTGCCTCGGCATCGTCGAGGCTGGCACCTACTCGACGAACCGCTGGAACCCGTACGGCGAGTTCACCTACGGCCAGGCCACCTTCACCCTGCCGGATGGTTGGGCCGTGACCTACGACTCGCAGGCAGCGCTGTTCTTGGGAAGTGCGGACGACTACGCGAAGAGCATCGACGGGGATCCTGAACCAGCCTGGGGCTTGCGGTCGTGGGCAGACGTCGCCGCCGCCGCTCCCGACTCCGACGACTGCAGCAGCGGGCCGACCGATCAACCCGATCCGAACGTGGGGCTCGGAGCGGCGAACATCGCCGCCTGGATGGTCGCTCTCCCGACGCTCGAAGCGACGCGCTCGACGATGACGATCGGAGGCCTCCCCGCGGAGGTCGTCGACGTTGAAATCGCCGAAGGAGCGTCCGTGTGCGACTGGGGCGTCATCCTGATCGTCTCCCGAACGTCGAATCCCGATCCGTTCAACTACGGGGTCTCGCCCGGCCAGCACATGCGGTTCATCCTGATCGATGTGCTTCCCGGACGCACAGTCTCGATCGCCCTCGACGACGGCGGCCATCCCGGGTTCGACGCGCTGGCCGAGGTGGCAATGCCGATCGTCGAGTCATTCGTGTTCGCCCCTACCTGGCCGACCACCTGACGACGGCACCCAACAAACGACACACGGCAAGGAGACAACATGCAACAGCTCACTCGCTCGATGCCCACCCGCTGGGCGCTCGTCCTCCTCATCTTCACCGCCTGCCTCGTCCCGGCCTCCGTGACATCGGCGACCCCGCCGGGAACCGGCGGACGCATCGCCTTCATGCGCCACGACGACGACGGTCATTGGCAGATCTGGACCGCCAACCCAGACATGACAGCCGTCGATCAGATCACCGATGGCCCGTACGACAACGCCTTTCCGGTGTGGTCGCCCGACGGTCGCAGGTTGGCGTTCGCCAGCACTCGCAGCGACATCTCCGGTACCGGTGCGATCAACGACATCTTCGTGATGAACGCCGACGGGACCGGAGTCACCCAAGTGTCCGCGTCGATCGGATGGAGCAGTGAACCAACCTGGTCACCCGACGGCAATCTCATCGCCTTCCACTCCGATGCCGGGGACTGGCCCACATCGCTCGGTCTGTTCGTCGTGCACCCCGACGGCACCGGCCAGCGACGTCTCACCACGATCTCGTCGGATCTCATCGACCAAGGCAGCGCCCGATTCTCCCCCGACGGCCGCAAGCTGCTGTTCACCCAAGCCACCGGCACGTTCGTGCAAGGCGGCTCGGCGCTGAAGGGCATCAACCTCGCACTGTTCACGATCAACACCGACGGAACCGGTCTCCGCCGACTCACCCCATGGGGCATCCAGGCCGCCGAAGGTGACTGGTCACCTGACGGAACCCGCATCGTGATCGGCACGTTCGTCGAGCACCTCGGCCACACCAACCGACTGATGATCATGAACGCCGATGGCTCGAACCTTCGGCCACTGACCCGCGACCACGGCACGACGGGCGTCCGCAAGCTGGAAACCCTCCGCCTCGAGCAGAGCTACAACCCCACCTGGTCACCCGACGGTACGACGATCATTTTCAGCCACCTCGAACTCACCCCAGCCGGCGAGTTCGTCACCGGACTGCAAACGATCGCCCCGGACGGCGGCGACCAGCATTGGATCTCCCAAAACGACGAGCACCAGGCCGATTGGGGCACGGCCCCATTCGGGTGACGCGGTCACCACAGCCGAACCGCTTGCATTTGCCCGCCCACCGACCAGCAATACAAGACATCAGGGCTGCACGGAACTCGCGGTGTGCATGGGTCCGCTTCGTGCCGCTCCAACATCCGCTTGCAGCCGGTCAGGCAGTGGGGCCTGGGTTACGAGACGCAGCGTCACGCCCCGTTCTGAGATCTCGCTGGAGTAACGGGGGCGAGCGGTCGCACGGGTCGAAAGTTGTCCATCCACTTGTCCATCCACTGCGCGCTACTGCATGATGTTCAACGAGACCAGACGAGGAGAAGACAGAAGCTGAGCAGGTCAGATGCGATTCGAGGTGACTCGCTGAGACCCACTCGACCGCATTCCTAAATCGCAGGTCGGAGGTTCGAATCCTCCCGGGAGCGCAGAGAAATATAGTGTGAGCAGGAAGGATGTACTTTTGGCAAGCGAGCTCGATTTGCACCGTTGACAGACATCGAGTGGCATTCCCCGCCCTGATTGGGAAGGGTGGGGGAAGAAATGGGCTCGGTTCGCTGTGTGAGCCGGGGGGTTTTCACCACCTCGATGTTGTGCGTGCGGCCGAGATCCCGGTCGGCCCACCCGGCCCGGTCTCGTGAACATCTGGACGCCGAACCGGCTGACCGGTCATAGAGTGACGTGGCCGGCGCAATGCCACCGGAGCGAAGGAGTCACCATGGATCTCGTTGGCCGTCTCGTCGCAGGGGCCCGATCCTGGGCCTCCCTGCTCGTCCAGCCCGCGTCCGCGCATTGCGACACCGAGGACGGGCCTGCTGTGCAGGACGCTCGGCGTGCGCTCGAAACGGGCAACGCCAACATCGCCCTGAAGTGGGTGCACGCCGAGGGAGAGGCCGAGGTGCGCGTCGCCTTCGACAAGGCTCGCGCCGCACGCGGCGAGGACGGAGCGGACCAGGCCGAGCGCCAGTTCCTGGAGACGCTCGTCCGAGTCCACCGGGCGGGTGAGGGCGCCGAGTTCGACGGGATCAAGCCGACCGGCACCGATTTGCCGCCCGAGGTCGTGGCAGCAGATGCCGCGTTGGAGGCTGGGACGATCGAGCCGCTGCGTGGGCTCATACCCGACGACCGCTGGCCCGAACTGGAGAAGCGCTTCGCGGTGGTGCTCGGCAAGAAGGGGTTCGACGTCGACGACCTCGACGCGGCCCGCGACTACGTTGCGTCCTACGTCTACTTCTACAAGTACGCCGAGGGTGAAGACGGGCACGATCACGCCGGCGGCCACGTACCCCACCACTGATGCAACACCTTGCCCTGTGGCTGACCCGCGTCCAGTCGGAATCGATGACGCCCTGCCTTCGCGACGGGCAGCTCGTGTGGACTATCCGATGCCGATCCGATCGCAGTCTCCGCCGGGGTGCGGTGGTCGCGGTCGACTCCCGCGAGCTCGGTTTTCGCATCGTCAAGCGGATCGTCGGCTTGCCGGGCGAACATCTACGTTTCGAGGGCAGCGAGCTGTGGGTTGACGGGCGCCCGGTCGCTGAGCCGTACGCCATCCACTCTTCCTTTCGGGGCACCTTCGACGTGCCAGAGGGCCACTACCTGCTGCTCGGTGATAATCGCGTCGCCTCCAACGATGCGCGCGCCTGGCGCCGTCCATACGTGGCGCGCACCGAGATCGTCGGTGTGCTGCTCCAACGAAACCGTGACCGGTCGCCTGACCGTCGGGGCGATCCGGCGCCACTTGTCAAACACCTCCGTCAGTTTCACATCTGGATGTGGTGAGACTCCACAATGCCGAGGGCGCCAAGAACAATCGTCCCACGACTGAAAGGCCGTGGGCTCGGTGCCTGGCACCCCGCGGGTTCGCCGACCGGCCTGGGATCCAGTCGGTCAGTCGTTGACGAGGCCGGAGGCGAGGCGTTCGAAGCAGTGTGCGACTTGTTGTGGGAGCGCGGTGGTACCGCCGCCCGCTAGCCAGTGACGTAGTGACGCCCGCATTGCAGCCAAGGCGGCTGCGGCGAGGAGTCGGGGGGTGATGTCGCGGTCGGTCTCGAGTCCCATTCGGTCGGTGAGCGCCATCGCGACTGCGTCTTCCCAGCCTGCCTGGAGTTGCAGGCTGCGGGCGTACACCGATGGGGTGGTGGCCATGATGCGGAACCGGCGGAGTAGCTGGGGCCGTTCGATCTCGTAGTCCGCTGCGACGGCCACAAAGGCGTTCTGCAACGCCGTCCATGGCGCTTCGTCGACAGGCCGGCCGGCGAGCGATTCGGTGATTCGGGCGAGCCGGGCGGCGTAGTCCGCCAACACGACATCTTCCTTGGTCGAGTAGTAGTGGAAGAAGGTACGCGGCGCGATGTCGACCGCAGCGGTGATGTCATCGATCGTGGTTGCCTCGAAACCGTTCTGTTCGAACAGTTCGAGCGCTGCGCCCTCGATCCGGCGGCGAGTGTCGAGCTTCTTGCGTTCCCGAAGACCTTCAGTTCGCACCGTGACCCCTTTCCGTGTTGTTGCATTCATAGCATAGTTGCAATGACTGCACATTTGTGTACATTGAGTGACACCTCGTCAGAGATGAGATCGCAATGTCGACATGGCTGCACCGCATCGGTTCGTTCTCCTCTCGCAACCGCCGTCTGGTGCTGGTGGCGTGGGTCGTGGTGGCGTTGGGACTGGCGCTGTTGAACCGAACCGTGGGTGGCGTCGCCGTCGACAACTTCGAGGTCCCCGGTGTCGAGTCACAAGCAGCGACCGACATGTTGCAGGAACGCTTCCCAGAGAAAGCCGGAGCAACGGCGATGGTCGTGTTCCACACCGACAATGGCGCGATCACCGATCCGGCGCTCGCGGTCGG
>CAZWZC010000103.1:0-8499 GCA_964638755.1 uncultured Aeromicrobium sp. | reverse complement strand
GATACGGGCGCCCCCGCAAGCGGGAGGTACCCCCAGTTCCTCGCCCTACTCAACCGGCAGATTGGCGCGCGTTCCAGGCGCTTTGGACCATGTCGTCCACGGTGTGGCGCATCGCCCAGCCGAGATCGCGAGCGGCCAGCATGCCTGAGGCGACGATGCGCGGGGGGTCACCTTCGCGACGGGGTCCGACCTCCGGCTCGAATGCGATGCCAGTCGCGCCGGCAACGGCAGTCATGATCTCGCGCACCGAAACACCGTCACCACTGCCGAGGTTGTAGATCCGCTCGAGCTCCTCGCCGGCCAGCAGCTTCTGCGTCGCCGCCACGTGCGCGTCGGCGAGATCGGAGACGTGCACGTAGTCACGCACACAGGTGCCATCGGGTGTCGGGTAGTCGTCGCCGTTGATGAGCGGCGTACAGCCCTCGAGCAGCGCTTGAATCACCATCGGGAAGAGGTTGTGCGGGCTCGAGTCATAGAGCTCCGGCGTCGCTGACCCGACGACATTGAAGTAGCGAAGCGACGTGTGGTGCAGCGGATGCGCCCGCGCTGCATCACGCATGAGCCACTCACCGATCAGCTTGGTCTCGCCATACGGTGACTCCGGCGCGGTCGGCGTCTGCTCGGTCACCGTGTCCACGTCTGGCGTGCCATAGACCGCCGCGCTGGACGAGAACACGATCTTGTCAACGCCAGACTCGTGCATCGCGTGCAGCAAGCTCACGGTGCCCTGGACGTTCTGCTCGTATGTATGGAGCGGGCGCTGCACGGAGACACCGGCGTACTTGAACCCGGCAAGGTGCACGACGGCTTCGACCTCGTGCTCGACCATCGCCTTGGCGAGGATCTCGGTGTCGAGGATCGAGGTGTCAAACAACACGACATCGTCTGGGACGAACTCACGGTGACCGCTGGAGAAGTCGTCGACGACGATGCAGTCGAGGCCCGCCAACCGGAAGGCCCGCACGATGTGCGAGCCGATGTAGCCGGCACCACCAGTGATGAGCACGGTCATGGAGTCAGCCTCTCAGACGCCAGCACTGGCTGCGGCGTCCAGTCGGCGAAGCGCGGCCAAGGCCACCTCACGATCAGTCGTGCGCCACATGTCGGGCAATGACGCCGCGAGGAACGAGCCATAGCGCGCTGTCACGATGCGTGGATCAAGGATCGCAACGACGCCCTTGTCTGATGCGCGGCGGATCAGCCGCCCGGTGCCCTGGGCCAGCAGCAATGCCGCGTGGTGCGCCGCGACATTCATGAATCCGTTGCCGCCCCGCTTCTCGACGAGTCGTTGGCGCGCGCTCATCAGCGGATCGTCGGGCCGCGGGAACGGTATGCGGTCGATGATCACCAACTGACACGTGTCGCCGGGCAGGTCAACGCCCTGCCAGAGGCTCAGCGTGCCGAACAGGCACGTGCTCGGCTTGTCGGCGAAGCGGCGGGCCAGCTCGGGCAGCTGCGCATCGCCCTGACACCAGATGTCGATGTCAGGGAGTCGTTCACGTACGACCTCCGCAGCACGCTCGGCGGCGCGGCGCGAGGAGAAGAGCCCGAGCGTACGGCCACCCGCTGCCTCCACGAGGGCGGTGATCTCGGCAAGCTGCGCCTCCTCGAGCCCCTCGCGACCCGGCAGCGGGAGGTCCTTGGCGACGTAGAGCATGCCCTGCTGCTGATAGTTGAACGGGGAGCCGACGTCGAGCGAGCTCCAGCTGTCATCGCCGGGCTCGAGGCCGAGCGATCGGGCCACGGGGTCGAAGCCGCCGCCGAGCTTGAGGGTGGCACTGGTCAGCACGACGGTCTTGTCGGCGAACAGCTTTTCGCGCAGGCTTGCCGACACATCGATCGGCGCGATGTGAAGGCGCTTGTCGCGCTGACCTGCACTCATCCAGAGCACTTCGGTCTCGTGCTTGGCTGCCATCCGGTCGGCGATCTTGCGAACGTCGTCGACCATGCCACGCGCCTGCTGCCTTGCCGCGTCGGGTTCGCTCTTGCCGTCCTCCTTGGGGAAGTCCGACAGGCACGCACGGGCCGAATCGCGGATGAGTGCGAGCACATCCTGCAATGACTCGTCGATGGTGTCGATGCGACCTTCATCCATGCGCACCAGCACGTCATTGAGGGCATCGGATGCGTCGGTCAGGTCATCGGCGGCAGAGCCTTTGGTCTGCGATCGCGCCCTACGTGCAGCACGTTCCACCAGGCCCGAGTCGAGCTCGTCGGTCGACGCCTGGGTGACGCGGGCGGCGAGCTCGTGCGCTTCGTCGACGATCACGGCGCCATAGTCCGGCAACATCGGTACGCCGTCGATCGCGTCGATGGCGAGCAGCGCGTGGTTGGTGACGATCAGCTGCGCATCCTGAGCGTCCTCGCGAGCAAGCTCGGCGAAGCACTCCTGCGCGTGCGCACACCGCGAAGCGCCGAGGCACTCGCGGTGGTTGACGCTGACCTGGCGCCAAGCGCGGTCGGTGTGCGACGGCGCGGAGTCCTTGTCGCCTGAGTGCCCGGCCGCGGCCTGCTCCTCCGCCCATTCGCGAAGCTCAACGACTTCGGCGCCGAGCGAGCCGTCGGGTACCTCGATCAGCGTGCCCTGGTCGTCAGGTGCGCCCTCGCGTACGCGGTGCAGGCACGCGTAGTTGCTGCGGCCCTTCACCACGGCATGATGTGGCACCTCGCCCATCGTCTTGCGGGCAGCGTCCTTGAGGGCGGGTATGTCGCGCTCGACGAGCTGGTGCTGCAGGTTGAGCGTTGCCGTTGCAACCACGACGCGCTTGCCGTGCAAGAGGCTCGGTACGAGATAGCCGAGCGACTTGCCGGTGCCGGTGCCTGCTTGCACGAGGAGGTGCTGTCCGCTGACGAGCGCGTGGCGTACGGCTTCGGCCATCTCGATCTGCCCTGGGCGCTCCTCGCCCCCAACAGCCTCGACGGCGGCATGCAGCACCGCGCGAAGGTCAGGAGTCTTGGACACCACGCAAGGTTAGTCGCCGCCGACGACGCGGGTCAGCGTGCGTCCACCGTCACACGCAACCTTTCGGCGGTTGAGTAGGTCCGAGGAACGAGGACCGTATCGAAACCCCGTGAGTTCGAGGGCTCGAGCGAGCCATTCGTCGCACGAGGTTTCGATACGCTCGTTCCTCGCTACTCAACCACCGATGTGGTCGAGTAGGGCTCTAGCTCTGCGGCGAGGTGGCCGTGAACTCGTGCGACGACGTGGGTGCCGTCGCCTTCGTGGTCGAGTGACTCGATCTCACCCTGGGTGTGGATTTGGTTGAGCAGGTCGCCGCGCGCGTACGGCAGCACGACATCGACGCGCGTCGCAGGTTGCGGGAGGTCTGCTTCGATCGCGCTGAGCAGCTCGTCGATGCCTTCACCCGTCTTGGCGCTGACGACGACGGCGTGCGGCTCCTTGGAGAGCAGCGTCTTGAGCACGATCGGATCAGCGGCGTCGGCCTTGTTGATCACGATGATCTCTGGAACCTTGTCGGCGTTGACGTCGGCGAAAACCTCGCGTACGGAGCGGATCTGGCCTTCAGGATCTGGATGCGCACCATCGACGACGTGCAGCACGAGATCTGATTCGGCGACCTCCTCGACCGTCGAGCGGAATGCCTCGACCAGCTGGTGCGGCAGGTTGCGTACGAAGCCGACCGTGTCCGACATCGTGTAGACGCGACCGTCGGAGGTCTGCGTACGGCGGGTCGTCGGGTCGAGGGTGGCAAACAGTGCGTCCTCGACCAGCACACCCGCGTCGGTGAGCCGGTTGAGCAGGCTCGACTTGCCGGCGTTGGTGTAGCCAGCGATCGCAACCGACGGGATCTCGTGCCGCTTGCGATTGGCCTTTTTGGTCTCACGAGCAACGCCGAGCTCCTTGAGCTCTCGGCGCAGCTTGGTCATCTTCATCTGGATGCGGCGACGATCGGTCTCGAGCTTGGTCTCGCCGGGTCCACGACCACCGATGCCCTCACCACCTGCGGCTTGGCCACCGGCCTGACGGGACAGCTCGCCACCCCAGCCGCGGAGGCGCTGGGTCTGGTACTGCAGCTGGGCCAGCTCGACCTGAGCCTTGCCCTCTTTGCTCTTGGCGTGCTGGGCGAAGATGTCGAGGATCAGCGCCGTACGGTCGACCACCTTGACCTTGACCCGGTCCTCCAGATTGCGGAGCTGGCTCGGTGCGAGTGCCGCGTCGCAGATCACGGTGTCGGCGCCGGTCGACTCCACGGCCGCGCGGAGCTCTTCGACCTTGCCGGTGCCGATGTAGGTTGCCGGGTCAGGCTTCTGGCGCCTCTGGATCAGCGCGTCGAGCACCTCAGAGCCTGCCGTCTCGGCGAGCAGCTTGAGCTCGGCGAGCGAGTTCTCGGCGTCGAGTGCAGTGCCCTCAGTCCATACGCCGACGAGCACAACGCGCTCGAGGCGAAGCTTGCGGTACTCGACCTCGGTGATGTCCTCGAGCTCGGTGCGAAGGCCGTCGATCCGACGGAGTGAGTTGCGTTCTTCGAGCTCGAGTCCTTCGGTGTTGCCTGCCTCCTCTGTCATGCGATCCATTCCATCTCGCCGCGGGCGACGATCTCGGCAGGGCCCTGCAGGATGAGCCGCGTATCAGCAGTTACCGTGACGTGCAGCGTGCCACCCGGGACGTCGACGCGGTACGCAACGGGAAGTACATCGCCCTGGACCGATGCCGTCGCCGCCGCCACGGCACACGCACCAGTACCGCACGAGCGGGTCTCGCCAGAACCGCGCTCGTGAACACGCATGGCAACGTGCTGAGCGTCGAGGATGTCGACGAACTCAATGTTGACGCCCTTGGGGTAGACACGGTGGTCGTAGTCCGGCTCAGTGGTCAATGCGCCCGCGTCGTCGAGGGACTCCACGAAGGCGACCGCGTGCGGGTTGCCGGTGTTCACGTGCAGGCTCTCCCAGTTGCGTCCGTCGACCTCCACCTTGCTGCTCTCGCCGAACGAGTACGGGCCCATGTCAACCGAGATCTGGTCGCGGTCGAACGTGACCGTCTTGTCACCGTCGCGGGTGCCGATCACGAGCGGCGCGTCGCTGTCGGCGAGTCCTTCTTGTACGAGGTGCAGCGCGAACACGCGGATGCCGTTGCCGCACATCTCGCTGACTGAACCATCGGCGTTCTTGTAGTCCATGAACCACTCGCCCTCGGACTGTTCATTGATGGCTGCCGTGCGGACGACGCGCATCACACCGTCGGCGCCGATACCTCGGCGCCGGTGACAGAGGGCGGCCACGAAGGCGCCGCCCAGCTCGCCGTGGATCGTGCCGTCATGGTCAGGGAGCAGCACGAAGTCGTTCTCCGTCCCGTGCCCCTTCAACCATGGAAAGCTCATTCGGAAAGTCTACTGGTCTCGATACGCCCGCTCGTTCCTCGCGGCCACTCGACCACCGAGTATGTCGCTGGTTTCGATACGTCGGCCGCGGGCGGCCTCCTACTCAACCACCGATACGGGCGCGACAATCTCGGTGGTTGAGTAGCCTTGGGGGTCCCCCCACGAGCTTGCGAGTAGGGGGCGGGACGAGGGCGTATCGAAACCTCGCGAGATCACAGGCTCGATTGGGTTGCCGCAGCGACTGCTTCGTCGATGAGGTCTTCGGCGTCGTACGCGAGCCAGTGGATGCGTGGGTCCTTGTGGAAGTCGCGGTCCTGGCGGCGGGCGAACTTGCGGGTGCCTGTCACCGTCGCCTCGCGCGCCTCGTCCTCGGTCATCTCGCCGCGCAGGAACGCCAGGATCTGCTGATAGCCCAGTGCGCGTGACGCCGTATGGCCGTCGTCGAGCCCCACCTCACGCAACGCCTGCACCTCGTCGACGAATCCAGCAGTCCACATCGCGTCGACGCGCTCGGCCAGCCGCACATCGAGCTGCTCGCGTGGCACGTCGAGGCCGATCAGGATGAGGCGGCCGTAGATCGACTCAAACTCCGGCATCGTCGCGGCGAACGGCTCGCCGGTGAGCTCGATGACCTCTAGTGCCCGGACGATACGGCGACCGTTGCTGGAGAGGATCTGTGCTGCCGCCTCGGGATCGCGGCGGGCAAGCTCGGCGTGCAGCGCCTCCGAGCCACGCGAGGCGAGCTCGGCTGCCCAGCGATCCCGTACCGCCGCGTCGGTGCCGGGAAAGTCGAGCTGATCGAACACGGCACGTACGTACAACGCCGACCCACCCACCACGATCGGAGTCACTCCCCTGCTGTGACACTCGGTGATCGCGGCACGAGCCAGCGCCTGGAACTCCGCCACGGTCGCGGTCTCAGACACGTCCAAGATGTCGAACAGGTGGTGCGGAACACCGCTCCGTTCTGCAGCGGTGGGTTTTGCCGTGCCGATGTCCATACCGCGATAGAGCTGCATCGAGTCAGCGTTGACGACCTCACCACCGAGCCGTTGCGCCAGCTCGACTGCCAATCGTGACTTGCCCGAGGCGGTCGGCCCGACGACTCCCACGATGCGGTCGCCTGGTGCCATGTTTCAAGTCTCGCAGTAGTGTGAAACGCATACGGGGGCCACCGCCCACATCAACTCTCAAGGAGAGAAACCATGGGTTTCCTAGACAAGTTCAAGAAGCACGGCGCCGAGCTCAAGGACAAGGCAGCAGATGTCGCCGCGTCCCAGAACGCCAACATCGACAAGGGCATCGACAAGGCCGCCGACCTCGCCAACAAGGCGACCAAGGGCAAGTTCGATGACAAGATCGACAAGGGCGCCGACGCAGCCAAGAGCGCCGCAGACAAGCTCGCCGGCGACGACAAGCCCAAGGCTTAGTCAGCACTAGCCAGTGATGGCCCAGTTGGCTACCCAGTAGCCGACACCAAAGGGCGCCACGTTCGCGCGCAGCTGCGCGGTGATCGTGGCGTCCTTCGCCATTTCAGACAGCACGAGTGTGCCCAGTGTTTTCAGCGCCGGTGATCCAGCAGCCCAGAGCTCGACGGCCAGATCGAGGTCGAGGTTCGCCAGCGCGTGCACATCTCCGGCTGCCAGCGCGGTGGCGATGCTGTCGTCGTACGCGATGGCGCGATCGTCGAGATAGCCCGGCGACTCGGTCGTACGTTTGGCGCTGCCGTCGGCCATCACCAGCAGGACCACGCGACCTTCTGTGTCGGGGCGACCAGTGGAGTACGTACGCGGGCCGACCCAGCCGGCACGCGCGAGCAGCCAGGCACCGACGGTCAAGCTGAGGGGAAGCTCGACGGTGTGGCCGCCGACGTGCAGGTCGACACCGAGGTCGGCGAACGTACCGCCGGCCGACTCGTCGAGATCCGTCACGAGCGAGCCTGCGCCTAGCACGATCACGCGCTCGGGCTCATGGGCCAGCAACGCCTCGACCGCGTCGTCGCAGGACTGCCGCAGGACGGCGAGGTCGTCGGCTCCGGCATTGACCTCTGGCACCAGCATCGGCGGGTGAGGGCACACCGCGGCAGCAACGATCACGATGCGAGGCTATCGGGCCGTGACACGATGAAGCCGTGAACGAGCGCAGGCTGCCGCCATACCCGCCGGCGCGCAATGCGTGGGAGTACCCGCCGCCGCCGATCTCACGTCGCTGGATCTGGGCGCCGATCGCCGCGGTGACAGTCGCGTTGATCGCTGGTGTGGGGCTCATCGCCGCGACGGTCGTGATCAACGACAAGGACTTCCCGAGCACCATCGAGGATCAGCGAATCCTCTCGGTGATCCGTCGCGAGTGCGACATCATGACCGAGACCGTGAAGTCGATGCCGATCAAGGGCACCGCGATCGAGCAGGCTCAGGTCGTGACCGACCAGAACACCGCGATCACCAACATGCTCACGCAGATTCGCAAGATCGGCGACGGAGTGCGCAGGGCCGATCCGCCGACCAATGCGTGGCTCGACGACTGGGACGCCCTGGTTGTGGCGCGCGAGGCATACGCCGAGCAGCGCCGAGACGGTTTTGACACCGATCTGCGCATACCCCGCGACCCGCACGGTGATCGGATCTACGAGCGCATGGATCAGGTATGGCTCACCACGCCGGCGTGCGAGGTGCCCGAGGAGCTGCTCAATCCCTATCCGGCAGACGTCAACGCGGTCTGAGCAGCGGCGGCGGCTTTCTTCTTGGCAACCTGCTTGAACGCCCGCACCTTGGCAAGCGAGTCTGCGTCCACGACATCGGCCACCGAACGGTAGCCCTTCTTGCCGTAATCACCCGTGACGGTGGTCCAGCCCGGAGGCTTCACCTCGAGCTGCTTGGCCAGCAGGGCGGTGAAGATCTTCGCCTTCTGCTCGCCGAATCCCGGCAACGCCCGTACGCGTTGAAAGAGCGCCTTGCCCGTACGCGGCTCGGACCAGATGCGCGAGGCGTCACCGTCGTACTCCTCGACGACGTGACGGGCCAGCTCCTGCAAGCGACCAGCCATCGATCGTCCGTAGCGGTGGATAGCAGGCGGCGTCGCGCAGAGGTCGGCGAACGCCTCCGGCTCAGCCTCGGCGATCGCGGCGGGATCTAAGCTGCCGAAGCGGTCTAGCACC
>CAZWZC010000102.1:0-8614 GCA_964638755.1 uncultured Aeromicrobium sp. | reverse complement strand
CTCGTCTTTGGCCACCAAGGCTTCCTGCGGGTTTCCGCTCGCGCCTCGGCTCAGGAATTGAGCCCCCTTTTGCTCGCCGCGGCAGATTTGGGCCGCAACGATGCAGGGGAGTGGCAGGTCATCGCCGACCGCGCTCAAGCACCTTCAGGTATCGGCTTCGCCATGGAGAACCGCAGAGTCATCTCACGCGTCATGCCTGAGCTCTATCGTCAAGCCGGACTGCATCGGATGGCTCCGTTCTTCCAAGCGCTGCGGACCACACTGATGGAGGCGTCGCCCAGCAACAACCCTGACCCGCGAGTGGTCGTCCTGTCGCCTGGTACACATTCGGAGACGTCCTACGATCAGGCGTACGTCGCTTCGATGCTGGGCTTTCCTCTCGTCGAAGGCAGCGACCTCGTCATGCGCGAAGGGGCCGTGTGGGTCCGTGTGTTCGGCCGACTCGAACGGGTCGACGTCATTCTTCGGCGCGTCGATGCTGAATGGTCCGACGCGCTCGAGCTTCGCAAGAACTCCCAGTTGGGCGTCGCCGGCCTGTCAGAGGCCGTACGACGTGGCACCGTGCGCGTTGTGAACGGTCTCGGCGCCGGAGTACTTGAGAACCCGGGACTGCTGCCGTTCATGTCTGCGATGTGCGAGACCTTGCTGGACGAACCGCTGCGGCTGCCGTCAGTGCAGACCTACTGGTGCGGACTTCCTCGCTCACAGACGTTTGTGGAGGACAACATCAAGGACCTCGTCATCCGCTCGATCGACAACCCCACCGACCTGGGTCACCTGTCACCAGATGAGCTGCGGTTCCTGATACGTGCTGAGCCGCACCGTTATGTCGGTCAAGAAGTGTTGTCGCTGTCCCAGGCGCCATCGTTCGGCAAGCATGGCGTACGGCCTCAGGCGCTGACGTTGCGTACGTTCACCCTCCGCTACGGGTCGACCTACCGGCCGATGATCGGTGGACTGGCGAACGTGTTCGAGGCCGGACAGGCCACGTCGAGCAAGGACGTCTGGGTTCTCAAGGAACGCCCCGAGGACCCCGACCAGGGCCTGTCCGAGGTGCTGCCGATGACCCAAGCGCGCGCGACGGCGGCCATGGTGCCACGCGTCCTCGAGGACATGTTCTGGTTTGGCCGCTACGCCGAACGTGCTGAGGATCTCTTGCGGCTGATCCTCACGGCTCATGCGAGTGCTGACGACAACCGTGCTCGTCCGATGTCTGCGGGAGGCGCGAGTCTGGATGTGCTCATGCGTGCTGTTGCCCGGCTCAGCGGTTCGCCCTTCAAGCCCGATCAGCTCAACGCCAACTTCCGGTCGTTGTTGCTCGATCCCAACCGGCAAGGATCGGTGGCCCAGTCGATACGAGAACTGCGGGAGGCCGCTCAGAGCGTTCGCGACCAGCTGTCACCCGACGTCTGGCATGCGTTCAGCTCGACTGACCGGGCCGTCGCCGCACTGGCGAGCTACCACTACAGCCACCAGGTGTCTGAGAGCGCCGGACGGATGCTGACCGGAATCTTGTCGCTGCATGGCGCCACCGCCAACATGATGCGTGACCCGGGATGGCGAATGATCAGCGCAGGCCAAGCAGTCGAGCGAGGGCTTCAGCTGTGCCACCTGCTGCGATCGACGACGACCGTGCGACGTGGCATCGACGTTGACCGCGAGCTCCACAACGCCGTGCTCACGGCTGCCGAGAGTGCTGTGACGCACCGTCGCCGCTATCGCGGGTATGTTCGACTCGCGGGCGTGCTCGACCTGCTGCTCATGGATGCGGACAACCCAAGGTCGTTGGCATTTGGCATCAGCGAATTGCGTGAGCACCTCGCGGCGATGCCGGGCTCGACGGGGGCGACCCGGCCTGAGCGTCTGCTGGACGACCTCGCCCACGAGCTGGCGCGCGCCGACATCGCCGCCCTGGTCGCTGTCGAGGGGGAGCGACGACTCAACCTCGAGCGGTTCCTCGACGGCTACATCGGTCAGCTCTCCCGCATCGCGGACTCGATCGGTGAGCTGCACTTTGCGGTCGGTCCGACACCGCGATCGTTTGGTTTTGGGGGTACGCAATGAGCGAGCGAACCATGAACTACGACGTCTCGCACCGCACGACGTACTCCTACGACGACGATGTCAGCGACAGCCTCGGCATCGCCTACGTCGTGCCGCGCGAGCTCCCGTGGCAACGCGTCCTCCAGCACGAGCTGGTCATCGATCCGCC
Organism: uncultured Aeromicrobium sp.; assembly: GCA_964638755.1. Taxonomy (GTDB): domain Bacteria; phylum Actinomycetota; class Actinomycetes; order Propionibacteriales; family Nocardioidaceae; genus Aeromicrobium. The sequence continues at coordinate 6,402 of CAZWZC010000102.1, read as the reverse complement.
TGCGATTGATCGCACCGAAGATCTCGACTTCTACGGCAACACGGTCACCTACTTTCAGGTGACGATGGCGCACAAGACTCTCGACATTCTGGCGACGAGTCATGTCGAGGTCGACGCGCCAACCTATGCCCAGGAGGCGCTGGATGCGCCATGGGAGTCGGCGGTGCCCGTGAGCCGTGACGACGTCGACGATGCGTGGCGGGCGCAGGACTTCGCCCTGCAGTCAGCGTTGGTCGATCACCCGGCGGAGGTGCGTGCGTACGCCGCCGAGTCCCTGTTGCCCGGCCGTCCCATCGGTGAGGCGGTGACTGATCTGATGCACCGCATCAACTCCGATTTCGCCTACGACAAGACCGCCACGACGGTCACCTCGACGGTTCACGACGTGTTCGAGACGCGGGCCGGTGTGTGCCAGGACTTCGCGCATCTCACCCTCGCCTGCCTGCGTACGCATGGCTTGGCGGCGCGGTATGTCAGCGGATACCTCGCGACGCAGCCACCGCCGGACAAGGAGCGGGTGTTCGGCGCCGATGCAACCCACGCGTGGGCGGCCGTATGGCTGCCGGGCAACGGGTGGCTTGCCGTCGATCCGACCAACGACCAGTGGGCCAACAACCGCTATGTCACCCTCGCCTGGGGTCGTGACTATGGCGACGTCCCCCCGGTCAAGGGCGTCATCTTCACCGAGGCCAAGACGTCGTCGCTCAACGTCGAGGTCGACGTCGCCCCGGTCTGAGCAATTGGTGACCAGCGGAATGCTGGCGATTTCGGGGGCCGGCTCAACGATGAGAGCATTGGGGAGTGTCTGAATCCCCCATCAAGACCTTGCCGCTCGTCTTTGAGCAGCCGCGCGGACGCAAGAAGCCGCCGCGTCACCTCGCCGACCTGACGTCCGAGGAGCATACGGCGGTCGCCGAGGCGCTGGGGGAGCCTGCATTCCGGGTCAAGCAGGTGGCCAACCACTACTACTCGCGCCTTGAGCGTGATCCAGCCAAAATGACCGACCTCCCGGCCGCGAGCCGCGACCGGATCGTCGCCGAGCTGCTGCCGACTCTGCTCAATCCCGTTCGCACCATGGAGGCCGACAAGGGTGCAACGGTCAAATCACTGTGGCGGCTGTTTGACGGAGCACTCGTCGAGTCAGTGCTCATGCGCTACACCGATCGAGCGACCATTTGCGTCTCGAGCCAAGCCGGCTGCGGCATGGCCTGCCCGTTCTGCGCCACCGGTCAGGGCGGTCTCGAGCGCAACATGAGCTGCGCTGAGATCGTCGACCAAGTCCAGGACGCTGCCGGCAAGATGGCCCGAGGCGAGGTCGCCGGTGGGCCAGGGCGACTCTCCAACGTCGTCTTCATGGGCATGGGCGAGCCCATGGCCAATTACAAGGCGGTCATAGGTGCCGTACGTCGCATGGTCGCTCCTGTACCAGACGGTCTGGGCATGTCAGCCCGCAACATCACCGTCAGTACGGTTGGGTTGGTTCCTCGTATGAAGCAGCTCGCCACAGAAGGCATCCCTGTCACGCTCGCACTGTCGCTGCACGCGCCAGACGACGAGCTGCGCAACGAGCTGGTGCCGATCAACACGCGTTGGTCGGTGCACGAGGCGGTTGAGGCTGCATGGGAGTACGCGCAGACGACCAAGCGACGTGTCTCCATCGAGTACGCCATGATCAAGGGCATCAACGATCAGGCTTGGCGTGCCGACCTTCTCGGTGACGTCCTGCAGTCCTATGGCACCAACCCCGCTGAAGGATGGGGGTGGGTCCACGTCAACCTGATCCCGCTCAATCCGACGCCCGGTTCGAAGTGGACGGCATCTCGGCCCGAGGACGAGCGCGAGTTCGTACGTAGGCTGATCGCCAAGGGAATCCCGACCACGGTGCGGGACACGCGTGGCAGCGACATCGATGGGGCCTGCGGGCAGCTCGCCCCCCCCGACGCGCGCCGCGTGGAGCGTCGGGGCGCGCCAACGTAGCTGGGGGTCCCCCCACGCGTCAGACTGCGAGGGTGTGAAACTTTAGGGTCGCTGGACCTAGACGAGCGCGGGCTTCTTGACCAAGAGCTCGACATTGCGGTCGGCCATGACCCCGGTGGCGGCGCTGTTGCGCTGAGGGTCGTTGGCGGCCAATTCTCGCGCCAGGCCGGCAAGTGCGACAGTCGACGTCAGTGGACCGAGATCACCGAGAGCGCCAGCATGGTCGAGCATCGTGGTGAAGATTGACAAAGAGCCGTCCTTGTTGTCCACCAGTTCGATCAGTCGCGACTGCTGCGGGAAGTCGATGTGCGATGCCGTGTTGATCTCCCAGAACCCACTGTCACCGCTGGGCGCCTTGCGCGCCCAGACCTCGTTGCGGTGGGTGTGTCCGTTGACCCAGGCGATCACGTTCTGGTTGGCGAGGAGCAGATCGACGACCGCTTGTCCCAGCACCCTGGCCTGCAGGTCCAGACCGGTCGCGATGAGCGGATTGGTCATGGTGGCTGACGTGTGGTGGCTGAAGATCACCACGTACTTGTTCTTTGAGCTTGCCAGCGTCGCCGTGAGCCAGTCCATCTGTTTGGTGTCCAGCGACCCCTCTGCGTAGCCATTGGGGTTGACCGTGTCCAGGACGATGCCGCGCATGAGTCCCTTGTCGAACGCGTAGTAGGCCGTGCCCTTCGCCTTGTTGTCCGCGGTGTAACCGTGACCTTTCGGCGTGCCCGACGTGTTGAAGTGCTCGGCCACGACCTGCTTGCGCGTCAGAACCTTGCGCTTTGCGTCAGGCGTGACCAGGCGGGCACTGGCGAGACCCAACGCACCCAGAAGCACGCCCGCATTCGCCGATTTGAGGCTTGTGAGCACGTCCGCCTCCGACAGGCCTGGTGGAAGTGCCGTCGCCTTGAGCGGACCTGTGGCGAGCAGGCTGAGTGGGAGTGTGTTGGGGAAGTTGCCCTGGACGAGTCCGTCGTGGTTCCCGAAAACCGAGTACCACGGCATCTTGATTCCCTCAGCCTTGAACGGCTTGCGCGCGGCATTCAGCAACCCGGTGACCTGCGGAAACCCGAACCGGGTCTTGTAGACGTCGGCAGCCTTGCCAGCCGGGGGGGCGTCGGGATGCCAGTAGTGGGTGTCGTAGTCGACGTTGTCGGCAACGCCCTCGTACTTGGTCTTGTTGCCCGAGTCTGGCGTGACGGTCTTGCCGTCGAGAATGTCGATGTTCCATCGAAACTCGTTGAGCTGGCAGTTGTCGGCGTTGTCGCCGGTCTGGATGGCAAACGCCAGCGGGGCGCCGCTGACGGGGCCCACCTTCGCCTGGTTGATCGCGCGCACCATCGCGTCGGCGGTGTGGAGGGTCAACATCTCGTGTGGCCGGTAGCTCGACTGCAGCAACCCAATGGCGGGGTCACCTTCGACGTACTTGTCCTCGAGTCGGTCCACGTACTCGACCCGATCGGGCGACTGGGCATCGACGAGGTGCACATCGGTCAAATGGGCAAATGCCGTGACGGGTTTGCGCTTGGCAGAGCGCCCGGGTGCGGCGGGAACGCCCAGGTCCTCGCGGACGATGTGCGGTTCAGCGGCGGCGATGACGACTTTCGCATACCCTCCCGGTCCGGCTGAGCCCCGCACGAGGGTGCCCGCAAGGGTGGTCTTGGGTGGAGTGATCTGGCCTGTTACAGCCCATGCTGCCGGAGACAGGGTGAGATCGGTCAGGGCTATTGCCCCACCAATGACGACACCAGATTGGATCACTTTGCGGCGAGACAGGTCCATGGTGAAATAACGATCCAGTCCCGGCGAAGTGACGGTCTTTGACCCCCGGGTCACCTCGGGGTGCCAGACCACGTTGGAAGTGGACGCGCGAGGATGTGGGGACACGACCCTTGGCTAGGAGAGACCATGCTCGGTGCGATCACCAACGGCGATGTCGTCGTCCTTGAGCTGCAGCGCGAAGACCGCAGGAATGCGTTGAACCTCGAGCTGTGCCGCGAGATTCACCGGGCGGTCGATCAGGCGGTCAGCGATGGAGCGCGAGCCATAGTCATCACTGGACAGGGCACCGCATTCTGCGCTGGAGCCGACCTTGGTGGCGTGTACGGGATGGAGTTTCTGGAAGCGCTGTACGGGATGCTGACGCGACTGACCAAGGTGCCCGTTCCGCTGATCGCCGCGATCAACGGCCCGGCGATCGGCGCGGGAACTCAGCTCGCGATGGCCTGTGACCTGCGTGTCGCCGAGACGACAGCGAAGTTCGCCGTGCCGACTGCCCGCAACGGGATGGCGGTCGACGCATGGACCATTCGTACGCTCGCCACTCTTGCAGGCGGGGGCACGGCCCGCCGGCTCATGCTCGCGGCGGAGACGCTCGACGCTAAGCAAGCGCTCGCCGTCGGTCTTGTCGACCGCATCGGAACTCTGGCCGACGCGGTTGCGTGGGCCCAGGAGATCGCCGAGCTTGCCCCGCTTGCTCTCGCGCACAACAAGCTTGTGCTCAACAGCTCAGCAGCCGACGACGCCGCGATCGAGGCGAGCTTTGCGTCGGTCTGGGCCAGCGAGGACGTGCGCGAAGCTGCCACGGCTCGCGACGAGAAGCGTCCACCAGTCTTCAAGGGCCGCTGATGAGCAGCCTGGTGTTTCGTGCCCTCGACCAGCACGTCGTCGGTGGGCTCGCCGACCATCCGGCAATCGATGACGAGCGCGGGTCGCTGTCGTACGCGCAGCTGGTCCATGAGTCGGCCAGTGTCGCCGGCGCGATCAGCCACCTCGGCGTGGGGAGCGGCAGTGAGGTCTCGATCGAGCTGCCTCGCGGTCGCGACCAGCTGATTGCAGTCCTTGCCTGCGCGCGACTTGGCGCGGTGCCGCGTGCTGCCGGGCGTTTCGGCTTCGCAGGCTCACCGCCGACATTTCACACGCCTGACACAGAAGTGCCGTGGGATCTGCTGATGCGCGCGGGCCGTGCTGAACCGGCACCCGCCCCCGACTCCGATCCAGACGGATACGAAGAGCTGATGCGCCAGGAGTACGGCGAGCTGTTCACGTCGCTGATCGCCGGCGAGACCGTCACCTGACTCAGCGAGTACCCCAGGCGTACGTCTGCTTTTCGAGCTGGAGGTAGACGAACGTCTCAGTCATCAACACCCGGTCAAGCGCGCTGATCTGCCCCGAGACGATGTCGAGCAACTCGTCGTCGCTCTCAGCCACGAGCTCTGCGAGAATGTCGAACCGGCCGGTCGTGATGACGATGTAGTCGAGCTGGTCCATCGTGGCGAGCTCCGCTGCGACCCCACGCACCTCGCCCGACACCTTGATGCCGATCATCGCCTGTCGCGCAAATCCCATCTGCAACGGATCGGTGACGGCAACGATCTGCATCACTCCGGTCTCGATGAGCTTCTGCACGCGATGGCGCACTGCCGCCTCTGAGAGGTCGACCTGCTTGGCGATCGCGGAATACGAGAGCCGCCCGTCGTCCTGCAGCAGCTCGATGATTCGCTTGGCAATGTCGTCGAGCTGAGCCTTGGCCCCGGAGGGCTTGCGGTCGTTCATGCCCGACATTGTGCCGTACGTGCAGGCGTTGTCGAGTTGCCTTGGCACACCCGCCGATCAACGCTTTCCTGAGCGAAACGCAGTGTTTACACCGGAATCCCTTGTCGTCAGCCCAGATTGTTGCGAGTATTCGTGATCACGGGAGAATTGAGGACTGCGGATGGCACAGGTTGACCGGCGAACCTTTCTGAAGGGTGCAGGTGGGCTGACCTTCGGGGCGCTCAGCGTCGCATCGCTCAACCTGTTCAATGCGCCGGACCGCAAGCAGGATCCGGCCACCTGCCAGGCGACCGATCTCTCAGACGCACAGAAGCGGTTGGTGGTCTCCAACTGGCCCGAATACATCGACGAGGACGACGGCAAGTACGTCTCGACCCTTTCGGAGTTCGAGAGGAAGACCGGCATCAAGGTCTCCTACACCGCCGACGTCAACGACAACAACGAATTCTTCGCCAAAGTCTCGAACCAGCTCGGCTCGTGCAGCTCGTCGAAGCGGGACATGTTCATGCTGACCGACTGGATGGCCGCTCGCGTGATCCAGGTCGGCTGGATCCAGAAGCTCGACGCCTCCAACGTGCCCAACCTGCACGACAACATCATCGACTCGTTGGCCGCACCCGCATGGGACAAGAACCGTGACTTCTCAGCGCCGTGGCAGAGCGGCCTGACCGGGATTGCGTACAACAAGAAGAAGGTCAAGGAGGTCAAGTCCTTCCAAGAGCTGCTTACCAGGCCGGACCTCAATGGCCGCGTCTCCCTGTTGACCGAAATGCGCGACACCATGGGCTTTGCGCTCCTGGCGGTTGGTGCCGATCCTGGCAAGTTCACCGACGCCGACTGGCAGAAGGCGATTGAGTCGATGCGCAAGGCCAAGAG
>CAZWZC010000101.1:0-8635 GCA_964638755.1 uncultured Aeromicrobium sp. | reverse complement strand
CTTGACCTCGAGAAGTTCGTCGACCGAGGAGAAGCGACCGTTTTCCTCGCGCCAACCCAGAATCGCCCGCGCCGTCACCGGTCCGACGCCCGGTAGCGTGTCGAGTTGCTCGGCGGTGGCGGTGTTGAGGTTTATCTTGGCCGTCGACGCGCCAGGTGGCGGCGGAGCACCCGGGACTGCGGCCGGCTGCAGGCCCACCAGGAGCTGCTCACCGTCAGAGAGGACTCGCGCCATGTTGAGCGCCGTCGTGTCGACCTTGCCCTTGAGCCCTCCCGCGGCCTCGACCGCCTCATACACCCGTGAGCCTTTCGGGAGCGTCACGATGCCAGGCTTGTTGACCTTGCCGACGACATCGATCACGAGGTCCGCACCGGCCGGTTGGGCTGAGGCACTGGGCGCCTCGGACGTGGCAAATGCGAGTGGCTGATCTGGGGCAGCGGTCTGCGGCCGTGCCGAGAGCAGCCACCACACCAGCAGCACCGAGCCGGCGACGGCGAGCGTTGCGAGCACCCTGACGTGCGGCGCCTCGAGGCGTCGACGTGCAGGCTCCGCTGTGGGCTCCTCGTCCGGGGGCGGCAGCTCAGCATCGAACGACGCAGCGAGCTGGGCGAGCCTTCGCCGAGCGATATCGGCTCGGGTCTCCTCACGCTCGACTCTCACACCGCGACGCTAGGCAACATCTGGAGTGTCGGGGACTTGCGAGCCAGCGGCTGTGGAGGAGGCCACCTGGCCACGCGTGCGTGGAAAACCTCAGCAGCGCGCAGTGACGGTCACCGACACCATGCCTGGCCCGACGTGTGCCCCGATCGAGGCACCAACCTCGTCCACCGGGATCGAGTCGACCCCGAGCGCGGTGGCGAGTCGACCGGAAACCGCAGCGGCGACCGTGGGGTTCGCGAGATGCTGGACACCGATCTGGAATCCCTTGTCGCACGACTGAGCATGCTCGATGGCGAGGGCCTCGACGCGCGCCAACGCCTTGGCCGCGGTCCGCACACGCTCAAGGGGTACGACGACGCCGTCCTTGATCGTCAGGATCGGCTTGACCGCAAGGGCGGAACCGATCAGCGCGGCAGCGGGGCCGACTCGCCCGCCACGCTTGAGGTACTCCAGTGTGTCGACGTACAGCAGGATCGTCGACGCCTCCCCTGCACTTCGGGCGGCGGCCGCGATCTCCGCTGCATCCTTGCCAGCGTCGCGGGCCTCGGCAGCGCGGCCTGCTGCGAACCCTGTGGCGATGCCGACCTGACCCGAGTCGACGACAGTTACGGGTACGGGCGACTCTTTCGCAGCCAGCAGCGCCGAATCGTACGTACCGGACATCTTCGAGCTCAGGTGCACAGAGACGATTGCCTCGGCGCCCTCGTCGGCGAGGTCGCAATAGACCCTGAGGAAGTCGTCGGGAGTTGGGCGAGACGTACTGACAGGTACGAACGACGCGAGCGCATCGGCGATCATGTCGGCCGTCACATCAACACCTTCGGTGTGCACACCCGCGCCGATGATGACCTGCAGTGGCACAACCGTGATGCCGTCACGAGCAGCATCAGCGGGAGCAAGGGATGCAGTCGAGTCTGTGACTATAGCTACGCCGACCATGCGGGAGATGCTATCTGGCTCGGTGGCGCGGTCGATCCAAACGCATGCACGGCACGCACCCATTGGCCGAGCGAAGCGAGGCAAGGCGCCCGGGCCGAGCCCGGCGGCGGTGAGGTACGAACCGCCGATGCTGCGACGTAGGAGCAGGCGCCCCTAGACGACGATGCTGACGAGCTTTGGCGCACGCACGATGACCTTGCGCACCTCGCGACCGTCGATCGAGCGCACGACATTGGGCTCGGCCAGCGCCAGCGCGGTCAGTTCTTCGTCACTGATGTCGGGGCTCACCTCGAGCTTGCCGCGAACCTTGCCGAGCACCTGCACGACGCAGGTGACGGACTGTTCGACGAGGTATGCGGGATCGGCGATCGGATAGGGCGCACGGGCCAGGGAATCGGCGTGACCGAGCTTTGACCACAGCTCCTCGGCGACATGAGGTGCCAGCGGCGCCGTCATCAGCACGAGCGGCTCGAGAGCAGCGCGGCTGCGTACGCCGACCTTCGTCAGGTGGTTGGTCAGTTCGATCAGCTTGGCCACGGCGGTGTTGAACCGCATCCCGTCCATGTCACCGCGCACCCCTTCGATCGTGCGGTGCACTGCATGGAGCGTCTCTGGATCCAATGCATCGTCGGTGACGAGGGGCTCACCCGAGTCCTCATTCACCACGAGCCGCCACACCCTCTGAAGGAAGCGCTGCGCACCAACCACAGCGCGGGTCTCCCACGGGCGTGACACATCGAGCGGACCCATCGACATCTCGTAAACACGGAAGGTGTCGGCACCGTATGCCTCGTACATCTCGTCGGGCGTGACGATGTTCTTCAGGCTCTTGCCCATCTTCCCGTACTCACGATTGACCGACTTGCCGTTGTATGTGTACGTCGACTCGGCGCCGTCCACGTGCTCGACGACATCCTCGGCAGGCACGTAGACACCGCGCGAGTCGGTGTAGGCGTACGCCTGGATGTAGCCTTGGTTGAACAACTTCTGGAATGGCTCCTCGCTCGACAGGTGGCCCAGGTCGAACAGCACCTTGTGCCAGAAGCGCGCATAGAGAAGGTGCAGCACGGCGTGCTCGACTCCGCCGATGTAAAGGTCGACGCCACCGGTCTCGCCGGCCTTGCGCGGGCCGAGCCAGTAGGCCTCGATATCCGGATCGACCAACGTTTTGGCGTTGTGGGGGTCGGCGTAGCGCAGCTCGTACCAAGACGATCCGGCCCAGTTGGGCATCGTGTTGGTGTCGCGGCGGTACTTCTTGAGCCCGTCGCCGAGGTCGAGTTCGACGTTGACCCAGTCGGGCACCCGGGCGAGCGGCGGCTCAGGCTCGCTGGTGACGTCATCTGGCTCGAAGGTCTTGGGGAGATAGTCGGGAACCTCGGGCAGTTCAACCGGCAGCATCGAGTCTGGCACGGCGATGGGCGACCCATCCTCGTCGAAAACGATGGGGAACGGCTCGCCCCAGTAGCGCTGGCGGCTGAACAGCCAGTCACGCAGCCGGTACGTCGTGGTGCCGTGCCCGGAGCCCTGCTTCTCGAGCCAGCCGATGACGGCAGCCTTGGCCTCGGCGATGCCCAGTCCGTTGACGTCGAGGTCACCGTGTGCGGAGTTGATCGCAGGACCCTCGCCCAGGAACGGCCCGCCGTCGAAACCTTCGGAAGGCTGTACCGTCCGAATGATGGGCAGAACGAACTTCTCGGCGAACTCCCAGTCGCGGGTGTCCTGGCCCGGCACGGCCATGATCGCTCCGGTGCCGTAACCAGTGAGCACGTAGTCGGCGATGAACACAGGGATCGACGCACCGTTGACAGGATTGACCGCATACGTTCCGGTGAACACCCCCGTCTTTTCGCGGTTCTCCTGGCGCTCGACATCGCTCTTTGCGCCCGCCGCTGCGCGGTAGTCGGCGATCGCCTCAGCGGGCGTTGCCGCACCGCCGGTCCACGCGAGATCGACGTCCGAGGGCCACGCCGCTGCGGTCAGCTCGGTGACGAGCTCATGCTCGGGGGCGAGCACGACGTACGTGGCGCCGAACAGTGTGTCGGGTCGGGTCGTGAAGACATCGATCCTCTTGTCACTGCCATCGACATCGAAGCTGACTTCAGCTCCGTGCGAGCGACCAATCCAATTGCGCTGCATGAGCTTGACCGACTCGGGCCAGTCCATCCGGTCGAGGTCGTCGATGAGGCGATCGGCGTACGCCGTGATGCGCATCTTCCACTGGCGCAGATTGCGAGAGAACACCGGGAAATTGCCACGTTCGCTCCGACCGTCCGGCGTGACTTCCTCATTGGAGAGCACGGTACCCAGCGCAGGACACCAGTTGACAGGCGACTCGTCGATATATGCAAGGCGCTGTAAATCGATCAGCTCACGACGCTCAAGCGGCGACAGCTCGGACCACGCCGTGCCACCGGTGGTGCGCTCCCCTGACTCGTACGCCTCGACGAGCTCGGCGATGGGTCGGGCGCGCCCGGCATCGATGTCGTACCAGGACTCGAAGATCTTGATGAAGATCCACTGCGTCCACCGCATGAACTCGGCGTCGATCGTCGCGAAGGAGCGGCGCGGATCGTGGGCCAGTCCGAGGCGGCGCAGCTGACGCCGCATGTTGGCCATGTTGGCCATGGTGTTGGTTCGTGGGTGCTCCCCCGTCTGCACGGCGTGGATCTCGGCGGGTAGGCCGAACGCGTCGTAGCCGAGGGCGTGCAGCACGTTGTCGCCCTGCATCCGACGGTAGCGACCGATCACGTCGGTGGCGATGTATCCAAGCGGGTGGCCCACGTGGAGACCCGCTCCCGAGGGGTACGGGAACATGTCCATGATGAAGAACTTCTCGCCCGTCACGTCGCCGGCGAGATCACCCGTGGGATTGGCGGCCTCAAACGTGCCTTCGGACTCCCAGCGGTCCTGCCATCGGCGCTCGATGCCACCCGCGAGCTCGCTGGAGTAGCGGTAGGCGGATGGTGTCGGTTCGGGCGAGCTCACCGCCCGAATGTTACCGGTGCGGTGCGTGACTGTTGTTTCTGGCTCACCGAGCACAAATGCCGGCAAACGTGGTTGGTGAAGGGATTCAGTGCATCGCGCAGAACGCTTCGACCTTGGTCGTCGGACCTGACACGATCAGCTCGTCACCTGGCGAGATGAATGTGTCAGCCTGGCCGTATGAGAAATCGTGGCTGCCTCGCGCCTTGACGGCCACGATCGTCACCCCGAACTCGGCGCGCAGCGCAGCATCCTTGAGGGTCTTGTCCTCGGCACGCTGCGGAGCGCGCGTACGAGCAATGGCGAAGCCCTCGTCGAACTCGATGAAGTCAGTCATGGTCCCGGTGACCATGTGGGCGACCCGCTTGCCCATCTGCGACTCGGGTCGAATGACATGCGTCGCGCCGACACGCTCGAGGATTGCGGCGTGCTTGCCGCTGATCGCCTTGGCCCAGACCTCCTTGACGCCAAGATCCAACAGACCCAGCACTGTGAGGACGCTCGCCTCGATGTCGGTCCCGATGCCGACCACAGCCACCTCGAACTGCTCGGCACCGATCTGGCGCAGCGCCTCGGTGTCTGTGGTGTCGGCGGCAACCACATGGGTGAAGTCGCTCGCGTACCGCTGGACAATGTCAGTCTGCTCGTCGACGGCCAGTACGTCATGTCCCAGCTGGACGAGTGACCGAGCCACGGCCGCGCCGAATCGACCCAGCCCAAGCACGATGACCGGGGTGGTCGGAGAGGTCTTGCGGTCTCTAGCCAATGATCGGTTGCTCCTCGGGAAGGTGATAACGCGGTGTGCGCTTCCGCAACACTAAGGCCGATGCAACCGCAATCGTGCCGACCCGGCCAATGAACATCAATCCGACGAGCACGACTTGCGCCGAATTCGGCAGGTCCGCAGTGATGCCCGTGCTCAGACCAACCGTCGCGAACGCGGACGTACATTCGAACAGAACCACGTCAAAGGAGAATCCCGACAACAGCTCGACCACAATCGTCGTGCTGGCCACCAACATGACCGCCAGCAGCGCAATCGTGAGCGCCTGACGCGTCGTGGCAGCACTGACCGAGCGGTTGCCCACTGTGACCTCGGGGTCGCCGCGCAGCTCGGCGAGAATCACGAACGCCAGCAGAAAGAAGGTCGTGATCTTGATCCCTCCAGCGGTACTGGCCGATCCACCGCCGATGAACATCAGCACAGTCGTGATGTTCAGCATCTCCGGTGTCACCTGACCCCAGTCGAAGCTGGCGAGGCCGCCCGACCGCGGCATCGCACCGCCCTCAACACCTGAGATCAGTTTTGCGCCCAGGCTCTGGCCACCGATGGTCCCGCCGTTGTTCCACTCCAACACGAGGAAAAGGACCAACCCGCCAACCAACAGCATCAGTGACCCCCACACGGTCAGCCGGGTGTGAATCGTCCACGCCGACGGCTTGCGCCAGCCCCGAAACAACTCGGCCAGCACCGGAAAGCCCATGGCTCCCGCGAACACACCAAACGAGACGGGCAGGATGATCAACCCGTCCCCAGCATATGGACCGAGCCCGTCGACGTTGAGCGAGAATCCAGCGTTGTTGAATGCCATGATCGAGTCGAAGGTGCCGTGCCAGATCGCCTTGGGCGTCTCGTCAAAGTAGCTGAGCCTGTAACGGATGGTCAGGATGACCGCGATGACCGACTGGAACAGCAACATCGTGATCGCCACTCGACGAAACAGTGGTCGAACTTCGCCGATGTTGACCACGTGCATGTCAACCTGGGCGACCATGCGCGTACGAAGACCCAACCGTCCTCCGATGAACAGTCCGAGCACGGTGGCGAGCGCGACAATGCCCAGGCCACCGAGCTCGACGAGCGCGAGGATGATTCCCTGACCTGTTGTGGTCCAGTAGGACGAGACGTCAACCGTCGAAAGTCCCGTGACGGTGACGGCGGAGGTGGAGGTGAACAAAGCCGGCATGAACCCCGCAGAGCCTTCGCCGGCCCGAGCGATGGGCAACAGCAACAGCAACGTGCCCACCACGATCAGCGCGGCGAACGTGAGAGGCAGCAGGCGTACGGGGTGGGAGATCGACGCCGGAATCTTCAGCCTCGACACCCCTCGAAGGTACACCGGTGCGTGACGGACAACCATCGGAGCGTGGCGGACACCCAGCGACCTGATTTCCTCGTGCGAGAATCAACTCACCATGGCGGAGTTCACGTTCAGAGCGGGCAACGCGCGCAAGATCGCCGGACTCCCGCTCTACCTCGCCGGAGCAGTCGCAAGCGTGATCGTTCCGCGATCCAACTGCGTATGGGTTTTTGGCTGCGGTATTGGCCTGGGCGAGGGAGCGTTGCCGCTCTATCTGCTTGCCCGCGAGCGCCTGGACGAATCGGTCCGTCTGGTGTGGCTGGCGCGCACCAGCGCGGAGCTTCAGGAAGCCACCGAACTCGGCCTCGACACCCTGCAAAAGGACAGCTGGCGTGGGTTTTGGAGCACTTTGCGTGCTCGTGTCGTAGTCGTCACGCACGGATTCGGCGACGTCAACCGCTACGCCGTACGCGGCGCCTACATCGTGCAGCTCTGGCATGGTCTGCCGTTCAAACACCTGCATCTTGACTCCCCGGCCACCTACTCGATGTCATTCATGCCAAACATCGGCGCTGTGCGTCGCCTCATCGGTGCGGCCTACCGGCGCGCCGGTCGTGCGATCTCACTGTTTCCCGTGTCGTCAAGCCGAGTCGCACCAAGCATCACCAGCGGGTTTGGGGTCAACCCATCACGCTTGGCTGTGACAGGCGACCCGCGCGACGACGTATTGCTGCGCGGCACTCACCGGGAACGCCGGACTCGCGCGCAGCTTCAGCTGCGAGAGGTTCTGCCGGACTTCACGTCGAAAACGACTCTTGTGCTGTTCGCGCCAACATGGCGAGATGGGGCCGTCGATCCAACTGTGCCGACCGCAGCTGAGTGGACGATGATCAGTACGTGGCTTGAATCGCGCGACGCGGTCCTGGTGGTCCGCGTCCATCCTCTGGGACGCGGCGACTATGCCGAGGGGACCACTCGATCTCCTCGAATAGTCCTCATGGGACCTGACTTGCAACGCGACATCAACCCAGTTCTGTCGGCGTTCGACGCCGTGATCACGGACTACTCCTCGATCGTTTTCGACTTCGCTCTGGTGGGGCGCCCCATTGTGTTCTTCGCCCCGGATCTCGATACCTACGCGGCAACGCGAGGCTTCTACGTACCGTTTGAGGAGTTCACTGGCGGCCGAGCCGTGACCACGTGGGACGAGACCCTGGGCCAGCTCTCCGCTGTACTCGACGAGGGCCCGGACGGCGTCGCCCACCGGCATGCCAAACACCTGCTCACGGAGTTCTTTGACCACCCGGACGGCCGCGCGACCGAACGGGTCTACGACGCAATCACTGCCGCGATCGGCCCGCTCGCGCGCGGTTAGGTCAGAGATCGGCGACTCGCCCCGCCAAGCGTCCCAGCGCGTCATCGAAGGCACGCTGTGGGCCGTCAGGCAGGTCACCCAAAAGGTATGTCCGCAGTGCACTCCGCTCGTTCTTCAACGGGTCACTGCCCAGAGCCAGATTGAGCACCGTCCGAAACTGGGCGAGGTTCATGTCGACGACGTAGAAGGCACCCTGGCTGGGATATGCGGCGTTGAAATCGTTGACTGGCAGGCCGGCTGGGTTGGTCACGAGCACCGGGCGCCCGGTCGCCATGAAATCACTGGTGACACTCGAGATGTCGGAGATCAGCACGTCGGCCGATGCCAGACACTCGACCAGCGTCAGGTCGGTGTGATCGACGACCACATGGTCGCCGCGTCCAAGCAATCCCTCGATCTCGGCCACCGCCGCCAACATGGACGGACGAAGGATCCCGCTCGCTGGATGAGGTTTGAACCACACCTTCACCTGCGGAAACTCCTCCAGAAGCACACGCACCATCTCCACGCCCATGATGTCCAGTGAGGAATGACTGGTTCCTTCGTAATAGCCCTCAAACGTGGGCGCGTAGAGAACTACCGGGCGGTCGTCGGGCGC
>CAZWZC010000100.1:0-8639 GCA_964638755.1 uncultured Aeromicrobium sp. | reverse complement strand
CCCAGGATCATCCGGGTCACGGCGAGTCCGTATGTCGACCGCTTCTCGTCGGTCAGCCACGCCAAGGCCTGGCTGATCACTGGTGTCGCCGATCGAAGTCAGCGATGGTTCGGCGCTCGGAAGCGTCGCCGACCTCGGGTGCGCGCCAACCAGCAATGCGTTGGCTCTCTGCGGGCCTCGCAGCCTCACGCTCAGCTTTCGTGCCGTGCCGTGCGTCGTACGGAGTGACGCGTTGCCTGTTCAGTGAGTAGCGCACGGCCGTGAATGTCAGATCAGGCCAACGCGCCGCAAGCACCTCCGTGGCAAGGCGAGCCGTGGCCCGTTCGTATCGCAAGAACGTGGCGACCGTGACGGGCTTTGTCGGTCCATTCTCGAGCAGATTCTTGCTCAGATCGGCCCAGCTCGGCGGGTCCATCTCAGGGGTGGCATCCGCGACAGATCGCTGGGCCGGGAGCAATGAGGAATACCGGGCGATGAGTGGGCTGAACAGCTTGTTGGTCACATATCCAGCACGACCACCGATCAGACGGTGATGGATGAGGTCAAGCTCGACCTCGGTCCAATCCACCCACTTCGTGTGCTTGAGTGACCCGTCCGCGCCGCGGTAGGAACCTTGGAACGACACAGTGCGATCATCGGCGATCGGGTTTGGAGCAAACAGCCGCCAGTCCTGGGTGAACATCGGGCGCAGGTAGTTGGTGTGCGGTGCCGCGGCCGCGGAGTAGCGGTTGGGTGGAAGTGCCGCCAGGGTCACCGAAACGAACTGGATCAGGGCGACCGCCACGGCAACGGCCACGAACACGGTCTTGAGCGTCAGCCGGGGCACGCGCACACGTTACAACGCCCCCCCCGTGCCGTTGGCCGCTCAGTGCAGCGTGGACCGAGTTGGGATCCGGGGAGCACAACGGCTAGCATTGGCGGGGCCTTCAGTGGCAACAGCGGGGCATTGGCGCAGTTGGTAGCGCGCTTCCATGGCATGGAAGAGGTCAGGAGTTCGAATCTCCTATGCTCCACAGAGAGGCGATTCGGGGAGGAGCGGCACGCTTGCGCAGGCGCAGCAGCCAACACAAGGGCCGCGACGGAGTCTCCTATGCTCCACCAAAATTCATTCGTCGTCGGAGAGCACCGGCTCGGGCAAAGTGCCTGCATTCCACTCCGTCAGACGCCACTTCGACCAGTCGTCGCGGCGCCACTCCTCCAACACTGACCACGAGCAGTTGCCGAGGCCGCCGAAGGTACCCCAGTGCTCAAGAGGGATGTCGAGAAATGCGCACGTACCCGTACGAAGGACCGCCCCGTGTGCGACAACCACAAGCACTCCCCTGTTCGGAAGATCCTGGAGATGATCGTGCAGCGCAGCAGCAAACCGCTCCCCAGCCTGTCGGTGGGTCTCCCCTCCGGGAATTTGGGTTTCATCGCCGTCGATCCACGCCTGCATACCCTCGGGAAACTGTTGCCAAGCCTCGTGCCACGTCAGCCCTTCGCGAGCGCCAAAGTCCATCTCGCGCAGACGAACGTCCAGCTCAACCTCCTGGGAGGTCACGTCGCCCAGAATCTGCGCCGTCTCTGACGCACGAACCAGGTCGGAGCTGACAATCCGGTACGGGCGCAGAGCTGCCAGTCGCGCAGCAGCGTCCCGAGCCTGGACCCGGCCGACGTCATCGAGTGGCACATCGCTCTGGCCCTGGACGCGCCCAGCAACATTCCATGCGGTACGCCCATGACGCCACAACACCACTTGTCGGGTACTCATGTGAGCTTGACGACCGGGCAGTCGCTCCAGAGGCGCTCAAGTGCGTAGAAGACACGCTCCTCCTGGTGGAGTACGTGCACCACGATATCGGCGAAGTCGAGCAGCACCCATCGGCCCTCACGCATGCCTTCACGACGCACTGCCTTCGCGCCAAGTTCGATCATGCGCTCCTCGATGGCATCCTGCACGGCGCGGACCTGGCGTGGGCTCGACGCCGAGCACAACAGGAACACGTCAGTGATCGCGAGCTGCTCGGAGACGTCAAACGCGACGATGTCGACCGCCAGCTTGTCGGCTGCAGCGATTGCGGCAGCGCGGGTGAGCTCAACCGCCCACTCGGTCGCGCTCAGGGTGTTGTCTCCGGTTTGGCGTACAAACCATGCTTGCCGATGTATTGCACGACGCCGTCCGGCACGAGATACCAGACCGGCTCACCACGTGCGACGCGATCACGGCAATCGGTCGACGAGATGGCGAGTGCCGGAATCTCGACGAGGGTGATGCGTTCCTTGGGCAGACCTTCCAGGGTGCTCTCATCCATCTCATGACCGGGGCGCGTACATCCGACGAACTGCGCCAGCTCGAACAGCTCGTCGTGGTCACGCCACGTCAGCAGCGCCGCCATCGCATCGGCACCAGTGATGAAGTAGAGATCCGCATCGGGGTGGAGTGCGGCAAGATCACGCAGCGTGTCGATCGTGTAGGTCGGACCCTGGCGGTCGATGTCGACGCGACTCACCTCGAAGCGAGGATTGGCGGCCGTCGCAATCACCGTCATGAGGTAGCGGTCCTCTGCGGGCGACACACCGCGGTCCGCCTTCTGCCACGGCTCGCCGGTCGGGGCGAAGATCACCTCGTCGAGACCGAACCACGACTGGACCTCGCTCGCAGCCACGAGGTGTCCGTGGTGGATCGGATCGAATGTTCCGCCCATGACGCCGATACGGCGACGACCATCTGGCCGCAGAGCGTTCATACCTGTCAGGAGTGCTCGCGGCCCTTGCCGAACTGCAGCAGCGCCAACATCAGGACGCTCAGGATGGCGATGGCGATGGCGCCGACGGCGTACGGGTCGATTCCGATGTCGCGCAACTGCTCTTCGGCGGTGGCAAGAGTGGTCAACATGAGGCTCAATCTACCTGACGTGTCCCGTGCCGGTGACGACGTATGTCGTCGTCGTCATCTCGGGCAAACCCATCGGGCCGCGGGCGTGAAGCTTCTGCGTGGAGATGCCGATCTCGGCACCGAAGCCGAACTCTCCACCGTCGGTGAAGCGGGTCGACGCGTTGATCATGACGGCCGCCGAGTCGACTCCCATCGTGAATCGACGAGAAGCCGCGAGCGACGACGTCACGATCGCCTCGGTGTGACCCGACGAGAACGCGCGGATGTGCGCGACCGCGTCATCGAGCGATTCGACGACCTTGGCTGAGATGTCGGAGGAGAGGTATTCGGTGGCGTAGTCGTGATCGGTCGCCGGCACGACATCTGCATCGACTGCGCAGAATGTGGGGTCCCCGTGCACCGTGACCCCCTGCGCTTGGAGTGCTGCGATGACTCGGGGTAGGAAGGCGTCGGCGACGGCCTTGTGCACCAGCAGCGACTCAGCAGCGTTGCAAACGCTGGTGCGGTGAGTCTTGGCGTTGACGACGATGTTGAGTGCCATGTCGAGGTCGGCTTCCGCGTCGACATAGACGTGGCAGTTGCCGACACCGGTCTCGATGACAGGCACGGTCGACTCGGTGACGACAGCGTTGATCAGGCCAGCGCCCCCACGCGGAATCACCAGGTCGACCAGTCCACGAGCCTGCATGAGGTGTGTCGCCGAGGACCGGTCGTCAGCTGCGATCTGTTGGATCGCGTCGGATGGGATCGTGGTGCCGGCAAGCGCCTCACGCATCACCTCGATGATCGCGGCGTTCGACTTAGACGCCGACGACGATCCACGCAAGAGCACTGCACTACCGGCCTTCATGCAGATTGCCGCGGCATCAGCGGTGACATTCGGGCGACCCTCGTAGATCATGCCGATCACGCCCATCGGCACGCGAATCTGCTGCAGCTGAAGGCCGTTGGGCAGAGTCGAACCTCGTACGACCTCACCGACCGGATCGGGAAGCGCGGCGATGTCACGGACCCCGTCAGCGAAAGCCCGGATGCGACCCTCGTCGAGGCTGAGCCGGTCGATGACGTTCTCACCGATGCCGCCTTCTCGGGCAGTTGCGACATCCTCCTCGTTGGCCGCAATGATTTCCGCCGAGGCAGCGACCAAGGCATCAGCCATCGCGATGAGGGCTTCGTCCTTGGCGGCCCGCGGAGTCACCGCCAGCGTTGCCGCGGCGACCCGCGCACGGCGGGCAGCGTCGTGCACCTGCTGCTTCACGTCAGTCATGAGGCAACTCTAGGCTTCGGTTGGTACGGGCACGCCGCGTACTCTCGCGGCCAGCGCCGAGCGACTTCGCACCTGCAGACGGTCAAACAGGTCGCCCACATGCTTCTCGACGGTCTTCTCGCTGATCGACAGCGAACGCGCAATGGAGCCGTTCGACATCCCCTGTGCCACCAGAACCGCCACGTCCCTCTGCCGTGGCGTCACCCGGGCGGCGAATTCTGGGTCGACCTCCTCGCCGCCGAGCTCTCGCCCGATGCCGACACGGTTCGTGGTACCGAGTGCACCGAGCACTGCGGCCACATGACTTTCGACGGTCTTTTCCGAGACGTACAGGGCGCTGGCGATCTCGCGGTTGCGTAGCCCTGCTGCGGCGAGTCGGGCGATGATCTTCTGAGTCGACGTCAACGTGTCCCAGCCAATACCAGGTACGTTGCGCAGTCGACGACCATGACCGGCCAGCTCGCGTTCGGCCCACGCCTTGACCGCCGATGCGCCTGTTGCATCCGCTTGGCGTGCCGCGAACTCCAGCTCGTCGATGCCTCGCGCGCGGTCACCGGATGCCGCCCGTGCCGATGCCTCGATGATCCGCGCCCTCATCACCTCGAGGTCCCCACCCGCCAGAGCCGCAAACATGCCGGCGTCGGCGGACTCACGTATGCCGGACTCGTGGTCGCTAAGCGCCGACGCAACACGGGCCTTGATGCGCCCGAGCGCCGCTGCCGCCATGTGATGCCCGTCGATCGGGAGTGACTCCGCCTTCTCAGACCAGGTGAGCGCCGCTGTCGCATCATTGTCAGCAAGAGCGACCTCGGTCAGGATCTCGTACCCATAGATACGGTCAACCACCTGCAGGCGCGGGAGATTGTCCCCCCCACCTCCGTAGAGTATGAGCGTGGCGGCCTCTGCAAGCTTGCCGACAGCGCTCGCCCCAAACGCTGCCAGCACGTGCGCCCCCGCGTACACGTAGTCAGGCTTGACCGTGTCGGGATATGAGTCGGCGAGCCACGCCAATCCAGCATCGACCTCAGCAGCGCGTCCCAGCTGCCCATCGACAAATATCCGTGAGCCATGGACCAGCAGAACCAGCTGCGGTAGATCAACCAAGAGGGGCGCCGCCTCGATCTTGACGAGAACCTCAGCTGCCTCGGTGAGGCGACCAGCAAACGCCTTGGCCCGTACCAGCGCGACTCCGGCCCAGATCTCGTCGATCGTGGTAGGTGTGCCATCGGCACCAAGCTGGGTCGCGATCGCGGCGGCCGCCGAGATCTGTCCTCCCGACATGGCCGACTCGAGCTCCAGCATCGAGGTCAGCCCGGCGAGCGGTCCCGGATCGGGGGCAGTGGCTGGAAGAACCGAGACGACACCGGTGCCCACCGCCCGGGCCATCGAAACTGCGGCGGCAGCCAATCGGCCCGGCACTCCCGCCAGTGCGGCGGCACTGTCGATCGCGTCGTCAAACCGACAGCTCAGGATCTGGAGGAACACCGAAGCGGCGAGCGCATTGTCGTCGATGACGCCACTGGTCAGCAAGCTGAGCGCTTCGTCCGCATCGTGGGAGAGACCCCGCAGGGTCACGCGCGCGATCTCGTCGGGTTGCATGATGTGCAGGTTACGGGCTGAGAGTCAGGTCAGCACGAGATCATCACGATGGATGACCTCGCGCTCATACTCTTCGCCGAGCTCGGCGGCCAGCTCACGGGTCGAGCGCCCCATCAGCGCCGGCAGCTCGGTGCTGTCGTAGTTGACGACGCCACGGGCGATGACGGTTCCATCAGGACCGATGATGTCGATCGGCTCGCCGGCGCTGAACGTTCCGGTGACATCAGTGATGCCTGCGGGAAGCAGCGACGCCTTGCGCTGGGTGAGCGCGCGTACGGCGCCTTCATCGAGGTGCACGCCGCCCTTGGTCTCGCTTGCGTGCGCAAGCCACAGGAGTCGGGTGGGCCGGCGACGTCCTGTGGGCTCGAATCGGGTGCCGACTTTGTCGCCCGCAAGTGCCACACGGGCGTTGGCCGCCGACGTGAGGACGACAGGGATGCCAGCCGCTGTCGCGATGCGCGCCGCCTCGACCTTGGTGATCATTCCGCCGGTGCCGACCTTCGAGGCACTGACGTGTGCGATGTCGAGCCTGTCGATCTCAGCCGGATCCCGTACCGACTCGATCAGCCTGGTTCCCGGTTTGTCGGGTCGACCGTCATAAAGGCCCTCGACGTCGGAGAGCAACACCAGCAGATCCGCGTGGACCAGGTGTGCGACGAGGGCTGCAAGTCGATCGTTGTCACCGAACCGAATTTCCGTCGTGGCGACGGTGTCGTTCTCGTTGACGATCGGCACGACGCCCATCTCGCTGAGTTTGGCGAAAGTTTGGTGAGCGTTGCGGTGATGGCTGCGGCGAGTGACGTCGTCGACGGTCAGCAGGACCTGACCCACGACCAGACCGTGAGCGGCGAACCTCTCGCTGTAGCTCGCGATCAGGGCGCCTTGGCCGACGCTCGCCGCTGCCTGCTGCGTGGGCAGGTCGCGGGGCCGCGACTTGAGGCCCAACGGGCCGAGGCCCGCGGCAATGGCGCCCGAGGAGACGAGTACGACCTCGTCTCCACGATTGCGGGCGTCACTGATCGCATCAACGATGCCGTCGAGTCGCACCGGATCGATGTGACCGGCTGCGGTGGTCAAGGACGACGAACCGACCTTGACGACGATGCGAGCCATCAGCCCTCGTCCTGCGGGTCGTCCTCGGGGAAGGTCCAGTCGGGTTCCTTGCCGTCGGCGCGAGCCTCGCGGGCGCCTGCCTCGAAGGCACGCTTCGCGGCCAGCTCTTCACGTCGCTGCACATTGGTGCGTCGGTCTGCCTGGTCGATGCGGAGGTCCTCGCCGCGGCGGCCGAGGACCTCAGCGCCAGCGGTGATCTGAGGATCGAAGTCGAACACGACTGCGTTGTCCTCGTCGCCGATGACGACATCGTCGCCCTCCTTGGCTCCGAGCTTGAGCAGTTCGTCCTCGACCCCGAGGCGGTTGAGGCGGTCAGCGAGGAAGCCGACCGCCTCGTCGTTGCTGAAGTCGGTCTGGCGCACCCAGCGCTTGGGCTTCTCTCCACGTACGATCCACTGCTCGTTGATGCGGGTGATGGTGAACTCGCGACCAACGCCGGCCTCGGCAGGCGGGCGGAGCACGATGCGAGTCGCATCGGCCACCGGCGTTGCCGCACGTCGAGATGCGACGATCTCGGCCATCGCGAACGACAGCTCGCGAAGGCCTGCATGGCTGGCCGCAGAGACTTCGAACACGTCGAGCCCCCGAGCCTTGAGATCTGCTCGCACGAAGCTGGCGATCTCCTTGGCATCGGGAACATCGGTCTTGTTGAGCGCGACGAGTCGGGGGCGATCCTCAAGACCGCCGTATGCGGCAAGCTCGGCTTCGATCACGTCAAGGTCGGAGAGCGGGTCACGGCCGGGATCCACCGTCGCACAGTCAATGACGTGCACCAAGGCGGCGCAGCGCTCGACGTGGCGCAGGAAGTCATGGCCGAGGCCACGACCCTCGCTCGCTCCCTCAATCAAGCCAGGCACGTCGGCGACCGTGAACGTCGTCGAACCGGCCGTGACCACACCGAGGTTGGGGATGAGCGTCGTGAACGGGTAGTCGGCAATCTTGGGCCGGGCTCGCGAGATCGCCGCGATCAAGCTCGACTTGCCCGCACTCGGGAAGCCGACGAGACCGATGTCGGCAACAACCTTGAGCTCGAGTGTGATGGTCAGCTCGTCGCCCGGCTCGCCCTTGAGTGCGAAGCCCGGCGCCTTGCGCTTTGCGGAGGCTAGAGCGGAGTTGCCGAGTCCGCCGCGGCCACCCGCAGCGATGACGATCTCGGTACCAGCACCGATCAGATCGGCGATCACCTCGCCGGACTCATCACGTACGACGGTGCCGTCGGGTACGACGAGCACGAGGTCATCACCGTGACCGCCACTGCGGTTGTTGCCCGCTCCGGGCGCACCATTGGTGCCCTTGCGATGCGGCTCGTGGTGGTAGTCGATCAATGTCGTCACGTCTGCGTCGACCTTGAGGATGACGTCACCGCCATGACCGCCGTTGCCGCCGTCTGGACCGCCGAGCGGCTTGAACTTCTCACGGTGCACTGAGGCAACACCGTCGCCGCCGGATCCGCCCGAGACATGGAGCGTCACCTGGTCAACGAAGCTGGGAACAGCCACGTGTCGCTCCTTTCGTCCGACCGGGAGGATTCTCCTGGCTTTGGAACAAGGCGATGGGGCAGCCCCGCTACTGCGGACTGCCCCATCAAAGTGAAGGTGCGCGCCTGGTCAGTCCGCTGGCGTGCCGGGGACGATGTTGATGACCTTGCGACCGCGGCGGCGGCCGAACTCCACGGCACCGGCCGAGAGCGCGAACAAGGTGTCATCGCCTCCGCGACCGACGTTGGTGCCGGGGTGGAAGTGGGTGCCGCGCTGACGGACGATGATCTCGCCGGCGTTGACC
>CAZWZC010000099.1:0-8713 GCA_964638755.1 uncultured Aeromicrobium sp. | reverse complement strand
TCGCGACCGTTGGTCCGAAAATGCGCAGTGCTTGCGGCGAGGATCAGCCCGCCGACGACGTCGGGATGCTGGCGCCAGACCCGTTGGGCAATGACCGATCCCATCGAGTAGCCGGCGATCATGGGGTGATCCAGCGCGAGGGCGTCGATCACGGCTGCCACATCGTCGGCGCAGTCAGAGATCAGGAAGCGCTCGGAGGTGATGCCGCGACCGTGCCAACGCTGATCGAAGGTGATCACCCGGTAGCGCTTGGCCAGGTGAGGGATCGAGGGGAACCACGTCAACAATCCGGTGCAGCCCACTGCGTGGAGCAAGATGATCACCGGTGCATCCGGAGTCGGCCCGGGCACGTCGGTCAACCACGTACGACCTCGACGCGGGAGATCTAGCCACCGGCCCTCGGGGAGGTCGACGTCAGGCAGGTCGAACACCTCCCACGTGGAGGGATCTGGCAGCAGGGGCCGCAGGGCACTGAACGCCTTCTTGACCGCATTGACCACGTGCACTCCTGACTGGCACTGAACGAACTCCACCCCCAGAGTAGAACACGTTATAGTTTCCATGCGTACGAACACCCCTTGAAGGAGACGATCGGCGTGGATTCGGTGCTTGACGAGGTGCGCTCTGTCATCGGGGACGTGCTTGACCGCGGTGACGGGTCGTGGGGTGCGCTGCAGGACTCTGGCTTGTTGGCACTTGCTGCCCCGGAGAAGCTCGGCGGCGAAAGTCTGGGGCTGACCGAGATCGCGGTGTTGTTGCACGAGGTCGGTCGCCGTGCCGCCAACCTTCCGGTGTGGGAGACGATCGCGTGTGGTCTGCTGCCCCTCGTACGCTCAGGCTCTGAAGACCTACAGGCCGAGCTCGTCCCCAAGATCCTCGCCGGTGAGCTGATGCTCGCGCCGGCGCTCGGTGAAGCTGGCAACGCGCTGCCGACCGAGCCCGCCACGACGTACGACGGATCGACCGTCACTGGCACGAAGGTCGGCGTGCCCGTCTTCGACGGCTCGACCATCCTGCTCGTCTCGGCGGGATCGGTCGTCGCTCTCGTCGAAGCTGCTGGCACAGGCGTCAGCAAGGCCGACACCGGCACGTCCCGGGGCGCCGCCGAAGCCACCTACACCTTCGACGCGGCCCCGTCGCTCGGCGAGCTCGATGCCGAAGTCGTGCGCAACCACGCGATCGCCGGACTGGCCGCTCTGGGTGCCGGAGTCGTCGAAGGTGCCCGCGACCTGACGGCTGGCTACATCAAGGGCCGCGAGCAGTTCGGCCGCTCTCTCGCTGAGTTCCAGGCAGTCGCCCAGCAGATCGCCGACGTCTACATCGGCTCTCGTACGTTCACGTTGACTGCGACCGAGGTCGTACGTCGCCTCGACGCGGGCGATCCTGCCGCCGATGATCTCGCCATCGCCGCCTACTGGTTCGCCAACCGCGCTCCGGCTCTCATGCAGATCTGTCAGCACCTGCACGGCGGCATGGGCGTCGACGAGACGTACGACATGCCACGCTACTTCGCCGCCGTCCGCGACCTCGCCCGCCACCTTGGCGGACCGGCCGCACTCGCCGCCGTGCCGATCATCGAGACGTCCGGCAAGAACGCCGAGCTCACCGACGAGGAGCGGGCGTTCAAGGACGAGGCGCGCGACTACCTGATGAACCTCGTCAGCGATGCCGACCGTGACGAGATGCGGGGCAACCGGCACGGTCCGGCCTATCACCGCATCATCAAGCAGATGGGTGCCGACGGCTGGATGGGCGTTGGGTGGCCAAAGGAGTACGGCGGCCAAGGCCGAGGGGTGATCGAGCAACAGGTGTTCGTCAACGAGGCATCGCACGCCGACGTACACCTGCCCTCCGTGACGTTGCAGACCGTCGGGCCGACGCTGCAGGCATACGGCACCGAGAAGCAGAAGGACATGTTCCTCGCCGACATCATCACCGGCGACGTGCACTTCGCGATCGGCTACAGCGAGCCCGACGCCGGCACCGACCTTGCCTCGATGCGCACCAGCGCTCGTAAGGACGGCGACCACTATGTCGTCAACGGCCAGAAGATGTGGACCACCGGCGGTCACGCAGCCGACTGGGTGTGGCTCGCCGTACGCACCGATCCCGATGCGCCGCCGCATCGCGGCATCTCGGTGCTGATTGTCGACACCAAGGATCCGGGCTACTCGTGGACGCCGATCGTCACCAGCGACGGCTCGCACCACACGAACGCGACGTACTTCAACGACGTACGTGTGCCCGTGGACATGCTCGTCGGTGAGGAGAACAAGGGCTGGAGCCTCATCACGACCCAGCTCAACCACGAGCGCGTCATGCTCGGACCGGCCGGACGCATCGAGGGTCTGCGTGATCTGGTCCGCGACTGGGCGCAGGGTCGTACGACTCCGGACGGCACACCCGTGCTCGAGGTGCCGTGGGTTCGCGACACACTCGCTCGCGCCACTGCATCATTCCGCGTCAACGAGCTGCTCAACTGGGCCGTCGCCAGCGCCCCGGCATCCGACAAGACGACCGTTGCCGATGCCTCGACGTCGAAGGTGTTCGCCAGCGACGAGGTGCAGAAGCTCGGACTCGCGCTGAGCGACATCGTCGACACCTTCGGCGATCCGGCTGATCCCGAGACCGGCCAGCTCGCTGACTACTTGGACAAGACCGCCAAGCGCAACCTGGTGCTGAGCTTCGGTGGAGGCGTCAACGAGGTGCAGCGCGAGCTGATCGCCATGTTCGGCCTCGATCTTCCAAGGGTTCCGCGATGACCGATCCAATCGATCCGATCATCGAGGCGACCAACGCGATCAAGGAGCGCGGCAAGAGCCCGGCTCGCCCTGCACCGGATCCGGTCAACGCGCCGATGATCCGGCACTGGGCCGAGGCCATCGGCGACACCAACCCGCGTTGGGCCCCCGGCCCCGACACCGAGGCGCCGCCCGCGATGGCGCAAGTGTGGACGATGTACGGACTCAACCCCGAGCGTATGGCCGGCGATCCGCTGCCCGACACGATGCAGGTACTCGACGACGCCGGCTTCACCTCGGTGCTGGGTACAAACTGCGACCAGATGTACGCGCGAACCTTGCGTACCGGCGAGGTGCCGACCATCAGCACGCGGCTGGCCGAGGTGATCGGTCCCAAGAAGACAGGCGTAGGCGAGGGCTATTTCATCACGACCGAGAGCGTGTGGTCGGTCGGCGACGAAGAGGTCGCGACGATGAAGTTCCGTGTCCTCAAGTTCAAGCCCGGCACAGGCCGGCCCATGGTCGACAAGTCCAAGTCGTCGCGACCGATGATGAACAAGGACACCCAGTTCTTCTGGGACGGCACGCAGGCCGGCGAGCTGCGCATCCAGAAATGCAACGCCTGCGGCGAGCTGCGGCACCCGCCCGGACCGGTGTGCCCGAAGTGCCACGCCATGGACCGCGCGTACGTCGTCGTCTCCGGCAAGGGCACTGTGCACTCGTTCCTCGTGCACCACGCACCGATCGTGCCCGGCAAGAAGCTGCCCCTGACCCTCGCGCTCGTCGACCTCGACGAAGGTGTGCGCATGATCGGTGAGGTTGCCGGTGGCCCAGAAGACGCCACCGTGCAGATCGGTGACGCCGTCGAGGTCTGGTTCGACCCGATCGACGACGAGGTCACCCTGGCCAAATGGCGCCCCGTCGGCAGTGCTCCGCCTGAGCCCGAGCCGGAAACATCGTCGGATCTCCCGGTTTGGGAGCTGCCGATCACGCCGACGCTTGTGGTCTCGACCGCACTCGCGACGCGAGACTTCCAAGACGTCCACCACGACCGCGACCGCTCGATCGGACACGGCAGCAAGGACATCTTCATCAACATCCTCAGCACGACTGGGCTCGTCCAGCGCTATGTCACCGACTGGGCTGGCCCGCAGACGCAGATCCTGTCGTGCGCACTGCGGCTCGGCGCGCCTGCCTATCCATACGACACGCTTCGCTTCACCGGCAACATCGTTTCGGAAGTAGACGGTGTGACGACACTTGACGTCACTGTCGGAGTCTCGATCGGTACGCACGCCAACGCCCGTCTGGAGATCCGCCGATGACCTTCTCCGGAACGGCAGCAATCGCAGGCATTGGTGCAACCGAGTTCTCCAAGGAGTCCGGTCGCTCGGAGCTCCAGCTCTCGGCCGAGGCCACCCTCGCGGCCCTCGCCGACGCCGGACTCTCGCCGTCAGACGTTGATGGACTGACGACCTTCACGATGGACTCGACCTCCGAGATTGCGCTTGCACGTGAGCTCGGCATGGGTGACCTGCGCTTCTTCAGCCGCATCAACTATGGCGGAGGTGCGGCCTGTGGCACGGTCCAGCAAGCCGGCATGGCTGTTGCGACGGGGATCGCTGATGTCGTCGTCGCCTATCGCGGCTTCAACGAGCGGTCCGGTCAGCGGTTCGGCCAAGTGCAGAAGTGGGCTGCTGAGCAGGTCAACACCAACGGCCTCGACAACGCGTGGTCCTACCCGCATGGTCTCTCCACGCCCGCAGCGACGGTGGCGATGCAGGCCCGCCGTTACATGCACGAGTACGGCGCAACGTCGGCCGACTTCGGCGCAGTCGCTGTTGCCGACCGCAAGCACGCGGCGAACAACCCCAACGCGTTCTTCTATGAGAAGCCGATCACGATCGAGGACCATCAGTCCTCACGGATGATCGCCGATCCGTTGCGTCTCCTCGACTGCTGTCAGGAGAGTGATGGCGCCGTTGCGATCGTCGTCACCTCGACCGAACGGGCCCGCGACCTGAAGTCTGGTGCCGTAACGATCCTTGCCGCAGCACAGGGCAGCGCTGCCGATCAGTTCGTCATGACGTCGTACTACCGCGACAACATCGGGATACCTGAGATCGGTGTTGTGGGCCGCGAGCTGTGGCGCCAGTCCGGCCAGTCACCGGCGGACATCCAAACTGCCGTCCTCTATGACCACTTCACTCCGTACGTGCTGATGCAGCTTGAGGAGCTCGGCTTCTGCGGGCGCGGCGAGGCCAAGGACTTCATCGCCGATGGTGCGATCGAGATCGGTGGCAAGCTCCCGATCAACCCGCATGGTGGTCAGCTCGGCGAGGCGTACATCCACGGCATGAACGGCATCGCCGAGGGCGTTCGCCAGATCCGAGGGTCGTCGGTCAACCAGGTCGCCGATGTGGACCACGTGCTGGTCACAGCCGGAACGGGCGTCCCGACCTCGGGCCTGGTTCTCGGGCGCTAGTCGAGTCCATGTTCTCGAGCGCCGACGGCTGGACACGCTGCGGACTCGGTCATACCCACTGGGGTCGCGTCGGGGCCGCCGGACTGCTCGTGATCCACACCGATGCTGAAGGCACCACCCGCCACCTGCTTCAGCATCGGGGACGGCTGGTGCAGAAGGCGTTGACCTGGGGCATCCCTGGCGGTGCGCTCGGCCATGGCGAGTCGCCCATCGACGGAGCGCTCAGAGAAGCTGGCGAGGAGATGCAGCCGGCGCTCGTGGACCTCCAGCACCGGTTCACCTTCGTCGATGACCACGACGGCTGGAGGTATCACACGGTCGTCATGGACTCGGAGACGATGCCGGACCTGTCGGGCGGCTGGGAGACAGGGCCCGGCGGGCTCGTGTGGGTCACCGTCGACGAGGTGGAACAACTGGACCTGCACCCGGGTTTTGCTGCGACCTGGCCACTGCTGGACATCTGAACCAGCTACGACGGGGTGAGCAGTCGCATCGTTGGGAGCTCTGCTGCGCGCTTGTCGAAGGTCACCGTCTCAGTGCAGCCGGCCGAAATGCCCAGCTCTCCGATCAAGGCGTCGACGAACTCGATCGAAGAGCCGCGGGAGGCTCGAACAGCACGATGCACGAGTTCGGATTGCTGAATGTGCAGTTCTCGTGTGCCCAGCATCCGTTCGATGATCACGAGGATCTCCTGCGGAGGAATCCGATAGGCACTGGCCAGCACCCAGAACAGCTCGCACAGCACGACGGTGGATACGAAGCCCGGTTCGTCGTCGGTGAGAGCGTCGACGACGTGTCCGGCGATCCGTGACTGTGATTCGTCGTCTTGAGCGAAGTAGCGAACCAGAACGTTGGTGTCTAGCCCGATCAACGCTGGGCCCTCTTGACGGCTGCGTCGGTCACGGCCTCATCCATCTGCTCGATGCTGATGGTGCGCCGCGTGTGGACGACCCCTTTGAGGTCTTTGATGCTGCGCGTCGCGGGCAAGATTTCGTACGATCCGTCGCTTTGAGCGACGAACTCAACGCGGGATCCAGCCTTCAGTCCGAGAGCGGTTCGCACATCCAGAGGAATCGTGATCTGACCCTTGCTCGTGACTTTCGCGGTTGCCATGTCACCCATCTTACATCTGCAACGAGTCCTTACTCAAAGGTAAGGCAAGCGCTTGTGGAACTCGCACCGGTCGGAATCCCTGTTGGCCAGGAGACACCGCCAGCCGGTCTCTTCGGTCCTCGAAGCCTCGAGTGATCAGCTGCGAGTCACGAAGCAGTCGGCCAGGGCTGGGCGGTCGTCATCGCCGACGGTGACCGACACTGCGATGCCCTGCGGCTCGTCCCAGGCTTTGATCGTGAGTGTCTCGCCGGGGAACACGACGCCGGCGAAGCGGGCGCCGAAGCCGCCGACCTTGCTGGCGTCGCCGTCAAGCAGGAGGTCGATGACCTCGCGGAGCACGATGCCGTACGTCGCCAGTCCGTGCAGGATCGGCGCAGGGAACCCAGCATTGGCTGCGAAGGCCGGGTCGGAGTGCAGTGGGTTGCGGTCACCGCAGAGGCGGTAGAGCAGCGCCTGCTGCGGCGTCACGGCATACGTCGTGGTTCCGTCAGGTGCGCGATCGGGTACGACGATCGCATTGCCCTCGCCACGATTGCCGCCCCAGCCGCCTTCGCCCTTGACGAAGATCGAGGAGCGTACGCGCCACAGCTCGGCACCTCTCGGGTCGACCGCGACGCCTTCCTGCCAGATGACGGCAGCCTTGCCCTTGTCCCAGATGTCGGCGATGGTCGTCGTCAGCGTTGCCTTGCCAGAAGTCGGCAGAGGCGAGATGAGGTGGACTTCCTGAGCGCCGTGGACAACCTGCGTCAGGTTGATGTCGCAACCGGGCAGGTCGAGCGTCGGGGGATTGGTCTCGTGGAACGACGGGGCAACAACCGCAAAGCTCGGCAGCACCTGCAGTGCATCGTTGTCGAGGGTCCAGCGCAGCGCTTCAGCTGACATGTTGTCGCCCGGGCGCGATCCTGCGCCCACGGCAAGCTGATAGAGCAGCACGTCGCTGCTGTTCCAAGAGAACTCCTGGGTGCCGA
This sequence comes from uncultured Aeromicrobium sp., assembly GCA_964638755.1. Lineage (GTDB taxonomy): Bacteria > Actinomycetota > Actinomycetes > Propionibacteriales > Nocardioidaceae > Aeromicrobium. The sequence continues at coordinate 1,406 of CAZWZC010000099.1, read as the reverse complement.
CGGTGGCACCAATGGCGATATCTGGATCGATCGGCATCAGGCACCTGCTTCAGGTGACGAGCTCAGTGCGATGTCTTCGGCGGCGAGGTAGCCGAACGTCATGGCAGGACCGATCGTCGCGCCGGGACCGGCGTACGTATGACCCATCACGGCCGACGACACGTTGCCTGCGGCATACAGGCCGTCGATCACCGAGCCGTCGGCGCGGAGGGCACGAGCACGCTCGTCGGTGACGATGCCACCCTTCGTGCCGAGGTCGCCGGGGACGATCTTCACGGCGTAGAACGGACCCTGGTCGATGCTGTGCAGCGACGGGTTGGGCTTCACACGCGGGTCGGCGTAGTAGCGGTCGTAGGCGCTCTCGCCGCGGTGGAAGTCCTCGTCGCTGCCCGTCTTGGCGAAGCCGTTGAAGCGCTCGATCGTAGCTCCGAGCGATTCGGCGGGGACGTCGATCTCCTCGGCGAGCTTGTCGAGCGACGAGGCCTTGCGGACGGCACCATTCTTGAGCCAACGACCGGGGAAGGGCTGGCGCGGTGAGAGGCCGGCAAACAGGTAGCGGTTGCGGTAGCGCTGGTCCATGACCAGCCATGCCGGCACGTGGGAGACGCCGGTGGCCTCACCCTTGTAGATCTCGTGCGTGGCCTCTACGTACGGCAGCGCCTCGTTCATGAACCGCTTGCCGGCGGAGTTGACGATGATCGAGCCTGGCAGATTGCGTTCGGCAAGGCAGAACCACGGACCGTTGGGCAGCGGGATCGTCGGACCCCACCAGGCATCGTCCATCATGTCGGTCGCCGCGCCGACGGCGACGCCGGCTTCTATGCCAGCACCGGTGTTGCTTGCCGCGGCGGTGCTCCAATCGGCGTCAGTCGGCGACGGAAGGTGCTTCTCGCGCATCGCTTCGCTCTTCTCGAAGCCACCCGAGCCGAGGATCACTCCACGAGTGGCTCGTATGACGACTTCCTTGCCGCCGCGCTGAGCACGCACGCCGATGACGCGGCCGCCTTCGATGACGAGGCTTTTCAGATCGGTGTCGTAGAGGACCGGCACGTCGGCGTCGACCAGGGCCTTGCGCAGGCTGATGGTCAGCGCGTTGCCCATCGCATACATCTTGCGGCCGCGCAGCGTGCTGATCATTCGCGCGATGACGACCTTCATCATCGTCAGCGGACCGCGCAGGGTGCGCAGGCCGAGGCTGATCTTGCGGTAGTCAGCCTGCGTGACGATCAGGTTGGCCGGAGCCTTGGCGTATGGCGGGTGGAGACGTTCAAGCTCCTTGCCGAGGATGCGACCGTCCATCGGGATCGGCTCGACGCTGCGTCCCTGCGAACGTCCGCCCGGCTGCTCGGGGAGGTAGTCGGAGTAGCCCGGAACCCACTTGAGCTTGACCGGCGTCTTGTCGAGCA
>CAZWZC010000098.1:0-8807 GCA_964638755.1 uncultured Aeromicrobium sp. | reverse complement strand
TCGCGCACGAGACGCGCGCAGCCGCCAAGGCCCGCGGCCTCGAACGCAACCCCAGAGCCCTCCTGGTCCCGATGGCCCTGCGCACGGTCGCGCGGGCATACGAGACCGGCGATGCCCTGCACGCACGAGGCATCGGCGACGAGGACGAGGACGAATAAGCAGTAGCGTCCCCCGCCGCACCGCAACCTCATTGCAACCACCTGAACGCCACCTTGTGGTCTGCGACACAATGCAGACAAGACGTCAAAGAGGAGCCCCCGGTGAGTGAGCAAGGCATCAGCAACCTTTCACAAGAAGATCGTCACTTCGACCCGCCCAAGGATCTGGCGGCCAACGCCAACCTCAAGGCCGAGGCGTACGAACGAGCCGCTTCAGATCGCCTGGGCTTCTGGGCCGAGCAGGCCGAGCGCATCAGCTGGGGCACACCGTTCACCGAGGTACTCGACTGGACCAACCCGCCATTCGCCAAGTGGTTTGTCGGTGGCACGCTCAACGCGTCATACAACTGCGTCGACCGTCACGTCGAGGCCGGCAAGGGTGACAAGGTCGCCCTTCACTGGGTCGGCGAGCCTGCCGACGACACTCGTGACATCACGTACGCCGAGCTCAAGGACGAGGTGTCCCGGGCAGCCAACGCGCTGACCGAGCTGGGTCTGGAGACGGGCGACCGCGTTGCGATCTATCTGCCGATGATCCCCGAGGCCGTTGTCGCGATGCTCGCCTGCGCGCGCCTCGGCGCTCCACACACCGTCGTGTTCGGCGGGTTCTCTGCCGACGCGCTCTCGTCGCGCATCCTCGACTGCGACGCCAAGATCGTCATCACGGCCGACGGCGGCTACCGCCGCGGCGCACCCGCTGCGCTCAAGCCCGCCGTCGACGAAGCCCTCCAGAAGTGCCCCGACGTCACCCACGTGCTCGTCGTCAAGCGCACAAGCCAAGAGGTGGAGTGGAAGGAAGGCCGCGACGTCTGGTGGCACGACGTCGTCGACTCCGCACCGGCGGATCACACGCCGGAGATGTTTGACTCAGAGCACCCGCTCTACGTCATGTACACCTCTGGCACGACGGGCAGCCCCAAGGGCATCTTGCACACGACCGGCGGCTACATGGTCGGCTGCGCCTACACGTACTGGGCCGTCTTCGACACCAAGCCCGACACCGACATCTATTGGTGCACCGCCGACGTCGGCTGGGTCACCGGCCACTCCTACATCGTGTACGGGCCGCTCGCCAACGGCGTCACCCAGGTGATGTACGAGGGCACCCCCGACACCCCGCACAAAGGTCGCTGGTGGGAGATCGTCCAAGACTTGAAAGTCACTCAGCTTTATACGGCACCTACTGCGATCCGTACGTTCATGAAGTGGGGCGAGCAGATCCCCGCCGACTTCGATCTGACATCGCTGCGGCTGCTCGGCTCGGTGGGTGAGTCCATCAACCCCGAGGCCTACATGTGGTACCGCGAACACATCGGTGGTGACAAGGCACCGATCGTCGACACGTGGTGGCAGACCGAGACCGGCGCGATCATGATCAGCCCACTGCCGGGAGTCACCTCCGGCAAGCCGGGTTCGGCGATGACCCCTCTTCCCGGCATCAGCGCAGACGTCGTCGATGACGCCGGCAACCCAGTGGGCAACGGCGAGGGCGGCTATCTCGTCGTCACGGAACCATGGCCGTCGATGCTGCGTACGATCTGGGGCGACGACGAGCGGTTCAAGGAGACGTACTGGTCGCGGTTCACCGACATGTACTTCGCCGGAGACGGCGCCAAGAAGGACAATGACGGCGACATCTGGCTGATGGGCCGCGTCGATGACGTCATGAACGTCTCGGGTCACCGCCTGTCGACGACCGAGATCGAGTCGGCGCTGGTGTCACACCCCAAGGTGGCCGAGGCAGCCGTCGTGGGAGCCACCGACGACATGACGGGCCAGACACCAGTGGCCTTCGTGATCCTGCGCGAGTCAGCGGGAGATGGCGGCGAGGACGTGGTCCAGGAGCTCCGCAACCACGTCGCCAAGGAGATCGGCGCGATCGCCAAGCCCAAGCGGATCCTGGTCGTCGCCGAGCTTCCCAAGACGCGTTCGGGCAAAATCATGCGCAGACTGCTGCGTGACGTTGCCGAGAACCGTGACGTCGGAGATGCCACGACGCTGGCGGACTCCTCGGTCATGGATCTCATCTCGTCGGGTATGAAGGCCGCCAAGGACGAGGACTGACCTGCGTACATCCGGCGGCACTTGTAGGGTCAGGGTATGAGCTCAGTGCAGGACGATCCCACGATCGGACGGTTGGTTGCCGACGCAAGCCGAGATGTCTCCGCGCTCGTACAGTCCGAGATCTCGCTGGCGAAGTCTGAGCTCAAGGTCAGCGCCAAGGCCGGCGGGCTCGCTGCCGCGCTGTTTGCCGTCGCCGGATTCATCCTGCTGCTCATGGTCATCCTGCTGTCGATCACCGCCGCATACTTCCTGACGATGACCGGCATGCACCCTGCGTGGGCGTTCCTGATCGTCACCGGCGCCTACTTCCTGCTCGCGGTGCTGCTCGTCGTCGTCGGCATCCTCAAGATCAAGAAGGTCAAGGCGCCGACCAAGACCATCGAGACGGCCAAGGGCATCCCGGCAGCGTTGCGCGGCAAGCGCTAACGCTTGCCCGCGGTCACCCTCAGGAGACCGCCGATCACGATCGCGGCACCACCTGCGATCGCCGTCCACACCAACCACTGAGCCAGTGAGTCTGCGGCCCGATCGGCGAGCAGCTTTTGGAGTGTCCGGGCAAATCCCGACTCCGCCGGTGTGTGGTCGAGGATGTCCGGCACGCCGTAGCCCGTGGCAGCCCTCAGCCCCGCCGCCACCCCGACAGCTGCGAGACCCAACCAGAACAGCGCCGTCGATCGCCGCTTCGCAAACAGCAACGCCAACGCTGCGGCCGCCGCGACGATGATCCAGCCGACCTGGGCACGGTCCTCGGTGGCCTCGATCTGGTCGATCGCCTCCCGCTGCGAGGACGTGTTCACCTGCAGCACGATCGGTCCGGGTTTGGGCAACGCGACGGGTAGATCTCCGGCAGCGTGGTCGACGGCGAACGTCGCAAGCGGGCCGAGGTCGACCGCAAGCCTGTCCTGCTTGGCGTTGGGTCCGAACATCAGCCGGTGCGAGCGCCGCTGCGACTCCTCCCAGGCCTCGGTGAAGCCGGGAGCGTTGGCGGTGGTCGCAGCAGCCGTGGCCAGCACCGTCGCCACCGTTGGCTGCAGTGCACTTGGCAGCCGCCCTTCGCGTACGAAGTAGTCGCTCAGATAGGCCGAGAAGGCCTTCTGCAGCTCAGGATCTGAACCCATCGGCGACGTGAATGCCACATAGCCGTCCTCGTCGGCGACGTTGTGCCCAACCCACGCGAGCGGCAGCGTCACCAGGGCTGCCAACGCCGCCACCACGACGAACACGGACGCAAACATGCGCCTCATGCGCACTTGCCCGTCGACACTGACCGCGACGCGCTGCGCCCGACACTGGCGTCGGACGCAACCTGGCGGGCCGTCAACGCGTAGCCCGTCGACGAGTCGGTGACCGACGCAGCGAAGATCACTCCGTACACGTCACCGCTCTCGGAGACGAGCGGCCCTCCGGAGTTGCCCGAGCGCACGAGCCCGCGTACGGAGAACGTCTTGCGGACGAGCTCACCCTTGTCGTAGATGTCGGGACTGCGCAGGTCCATCACACTTCGGATACGAGCCGCGCGGGCATCGAAGGGACCGTTCTCGGGGAAGCCGAGGATCGCCGCCGCGTCTCCGGCCGCACCCGAGGTGTCGAACTTGAGGGGTGCGAGACCCAACCCGTCAACGCGTAGCACCGCCACATCGAGCCCGGGGTCGAACACCACGACCTCGGCGCGCAACCTGCTGCCCGCGACGACGACCTGCGGGTTGCGCACCCCCGCGACGACGTGCGCGTTGGTCATGATGCGGTCGGGAGCGTATGCGAAACCCGAACCTTCGATACCTCGCTGGCAGTTGGCCTGGCCGAGGATCTTGACGACGCTGTCGGCCGCCTGACGCACGCCGGCGCTCGCCAACGTCGACGAGTCGGGCGGGGCGACAGCCTTGATCTCCTCGTTCTCGAACGGATCGATGTAGCGGGGGAACAGGTTGGCGTCGAGCACCTTGTTGAACGCGCGGAGCACCGAGGTCGCCTGCGTCGGCATCACGCCGTCAACACGTTCGAGGATCGACGAGTCGCGCGAGGCAGTTGAGAGGTAGGGGATCGAGGTGCCGCTCACCGAATAGCCCAGTGCCCACGCGGCGCACAGGACAGCCACCATGCTCAGCACGCTGCCGCCGACTGCGTCGAACCATCGCAGGGGTCGCCACTTGAATCCTTCACGCAGGTCGGTGCCGACGTACGTACCGATGGCCTGCCCGATCGCCGCTGCCCCGATCACGGCTCCGAGCGCGATCAAGGACGTCGTCAAGCTCGGCGTACGGCCTGAGAGGACCTTCGGGATGAGCGCCACGGCAAGCAACCCCCCGACCAGCAAGCCGACCGTGGCAATGAGGTTGACCACGAAGCCCTGGAAGTAGCCGGAGATCGCGTAGGCCAGCAGCACCAGCACTATCAACACGTCGAGGGAGTTCACATGACCTCCGGAATCGGCCGGGTCACGGTGTCGTCCCACGGCTTCTCCCAGCCGAGGCGCACGAAGAGCCTGGAGATGATGCCGGCGGTGAATCCCCAGAGCGGCACATCCGTGCCGACCTCGAAACCCGGACCCTTCCATCCCGATGGGTGAACCACGCTGAATCGCCTGGACGGGTCCGTCAGGTGTCGGATCGGGTGATGGATGATCGCACCCACCTCGGCGGTGCTCACCACCTCGAGCTGTCTGGGCTCGCGCCAGAATCCGAGCACCGGCGTCACGGCATAGTTGCTCGGCGGCACCCACACGGTGGGCAGTTGTCCGAACACCTCAACCGAGTCAGGATCGAGCCCAACCTCCTCCTGCGTCTCGCGCAGGGCAGTCGCCACGGCGTCTGTGTCAGCAGGGTCTGAGGCACCGCCGGGAAACGAGATCTGACCGGCATGGTTGCGAAGTGTGCTCGCACGCTCGGTCAGCAGCAGCTCGGGACCGCCCTCGCCGTCGGCGAACAACATCAGCACGGCGGCCGGGCGTGCGTTGTCGGGTGGGTGCGGGAACCTCGGGGCCAGCTGCTCGGCCTCGACCGAGCTGGCCAGCTCGGCCAGCGGGCGAAGCCACTCCGGCAGAGCGGTCCAAGGCCCAGTGCTCATCGACTCACCCCGAGGTGTTGCTGGATCGCTGCCGTCAGGTCGGCATACGAACGAAACGGTGCGCGCTCCGTTGCGACCATTCTTCCCTGTGCATCGACGAACACCGTCTGCGGCAAGCCGACGACGGCGAGCGGACCCTTGATCTCGGCGTCGCGATCCGTCACGAGCGGGTATGTCACGCCGGACGCCTTGGCCAGCGCGATCGCATCGTCGGATGCCGGATCATCGAAGTCCACGCCGATGATGCGCAACGCCGAGCCGTACTCCTTGTGCGCCTTGGCGAGCAGCGGCAGCTCCTTGCGGCACGGTCCGCACCATGTCGCCCAGAGGTTGATCACGGTCGGGGTGCCCCTGAGGCCGGACAGCTTCACGGGTACGCCGCCGCCGAGACACTCCAAGGTGACATCGGGCAGCGGCTTGCTGCTCGGCCTTGCCCCATCGCTCGAGGGGCAGGCCTCGATGCCAGCAGCGGTCTTGGCGGCGGCCAGACCAGATGGGTCGACGGCAGGTTCGGACCCGCCACCGAACGTCGGCTTCGCGCCGCTTGGGGCGCTGCCGCAGCCGGCGAGCACCAGCACGAGCAGAATGGCGCCGATGCGTCTCATGCCGGGCCCTGCGTGGTGACCAGAGCGGCCGCCTCGACCGGATCGGTGTGGCCAGTTCCAAATGCCGGGCACCAATGAGCCACCGAGCAGGCACCGCACGCGGGCTTCTTGGCGTGGCAGCAGCGGCGACCATGCCAGATCAGGTGGTGACTCAACATCGTCCAATCCTTGCGCGGGAAGATCTGCGCAACCGCGTGCTCGGCCTTGACCGGATCGGCGGCGATCTCCGGCGGCACCCACTCGAATCTGCGGATCAGCCGAGCGAAATGCGTGTCGACCGTCAGCCCGGGCACGCCGAACGCGTTGCCAAGCACCACGAAGGCCGTCTTGCGGCCCACGCCGGGCAGCTTGACGAGATCCTCAAGGTTGCCGGGCACGACTCCGTCGTGGTGCTCGACGAGAGCCGCAGACAGCCCTCGCACGCTTTTGGTCTTGGCTCGGAAGAAGCCCGTCGGCTTGAGGATCGTCTCAACCGTCTCGGGATCTGCAGCAGCCAGTGCAAATGCGTCGGGATAGGCACGGAACAGAGTGGGAGTGATCGCATTGACCCGGCGATCGGTGGTCTGCGCCGAGAGAACCGTGGCGATCAGGAGCTCGAACGGGTTGGTGAAGTCGAGCTCGCAGGCGGCGTCGGGATAGGTCTCGGCGAGCACGCGATTGATCCGTCGGGCTCGGCGTACGAGTGCCGTATCCGGTCTGATCGGGTCGGTCGGCACGCACTCAAGCGTACGTGGACAGCCGATGTCTCCGCACGACCCGCCCCGATGTGGGAAACTTCGTGCGGGTGCACACACCGTAACCCGCGCGACATGGACAGAAGGAATCATGACCGACGACGTTCTCCGACAGGCACCGCTGTTCTCCGGGCTCGATGACGAGGCAGCCGGGGCGCTTGAGACCTCGATGTCCCCGGTGACCCTTCGCCGCGGTGAAATCTTGTTCAACGAGGGCGATGACGGGGACAAGCTGTATGTCGTCATCGATGGCAAGGTGAAGCTCGGCCGTACCGCCCCCGACGGCCGCGAGAACTTGCTGGCGATCCTGGGACCCGGTCAGATGTTCGGCGAGCTGTCATTCTTCGATCCCGGACCCCGCTCGGCCACTGCGACCGCCGTCACCGACGTCGAGCTCAAGGGTCTCGGACACGCCGCCCTCAGCCCGGTGCTCAATGCACATCCTGACGTTGCCCACGCACTGCTCAACCAGCTCGCGGGCCGCCTGCGCCGTACGAACGAGGTCGTCGGCGATCTGGTGTTCTCCGACGTGCCCGGCCGTGTCGCCAAGGCGCTGCTCGATCTGGCCTCGCGCTTTGGCCGCCGCGCCGATGACGGCGTACACGTCAACCACGATCTCACCCAGGAAGAGCTGGCTCAGCTCGTCGGCGCATCTCGCGAAACTGTCAACAAGGCACTCGCCGACTTCGCCTCCCGCGGTTGGCTACGCCTCGAACCCCGCAGCGTCGTGATCCTCGACCTCGAACGCCTGCAGCGCCGCGCTCGCTAACCCCAAGATTCCCAGCAGGTCCCCTGTTCCTGGCACTCCACCCTCGTTCCTGGCACTCCACCCTCGTTCCTGGCACACCGATGGCTCGCTCCTGGCACTCCACCCTCGTTGCTGGCACTCCACCCTTGTTGCAACGAGGGTGCGGTGCGAGATTTCGAGGTCCTGCTGGGAATCAGGAGGTGCTAGTTGTCCTGCAGGTAGGTGAGCTGGGCGGCGACAGACAGGTCTGCGGCGGGCCAAAGGATCCGGTCGACGTCTGAATAAACCCGTTCGACGACCTCCCGAGGCGTCGTCGCACCCGCCTCGACGGCCGCGCGCACCTGGTCGAGCCGCTCAGCGCGATGCTCGAGATAGAAGTCCAGCACAGCGGCGGGATCGTCGATCACGGGTCCATGCCCCGGCAGGATGCGACTGACGAGTCCCTCCTCGATCAGCTCACGAATGTGCGCCAACGAGTCAAGATAGGGGCCGAGCACGCCATCGGGGTGTGCGACCACCGTCGTACCCCGACCGAGAATCGTGTCGCCGGTGAGCAGCGCCGACTCGGCGGGAAGCAAGAAGCACGTCGAGTCACTTGTATGGCCCGGGGTCGCCAGCACCTCGATCTTCAACCCATCGACGTCGATGACCTCTCCGTCGATCAACGGCTCGCCATTGCGACAGAACTCCGGATCGGTCGCCCGAGCCGGCGCGCCGGTGAGGTCGACAATGCGAGAGAGCGCATCCGTGTGGTCAAAATGTCGGTGCGTGAACAGCACCAGGGCGACATCACCCGCCGCCTCCAGGACTGCCGAGATGTGTGCCTGGTCGTCGGGTCCCGGGTCCACGACGACAGCGCGCCCGTCGCCTTCTCGAAGGATCCAGGTGTTGGTGCCCTCGAGAGTCATCGGGCCGGGGTTGTTGCACAGCAGCACCGAGGCGCTCTCGGTGACGGGGCGCAGCACCCCATAGGCCGGGTCGGTCATGCGATCACGCGACCTCGCTCGAATCGTCGCTCACGCGACTCACCCCGACCGTCGCTCACGCAGCCCCACCACCGACGTCGCTCACGCGACTTCGACGATGAGTTCCACCTCGACGGGCGCGTCCAACGGCAATTCCGACACCCCGACCGCCGACCGCGCGTGCACACCGGCCTCGCCGAAGACCTCACCGAGGAACTCCGAGGCACCGTTGATGACGCCGGGCTGGCCGCTGAATCCCGGGGCGGAGGCCACGAACCCGACCACCTTCACCACCCGGGTGATCGAGTCGACGCCCACCAGCGCGTCGATGGCGGCCAGCGCGTTGAGGGCACACTGCCGGGCGGCAACCTTGGCGGCGTCGGCGGTGACGTCCGCGCCGACCTTGCCGGTGTGGAGCAGTTCACCCGCCACCGAGGGCAGTTGACCCGAGGTGTAGACCAGATTGCCGG
>CAZWZC010000097.1:3794-8815 GCA_964638755.1 uncultured Aeromicrobium sp. | reverse complement strand
CCTTAAGCAGACTGGGCAGGAATCTCGTGTCATCCTCAAGGTCAACTACCGTTTCGTAGTGAGCGCTCGCTGCGTGATATTCATTCAGGTCAGTCAGCGACTTTAGAACTGACGGGCCCGTTCGGTCGATCCGCTCCTCACGAAACGGGTTCGAAGGTACCCATCCCGCAAGCATGCCCACGCCCACGGCTACCACTGCCAGAATGGCCAGAACACCGACTGCCTGAACCACTGAACCGATCCGTCCGCTGGACTTCGCCATCGGCACCCTTCCGCTCGTTCCACTCGCCGCCCCTACTGGATACCGGAAAGAGACTAGCGGTTGCGTCGGACACCGGCTGGGGGATCAAGGTTCGGCCTTTGCTTGAATCGCAGATCCAATCCGATTCGTTCGGGTCGCGAAGAATGACACGGGTCCGTAGAATTGCCTATCGCACGATGGGTGGGTGAAGAGTTCTGATCGGGCCGAGTCTGTACTCCCGCGCTGGACGGCCGGGACCCTGCGAAATCACTCGTCCTGTCTCCTCGACGAAGCCTCGAACTGAGAGCACCTTGCGGGCGAAGTTAGCCGGATCGAGCTCGACGCCCCAGATTGCCTCGTACACGCGACGCAGCTCACCGATCGTGAATACGTCACCGCAGAATGATGCCGCGATTGCGGAGTACTCGAGCTTGGCTCGCGCACGCTCAAGAGCGTCGACGAGAAGCTCGCGATGATCGAAAGCCATCTCACCGTCAAGCACCGGATCCACCGGCATCCATCGAGCCGATGCAGCATCGGTACCCGCTTCACCCTCGGGCAGGTCGGGCAGCACTGCGAGATAGAGAGTCGCGACCGTACGGTTTCGCGGATCCCGGTCGGGTGCCCCGTACGTCTTGACCTGCTCCAGATAGTCGACCTCGAGGCCGGTCTCTTCGAGCAGCTCTCGCCGAGCAGCCATTTCGAGGTCCTCATCGAGCTTCACGAAGCCGCCTGGGAGGGCCAGCTCGCCGAGAAACGGTGGCAATCCGCGCTCGATGACCATCACTTGAAGTTCTCGATCGCGGATCGTCAGCACGACGATGTCAACGGCGACATATGCCCAGGTGTACTCAGGCTTGCCCTGGGATTTGGTCACAGCGACACCATACCGATCACCATCGGGGCGGTTTGACGACATTCGCCGGAGCCGCCGCGAACCACTGCTTGACCTGTCGCTCGTCGTAGCCGGCGATACCGCAGCCGACCTTGGTGAGCCAGAGCGTAAGGTCAGGACGTTCGAGCGCGGTCACGATGAACCGGTACGCAGCAGCCTCAAATGCAGCTGGTCCCGCCATCGTGGGCAAGGCGTATGTCTGACCGGCCAGACCCTCACCGACTCCTCGCACAGCGCCAAACCGCTCCACCGCAACTCGAGCTGCACCTCCGTCGTGCTTGCCTTGTGCGTTGCTGCCGAAAACGAAGATGTTGTTCGGCGGCAACGAGGTCAGCCGTTCAGGTGTCGTCAGTTTCATCGGTCCTCCGGAAGTTCGTATATGCCATGGAAGTCAGCGTTGATGCCCAGCCCTTCGAGCCAGGTCAACTCGCCAGCGCTGAAGATCATCGGCGCATGAGCGCACATCAGCTCGACGATGTCGGCGTCGGCCGCGCCGTCCAGCGCCTCTCGGATCGTTCCGAAGTCCTGCGGCTCCACGGTGATGAAGTATTCGTACTCCGATGTGCCAGCGACACCTCCGAGATCTTGGCCGCTGATCAGCAGCTTGCCGTCGTCACGGAGCGAGATCCAGACGCAGCACGAACCCTGTTCTATGAATGTTCGTGCCACCGTTTTCACCTTCCTTTCAACGTCGCAATTCAAAACTGTCAGACCCTTCTGACAGTTTTGGTGTAGTTGACTATTTAGTTCTACCACAAATATAGTCACTTTGACGATAGAAAGTTGGTGATGGCCATGGAGACCTTCTCTCACGACCAAGCTGTCGGTGTGCTGCTCGGCCAGGCCTGCGGCGATGCGCTTGGCGTTCCCTACGAGTTCGGCCCCGCGCTGCCCGCGTCATTCGAGCCCCAGATGGCGGGAGGTGGACCGTTCGGATTCGCTCCCGCCGAATACAGCGACGACACGTCGATGGCTGTCTGCATCGCCGAGGTGGCCGCCACTGGCATCGATCTCACCAGTGTCGAAGCATTAGACGCGATCGCCTCGAACTTCCTGACCTGGGCGGCCCAATCCAAAGATGTCGGCAACCAGACTCGGCAGGTCTTCGGTCGGACCGATCGTCGCGACAAGCACCTCGGTGCTGGAATGACCGCTGTTTCGCAGGCTCACGCAGCCTCCCACCCCGGTCACGTCGGCAACGGCGCGCTGATGCGTACGTCGATCGTGGCGCTGAGTCGCATCGACGACCGCCAGGCGACCGCGAAGGCCGCTCGAGCCGTCGCATCGCTCACCCACGCCGATCCGCTGGGCCAGGAGTCGTGCGTGCTCTGGTCCGAAGCGATCCGACTCGCAGTGAGCACAGGAGAGCTCAATCTCCTCGCGGGCCTCGACCTGATCAGCGACGCCCGCCGCGCGCAGTGGAAGGAGTGGATCGACGAAGCGACGAATGTCGACCCTCGCACCTTCGCTCACAACGGCTTCACGGTGTATGCGCTCCAGGCCGCATGGGCAGCGATCACCTGGACTCCCGTTCCAGTACTCGATCCCGCCGCAGGCACATTCCCTGCTCAGCACTTCGCCGAAGCTCTCAAGAACGCCGTACGTGCCGGTGACGACACCGACACCGTTGCCGCGATCGCTGGCGGTCTGCTCGGCGCCTACTGGGGATGGTCGGCGATTCCGGCCCGCTGGTCGCGCCGCATCCACGGGCATGGCGGTCACCGTTCCAGGGGTCTGATCACGCTCGCACTGCGCACCGCTCAGCGAGACTCGCTGAACGGTCAGGGCTGGCCGGTCTCGCCCCACATGACCAGCTGGGAGTACCTCGAGGCGCCTGAGTTCTCAGCGGTTCACCCACACGACGATGGAGTCATCCTGGGTACGTACCGCTCTCCGACCCACGGCTGCGACGCAGTCGTCTCGATGTGCCGAGTCGGCGCCGATGACTTCGACGACGTCGCTCCGGGCGATCACGTCGAATACCGGCTGATCGACACGAACAGCTCGTCGGCTAATCCGCACCTCGACTTCCAGCTCGCAGATGCCGCGGCACTGGTCAAACAGCTTCGCGATGAGGGCAAGACCGTGTTCCTGCACTGCGTCGCAGCTCAGCAGCGCACACCTTCCACAGCGCTCGCATACTCGCGCCTCCTCGGTATCCCCGCGGAGCAGCTCGGGGCCGACCTCCGCAACGCGCTGCCGAGCCTCCGCGGCTACGGCCGCCTGTGGGACGCTGCTGCCAAGGTGAGGAGTGACAATGACGTTCGGGCTTGACGACGCCCGCGCGATTGCGCGGCACGCTCACCGCGGGCAGACGGACCTGCTCGGCGTCGACTACATGGAACACGTCGAAGCAGTCTCGACCGGACTGGTCGACTTCGATCTGGACGTGCAGATCGCTGGCATGCTCCACGACGTAGTCGAGGACTCCAACATGACCATCGACGACCTGCGACGCGCTGGCGTCTCGGAGAGGTCACTCGATGCGATCGCGCTGGTGTCACGGAACCTGCACCCAGGGCTCGACTACATGGCTGCGATCGAGAAAATCTGCACGTCGCCCGATGCGCGCCTGGCCAAAATCGCCGACAACGCCCACAACTCGCTACCCGAGCGCGTCGCGGCACTGCGCGAAAGGGGCATGCAGCCCAAGCCGAGGTACGCCGCAGCTCGCGCCGTTCTCTATGCCGCGTCAAAGCACGAGGATGTCCAACGCATTCTGACCCGCGTCAACCCGTCACTGCTGGAATCCGATGCTGATCACCAGACGTAGCGCTGGATGAACGCGTCTTTCGGGCCGCCGTGCGCGAACGCGGCCTCGACCACGTCCTCGACGGTCAGCGCCATGAACGAAGCGTCGGCGTCGTTCACATGCTCGGCATAGCGTCGGGCTGCGTCGGCGAAGCTCGTGTTCCGACGAGGAAAGACCAATACGTACTTGGACTCTTCTGCCCATTCCTCGTGCTCCCGCATTGACAAGGCGAGCAGGTGGTCGCGCCAGATCTGCCGAAGGTCGGTGTCGAGGATGGCGGCTTGCCAACCCCTGCGCAACACGGCGGACTTCTCAGCCTTGGCGACCAGGAACTCGGTCTGCGCGCTGTACTTGTCGAGCTTCGGCGCGTCTCTGGGGGAGCGACTCTCGCACAGAATGCTCGTGAAACTTGGTCTCGATACCGACCACTGTTCGCGGCCCAGCAGGGCCTCCGACGCGGAGGGCCACGTCGAACGCTGTGCGGTCGCGTGTGTACTTCGAATCAGTTCGACAGGGTGACCACTCGAAGATGATGTCGGTTGTCAGATCCGGTGTGATCTTGAAGAGCTTCGCAAGAGCCGATCTCGAGGAGACGTTCACGGCGAGCGACGCCTCACCAAACAGGTTGAAGGCCATGGGCATAGATGAGAGAAGATCTCGGCGGAGCCGTCGAGGTTCGAGGGTCTGATGGATTTGGGGTGTAGCCACCCTGTCTTTCGCGACCTGATCGATCGCAGAGCTCAGAAAGTTCTTTCCGGCATCCGCGTCGATGTCCAGCAACTTCGTCCCGTTTGGAATCTGAACAGGCAGGTCCTCCGGCGACCCGGTTCGACCTGTGTGCGACCCAAAGGCACCGACCTTCGCCACGTCCTTGGCCACGCATGTTGGCGCCAGCGCGCTTCTCGCTTGAATGCCGTCACCTCTGGCGCACCTCGCACGGTGTCGACCGTGAAGAGACATCCCGCCTGTTGCAGCTCCGAGTCGGTCAACGCCATGTCAGCCACCCAGCTTCTTCAGCACGGCTGGACCGCCGACGTCTTCGATGTGCTCCGGGTCGCCGCAGACTACGAGCAAATCACGCGCTCGTGAGAGGCCGACGTACAGACGTTCCTTGGCTCGTTTGATACCCGGCT
>CAZWZC010000097.1:0-3784 GCA_964638755.1 uncultured Aeromicrobium sp. | reverse complement strand
CGTGGTGGTTGCACACCAGCACCACCGCGCGGCGCTCGAGACCCTTGAAGCCCATGACGTGGCCGTAGAACACTTGGTCCTTGTCCCAGAACGAGTCCCAGTAGGACTCCCACCCCGCCTCTTGGCGATGCTTCTGCTCGGGATGCCGATTTCCGGTTGAGAGCACCGCTATGTCGGATGCTTCCCAGCCTTCGTCCATGAGCTTCACGACCATGTCGTCGGCAGCGTTGATCGCGTCCTCCGCCGCACAGGCGTGGAAGCGCACGGCCGGTCCGTCGTACGTGCTGGCCCGCATGCGGTTTGGCGCCATCGAGGTGAAGGTCTGGGAGATCTGCTTGGTGTTCCGGAGGTTCTGCTCAAGCACCAGCGGCACGAGTCCAGCCGGCGCGTTGCCGAAGCGGGAGAAGATGCGCTGCCCCTCGTCGGAGAAAACGTACAGACCGCCGTCTTCGTACTTCAGTGCGGCGAGGACAACCGGCCACCACGCATCGGCGAAGTCCTGCGCCTCGTCGATGATGATCGAGTCGTAGAGGTTGGCCGGGATCTGCTCACGCGCCAGGTCGAGCATGATCGCGGGGAGCTGCGTCTCCCAGAAGTCGGAGTCGTCGTCGCTGCCGTCGGGGGTACCCCATTCGGCACCGATGCCGTGGAAGGTGCCGACGTATGCGGGCTGCTCCTTGCGGTCGAACGTGGCGACGCGGCGCTGCATCCATGCGGCAAGACCGCGCGAGTACGAGAGCAGTGCGACCCGCTCCCCCTTCTTCGCGAGGCGCCGAGCCTGCTCGACGGCGAGCCAGGTCTTGCCGCTGCCTGCTCCGCCGCGCACCTCAACCCGTGGGAGGAGCTGGATCGCATCGAGGATGACTGCTTGCTCAGCGCTGAGTCGTTCGGTGACCTCATCGCGCAGCTCAACCAGGTCTGAGCCAGACGGAATAGCATTCCTTTGGGGCAGGAACCGGCCGCTCAGGGCTTCATGGATGGCGACGATGTCCTGCCCCGTGCAGGGGCGGGCTGTCGTCTCTTGGATGTCGACGAGCGTTCGCAGCAGGCCCGCGATGTCGGCAAGATTGCCTCGGTCGATCACCATCTGTCGGTGGCAGTCAGGGGTGTCGAACCGCATGTCGATCGCGGTGTCGGGGAAGCAGACCGCATGCACCCAGCGGATCTTGCCGAGCGAGCCCCACGCCGCAGACTCGTACACGTAGTCCTGCAGCATGTGCTTGGCCTTCATCGCCTGGTCGACGGGGAAGATCTTGCGGTCCCCCTCGGGCGACTTCTGCCACCACTGTCCGTCGGCGTTCCAGACTGTGCCGCCCTTGATCTCGAGCACGACGACTCCCCCGCCGTCGAAGACCACGACGATGTCGACCTCGTAGTCACGCTCGCGATCTATGAATCGCTGGTTGGCGATCAGGAGGTCGTTCTCCCCGAGCTGATCGTTCAGCGCAGTCCAGACTCGCCGCTCCGAATCGTTGACGAAGTTGGGCTGGGCTGGCCAGAGAAGAGGCATGCGTCAGATCCTCGCAGTTTCGTCGTTCGGCGGCTCACGAAGGAGAAAGTCCTCCGGCTCAATGTTGATCACGCAGCCGCCGGTGACGAACTCGTACGGGCTCATCGACCACAGGTCGCGCAGCGCGACGCACACAGCTTTCGCACCAGCGGCGGCGTCATCCCCGTCGACGTCGAGGAACAGGTTGTACGAGCCTGACTCTTCGTCCTCGCCGGGCAGCGCCGTCGGCAGCGTCCAACCCGCGATCCGCAGGGTGACCAGGTCGTCGATCGAGTGCCTGAGGTGTGTGGGCAGGTATGAGTTGCTCACCACCTCGCAACGGATCGACTCTCCACCGTTGTACGCACAGAACTGGACGTAGCGCGAGCTGCCGCCGTCGGGATCATTCTCGTCATCGAGCGGCCCGTCCAGGACGAAGCTCTCGCCGTCCTCCAAGGTCAACAGCCGTGCCTCGAGGGACTGTGCGACGGTGTCCCAGTCGCAGATCATCATGCTGCCACTCCCCCTGTTGAGTAGTACTTCACGGAGCGCGGCATACACCCTGCGCCACGCGATGACCGAGACGACGAGCGCGCACTGGACAGCCCCGTGCTCAAGCTGTGCGGCCTGCTGCTTCGCCTCGTACTGGGTCAATCGCACCTTCGTGCGCCAGTCACTGAGCACTTGGCGATCGCCCTTCGAGAGAGCGCGAGCGAGCGCGGCTGTCGGCGTGGCGTACAGCAGCATCAGGTCGGCGTCGATCTTCACGTCGGTATCCTTTGTAGGCTTCGCGCTGACCTTCGCCTGGATCTCAGGCGCTCGCTTGCTCAACCACGACAGCATCCTGTTCATCGTCTCCACCAGGTGCTGGGAGCAAAGGGGCGCCCGGAGACGGTTGCGGCCATCATCAGGCGATCGCCTCGTACGAAGAACCTGTAGAAGTAGAACCGGTCGTTCAACTTGTGAACCTGCTTGCGTGCCTTGCGGATGTCGACGTCCTTCGCGATCACCGCCGAGAGGTCGATGATCGGGCGGTCCTTGCTGACCCGGATCACCAAGCGGTGGTCTCCCCGGTTCGCCCAGATGTCCCCCTCCTTGGTCTTGCGCGGAGCGTGACCGAACTCCGGCTCGAGTGCACGATCGACCCAGAGCGCCAAGTCCTCGCTGGACAGGACAGTGACCGACTCAGGCAGTGCAGGCACGGCGGGCGGCGACACGAGCCGCTTCGGCGGATCGACCAAGACGAGACCGTCGGCTCGCACCGTCAAGAAGCATGGGTGCACCAGGCCGAAGAGTTCGCGCAGCGACCGCTCGACTGCGTGTGCCATGCGATCGACCTTGCCGCGCGCCACTACGAGACTGCCTGCCGTGAGTCCGATCTCGGCCATGTGCCTCTTGAGCTGCCCCATCCGATCGCGCTCGCGATCGATGCGGAAGGAGAGCGACATGCGCAGAGTCTCGGCTTCGCCGACCCTGACGCGGATGCGAACCAGCCGAGCGTCGGCGCCACGCGGTGCGGTGATGACGACCTCGTCTTCGTCGTCCATCTGCGCGAGGTGATCGGCGAGGCGGACGCGGAACTGCAGCCAGGCAGCTTCAACCTCGCGGTCGACCACCACCTCTTCATATGTGCTCATCAGCGCGTCCTCTCTATCGATCTCCAATACAGACGACGCTAGAGGCAGCCACTGACAATTTCAATGCTGTTTGCGTAATTTAAGTCGGTCAGCGGGAGCTGCCCTCGTCGAGCATCCGCTGCATGGCTCGCTTCTGCACTTCCGCAAGTACGTCGAGGCGGTCAGCCGAGTCGAACTCCTCCAGCAAGTCGATGATGTCGCCGATCAGGTCGTCTCTCGAACCTGGTGCAGTTGATTCTCGTATGGCGCGCGCAGCACTCGGCGGGGTCAGCATACGGAGCGCCGAGCCGGCGGTGAGGTGCTCTGAGAACATCTCCGCCTCCTGCAATTGCAGCAGATCGTCATCGTTGCGCGGGATCGTGCGCTCCAAGTCCTCCACACTGATACCCAAGGCGCTCGCGAGCGCATCGGCTGCCTTGCGAGACGGCTTGCGAAGCCCTGTCTCGAGTTGTGACACATACGGGTAGGAGAGCTCGGAACGTTCGGCCAACTGGGACCGAGACATGTTGCGCCTCTTGCGTTGCTCGACGATGGCCCGAGCGAACGGCGACAACGAATTCATGACTGCTCCTTGCATTATGCTGCATGCATTATGCTGCATGCTCAAGCCTACTTGAAGGGAGCTGAATATGGAACTCAACACACACGTAAGTCAGGA
>CAZWZC010000096.1:0-8815 GCA_964638755.1 uncultured Aeromicrobium sp. | reverse complement strand
CGATGGCGCGACCGCCCTGCTTGACACGTGCAAAGGTCCGATCGCGGTATACCTCGGCGCACAACGGCCCTTGCTGATCGCCGAGCACGACTATTGCGGCGGCTCGTCGTGGATGTCAAAGGTGAAGATCGGTGATGCCGTCCGAATCGGTGGCGATGGTGTGGACGACGGCATCTTCGTCGTGACCAGCCTGAAGTACGAGACCCGCAAGGAAGTGACCGTCGGGGACCTTCCGAAGGCCGACGCGGTCCTGCAAACCTGTGTGACAAAGACCAAGCTGGTGCTGGCCGGGCTCGAACGCTTCGTGGCCTGACCCTTGCCACACTACTTTACATTTGATACCTTCCTGTAAAGCGCCTCGTTCGAGAGCTCCCCGGTGCACCAGGAGGACCATCATGACGATCCAGGCAACGGTCGACGGAGTCGACATTCAGTGGCGGGACCGCAAGCGCTATCTGTGGATCGTGGGCGCACTCGTGCCACTGATCCCGGTTGGCATGTGGGGTCTGTATGCCTGGACTGAATCCTCGCTGGCGTGGTACTTCGGCCCGTTCTTCGTGTTCGTGCTGATCCCGATCGTTGACCTGCTCGCGGGCATCGACCCAGACAACCCGCCGGACGAGGTCATCGAGGCGCTGGAGCAGGACCGCTACTACCGCTGGGTCACCTACGCGTTCATCCCCGTGCAGATCGCCGGTCTCATCTGGGGAGCCTTCCTGCTTGGTGGTGGCACCCTGCCCGGCATCGAGGACCCATTGACGGTCGTGCAGAAGATCGGACTGGCCCTCGGGCTTGGCATGGTCGCCGGCATCGGCATCAACACTGCGCACGAGCTCGGTCACAAGAAGGAGGAGTACGAACGTTGGTTCGCCCGCGTGGCCCTCGCCCAGACCTTCTACGGCCACTTCTTCATCGAGCACAACCGCGGCCATCACGTACGCGTGGCCACCCCGGAGGACCCAGCCAGCGCCCGCCTCGGTGAGACGGTCTGGGAGTTCATGCCGCGCACGGTCTGGGGCAGCCTGAAGAGTGCCTGGGGTCTGGAGAAGAAGCGCTTCGCCCGCCAGAAGAAAAGTCATTGGTCGATCAAGAACGACCTGTTCAACGCATGGATGTTCTCCGTGGTCCTGTGGGGCGGTCTGACGATCGCGTTCGGTCCGGAGATCCTGCCATACCTCGTCCTTCAGGCCATCGCAGGAATCTGGCTGCTTGAGTCGGTCAACTACCTCGAGCACTACGGGATGAAGCGCCAGATTCTTGAGTCCGGACGCTACGAGCGGGTCAATCCGAGCCACAGCTGGAACAGCAACAACATCGGCACGAATGTGCTGCTCTATCACCTGCAGCGCCACAGCGACCACCATGCCAATCCGACCCGTCGCTATCAGGCACTCCGCGACTTCAAGGAAGCGCCCGTGCTTCCAACGGGCTATGCGGGAATGATCGTCCTGTCCTGGGTCCCGCAGATCTGGCGAGCGGTGATGGACAAGCGCGTCATGAGCCACTACGACGGCGACCTCGGCCTCGCCAATGTCCACCCGCGTACCGCCGCTCGCTACGCGACGAAGAACGGGATTGCGGCATGAGCAAATACGTTTGCCCCAACTGCGAGTACGTGTATGACGAGGACAAGGGCGACCCCCGCGAGGGGTGGCCCGCGGGCACGCCGTTCACCGAGGTTGACGCCGACTGGGCGTGCCCCGACTGCGGCGTGCGCGAGCAGGTCGACTTCGTGCCGATCGAGGAGTTCGAGCGCAACGACCAGGACGGCACGGTCATCGCAATGGAGACCCGCCAGCAGAAGGACCAGTCATGAAGCGCTGGGAGTGCCAGCAGTGCGGGTTCATCTACGACGAAGCCGAAGGTTGGGAAGAGGAGAACATCTCGCCCGGCACCAAGTGGGAGGACATCCCCGAGGACTGGACCTGCCCCGACTGCGGCGCCGCCAAGGCTGACTTCACGATGTTGGAGATCGACTAGTGCTTGAGCTGGTCTGAGTCATGACGTCACGAACCGTCATCGTGGGGGCCGGCATCGCTGGCGTGAGTGCCGCGGGTGCGATTCGTTCGGCCGGCGGCACGGGCGAGATCGTGCTGATCGGTGACGAGCCCGAGCTGCCCTATCGCCGACCTCCAGTCTCCAAGGAGATCATCCGCGGCGAGAAGTCGACCGATGAGATCCGCATCAGGAGGGCCGAGTGGTTCGATGACCAGCAGGTCACCCTCCGTACTGATACGACGGTCACCTCGATTGGAAACGGCATCGCCCATCTCACCGACGGCGAGCAGATCGCCTACGACCAGCTCCTGCTGGCGACCGGTGGGCGCGCTCGTACCCCGTGGGACGTGAGCGGCGTCCGTACGCTTCGCACTGTCGCCGACGGGTCGCGACTGCAGGACGAGATGGCTGCCGGCAAGCACTTGATTGTCGTCGGCGCGGGGCTGATCGGTTCGGAGATCGCGGCCAGCGCGCGCGGCATGGGGTGTGAGGTCACGTTGCTCGAGACGGGGTCGGTCCCGTTGCCGCGGCTCCTGCCTCCTGAGCTGGCGCAGATGTACATCGACCTGCACAAGGACAACGGAACTGAGCTCCACACCAGCGTGACGGTCGAGTCCATCATCGATGGCGAAGAGATGGTCGTACGCTCCGACGACGGCCGCTCCTGGTCGGGACCTGTCGTGGTGGTCGCTGTCGGCATGCTTCCGAACATTGAGCTTGCCGAGCGAGCAGGACTCGTCATTGCGCCTCCCGAGGACGGCGGAGGCATTCTGGTCGACGAGTACGGCCACACCTCAGCGGCCGGCGTTTTCGCCGCCGGAGACGTCGCCAATCAACCGACTCCGCCATTCCTGGATGGGGCGCTGGGCGGCCGTCACCGAGTCGAGCACTGGCAGGGTGCGCAGAACCACGGCACCGCCGTCGGCAAGAACATGGCGTTCCACAGGACGGACCTCGACGAGACGCCCTTCGTCGAGGTGCCATGGTGCTGGTCCGACCAGTACGGTTTGACACTGCAGGTCGTTGGCTGGCCGCTCGCAACTCACGAGCTGGTCGTACGCGGATCGCTCGATGACCACGATTTCACGGCCTACCTGCTGGAGAATGGGGTCGTGCGAGGTGCCGTCGGCATGGGACACCCCAAGGAGATCCGCTCCGCCCGCAGATGGATCGCAGATCACGTACGACTTGAGGATGAGATCGTATGACCGACGTCGTGGTCGGGGCACCCGTGCGAGAGCGGCTCCTCGATGCCGCGCAGGATGTCATCGAACGTTCCGGCTGGTCCAGCGTGACCATGGCTGGCGTCGCCGACATCGCCGGAGTGAGCCGGCAAACCGTCTACAACGAGTTCGGAACCAAGCACGGATTGGCGCAGCACCTTGTTCTGCGCGAGCTCGACCGCTTCTTGGCGGTGGTGCGCGATCGAATGGCCGAACAACCCGACGTGGTGTCCGGCATCAGATCTGCGTGTGAGGGGGTTTTGGTGATGGGTGAGCACAGCCTCATCGTGCGGACGATCGTCGGGGCCCAGCCCGATGAGCACGACACGGATCTGCTGCAGCTGCTCACCACCGAATCGGGCGAGATCATCGACTCGGCGGTGCTCGTTGTGATGCATTGCATCGTTGAGTTCTATCCCCCCCTTCCGTTCACCGATGTCGAGCTCGACGTGGCGATCGAGAGTGTCGTACGACTCGTCCTCTCGGCGATCACGCGTCCGTCGAAGCCTCCCCGCGAGGCAGCGGCCGACATCGCCTGGATCGTCGACCTCGTGCTCAAGGGAGCGACAGGCCGCTGACCTGCGTTCTTCTGCCATTCGACCCCGGGTGTGAGACGATCGCGAGGTTGCTCGCGCCGTGACCGGCCAACTGACAGGAATCTTCACAAAATGCGCATCCTGCGTCTGCTCTTTGCCACTTCCATCGTTCTCGCGGGACTGCTTTTTGCATCACCTGCCAGTGCCGCGACGATCTCGGTCTGCGCAGTGGGCTGCGACTACACCACGATCCAGGACGCTGTCACAGCGGCGGAGGCGACGCCGGCTCAGGACACCATCAACGTGGCGTCGGGCACCTATCCGGCCTCCAATGTCAAGATCACCCAACCGACCAGGATCCTCGGTGCTGGAGCCGGGACGACGATCCTCGACGGCGGTGGGCTCAACAAGCAGATCTTCGACATCCGCCCGGCCGCGACGGGCGAAGGCGAGATCGACATCCAGAACATGACGCTGACCAACGCTGGCACCGCCACGTACGCGGTCTACGTCGGGATCAAGCAGCCGAGCACCGAGATCACATCCATCGGGTTCGAGTACCTCAAGTTCACCAACGGCGGCACAACGGGCTACGGCATCTACGCCGACAGTGGGGTGAGCGCCGGAGCCAACCGCGAGGCCCCACCGCTCGAAATCACCGACAGCGAATTTGTCGGAACCAAGTACAACAACATCGGCGTCGACAGTTATGACGGCAATGTCAGGATCGCCGGAAACGACATGCACGAGGCCGCCGGCGGAAACTCCGCGATCTTCGTGGGCAACGAGTACACGCCGTACCGGCTCACGCACAAAATGGAGGTCACGAACAACACCATCACCGATGGTCGCCTGTTCTACCTACGCAATGCATTTGGCGTCGTCAAGGATGCCGCCGGGTATGACACCGTCATCGTGTCCGACAACGTCATCTCCGGGCTCGGAGCCAACGACCCGGGCATCTTCGTCGGCTCGAACTCCGTAGGTATCGTCAACGCGGATCCGTCGATCGGTTCTGTCACGATCACCGGCAACCGGATCACCGGCGATCTCTCGGCCGGCAGCTCTGGTGTCACCATCTCCGGATCCGTCAAGGACGCCAAGGTGAACGAGAACAACATCGTTGGCCTGGCCACCGCCATCACGGTGAAGCAGGACAACGGCGACGATCCGACGACGGTGACAGCTCAGCACAACAGGTTGTTTGCCGACACCAATGGCCTGAGCAACTCCACGACGGCTGTCGTCAATGCCGCCGAGAACTGGTGGGGCTGCCAGACGGACCCACTGCTGGGTGGAACGTATTGCTCGGATGCCGTCAACACAGGTCCGTTGCCGGGGGCCATCACGACAGCTCCGTGGGTCGTCACGACTGCTGCTCTCGGATCGTCCACGGTCGAGGTCAACGACACGACACCGATCACGACAGACCTGGCACATCTCAGCAACGGCTCGTCGGTGTCGCTGCCCAGCTTCTTTGCGGGCCTTCCGACCGCATTTGCTGCTGCGAGTGGTTCGGTCAGCCCGGCCGCCGGAACGCTCAGCGCGTCGTTTGCCGACGCCAGCACCTACACAGCACCGGCCGCGCCGGGGCCTGACACTGTCACTGTCAGCATCGATCAAGAGGGATCTGTCACCGGCCAGCCGGTCGAGCTCGAACTCACAGTCCAGGCGCGGGTGGTCGATCCGGGTGACGACGGTGACGGTGACGGCGACGGTGACGGATCAGATGATGACGCAGCCCTGCCTGACACGGGTGCCTCGACGTCGTGGTGGCAGCCGCTGCTCGCCGGGGGCATGTTGCTCCTCGGTGCAGGGATCGTGTGGACCGGTCGTGCGCGTCGAATCGGTGGGCGTCGCAAGCTGGTCTGAGTCAGCGTCCCGTCACCCCGTCGACGCACTGACGCAGGATGTCAGCGTGGCCGTTGTGACGGGCGTACTCGCCGATGAGGTGCACGTACGTCATCCGTAGTGACATTTCCTCGCCATGGTTCGTGAGAGTGTCATCGAATGACATGCTGGCGACTGCCTCGTCACCGAGTCGCCACTCCTGTTGTATCTGCACGAACACGGCGGGGGCTTCCTCGGCGACGAGATGCTCGAAGTCGTGGTCCTTGCCGAGCGCGGGGTCGTACAGGGGATCGACTCCGGTCGCGCCGGCGCGGATCTGTAGCCAGATGCGCTCGACCTTCGCCATGTGTCGCACCAGTCCGAGCAGTGACAGATTGGTCGACGGAACGGGTCGCGAGGCGAGCTGCTCGCCGGTGAGGCCGGCACAGATGTTGAGCAGCGTCGTACGCTGCCATTGCAGGAAGGATTCCAGCATCGGCCGGTCGGGTCCGGTCAGTGGTCCGTCATCGGATTCGGGCGTGGGTGCGGTCCAGGGAGTGGGCATCTGGCCATCGTCCCATCCGTTCTGACGCGCGGCTGACGCCGAGGTCAGCTAGATCCATCGGTTGAACCACATGCGGCTTCGCCATGCGTCATAGCTGATGAGGCCATCGGTGTAGATCGGGTGGAAGTACCAGAATGTGACCACGACCGACGTCAGCAGAGCGCCGGCGATCAGCCACACGACATATCGCTGGCGAGGGGTGCTCGCGCTCGTGATGAGCCCGTTCACGACCAGCGAGATGGCGATGATGGTGAACGGGATCGTGGCAACGGCGTAGAACGAGAATATCGGTCGGCCAGACGAGATGAACCACGGCAGCCAGGTGGCCGCAACGCCGACGATCGGCACACCCCAGCGCCAATCCTTGGTGTTGAACCAGGCAACCACGGCGGCGATCAGTGCCAGGGCGCCGGTCCACCACAGGATCGGGTTGCCGAGCAGCAAAACCTCGCGCATGCAGGTCGAGGTTGCCGGCGCACCGCATGAGGCTGCTGCCAGGCCGTTCTGGGCATCCACACCGACGGGTCGCTCCATCACCAGCCAGCCGAGCGGATCGGATTGGTAGGGGTGGGTCTTGCCGGCGAGATAGCTTCCGGTGTGGAAGTCCCACGTGATGACGTGGTAGTGCCACAGCGATCGGAACGCATCGAGCGTGGGGCCGAAGAACCCACCGGTCGGTTGCGTCACATAGGCGCCCCAGCCAGACTCTTCGCCAAAGCCCAGGCCGAAACGCTGCTCGTACAGGTCGTGGTGGATCAGCCAGCCAGTCCACGCCGCGAGGTAGACGACGAACGCGACGCCGACGATGGAGAAGAATGCCGGCAGTCCGATCGCGAGGGTTGAACGCACCCAGCGCCGTTTGAGCCCGCGATCGCGGCTGTGCTTGCGTCGGGCGAGGACCTCCCAGACGACTGCGAGTAGGCCAAAAACTGCGAGCACGTAGACGCCACTCCACTTGGTCCCGCAAGCCATGCCGAAGCAGACGCCAGCGAGCAGCTGCCATGGTCGCAGTGGCCGATAGCGGTCGAGCCGCTCACTCCGCTCAGGACGGACCAGCCAGTCGCGGTCGGCGACCAGACAGGCGACAGCGCTGACGATCCAGAACGTCAGAAATCCGTCGAGCAGCGCCATGCGCGACATCACAAAGTGCAATCCGTCGAAGCACAGCAGAAGACCTGCGAAGCAGCCGATCACCGTGGATCCGGTCAGTCGACGCACGAGCCGCGCCAGTACGAGCACCGTCAGCGCACCGACCACTACCGCAGAGATGCGCCAACCGAACGAGTCGAACCCGAAAATCTGCTCGCCGAGCGCGATGATCCACTTGCCACCGTCTGGGTGGGTGATCTGTGCGGGTTGGCCGTTGGTGAGACCGGTCAGATCGCCTTGGACGACCTTGTCGTTGGCTTTCTCGACGAAGTCCTGGACGTACCCGTGCTGCAGCAGCGACCACGAATCCTTCGCGTAATACGTTTCGTCGAACATCAGCCGGTTCGGGTAGCCGACATTCCAGATCCGGAGCACGAACGCAAGGAGTGCGACTCCGATGGGACCGATCCAACCCCAGGCACGCTCTGAGACGCGGTTCACAAGCACGCCTAGATCGTAGGCGCACCCATCCCAACGAGCGGTGGATCCTCAACCGAATGAGCAGAAACGGCGATGCGCGGTGCGCAGACCACCGAAAGTTCCGTCATTGGGTTGAGGATCCACCGCTCGGGAAATGCACATAGGACGCCGAGCTGAGTATGCATCCACAGTCGAGTTGGCTTTGAGCGCGGCAGAGGAGAGTAGGCGGTGCACTTGCCCCATGCGAACTCCTCGACCGGTTCCTGCTCATCTGCGAAGCCGAGCTTTTGCTCGCGAGGAGGCGCTCGAAGCGGGCATCACCCCGAGGATGCTGCAGCACAAGCGATTTGAGGCCATCTTTCCTTCGGTGTACCGGCTGCGCGGTGCTGTCCTCACACCACGGCAGTGGATAGCCGCCGCCCGTCTGGCGCTGCCAGCCGATTCGCGGCTCAGCCATGGGACCGCACTGTGGGAGCTTGGCCTTGAGCTTGGTGAGCTCAAGCCGTTGCACTTCACGGTGGCGCGTGACCTGCACCTGACCATCGATGACATCTTCCTCCACCGGACGGAGGTCATGCCTTGGTCAGGCGATCAGCGCGTGTCGGTGGAGGCGGCGTTCGTGGGTGCCGCAATGTCGATGCGTCTGATCGACGTGATTGCCGCGGGCGACTGGTTGCTCAATCGCGACTACATGACGAAGGCAGCTTTGGCACAATTCATCGAGCGGGATCCCTGGCGGCCGGGCACGGCCATTGCACGCGAGGCACTCAGGTGGATGGACGGGCGATCGAGATCCATCAAGGAGTCGGAGACTCGCTGCATACTGGTCTTCGCCGGACTGCCGGTGCCGGAGCCCAACCTGGATGTGTTCGACGATCACGGCGTATTCCTGGGTTGTGGTGATCTGGTGTATCGCCGGTGGAGGCTGCTGGTCGAGTACGAAGGGCGTCAGCACGCGGAGGATCCTTGGCAGTTCGCCAGCGACATCGATCGCTATGCTCGTTGGCGAGGGGATGGTTGGGAGTACATACAAGTCACTCAGTCTCGATTGGGCAGCCCCCGCACGCTAGTCGGTCGTGTACACCGTGTGCTCG
>CAZWZC010000095.1:0-8940 GCA_964638755.1 uncultured Aeromicrobium sp. | reverse complement strand
TCCTCGACGCTCTGCACGAGGGCCGGCAGAAGTACTCCTCGATCTTCAACTACCCGACCACCACCTGGGCCGACATCGGCGCGATCGGCTGGCTCGTCGACGGTGCTGCGATCGTCAACCAGGTGCCACTATGCCGCTGCTCGTACGGGCCGTATGCGCGAGCGATGGTCCGCATCTGCAAGGAAGAGTCGTTCCACCAGCGCCAAGGCTTCGACCTGCTCCTCACGCTCAGCAACGGCACTGCCGCACAGCACGCGATGGCGCAGGACGCCGTCGACCGCTGGTGGTGGCCGAGCCTGATGATGTTCGGCCCTCCCGACGCCGAGTCGCCCAACTCCGCACGCTCGACGCGTTGGGGAATCAAGCGGTTCAGCAACGACGAGCTGCGCCAGCGTTTCGTCGACATCGCCGTACCCCAGGCCGAGGCACTCGGACTGACCCTCCCGGACCCCGACCTGCGCTGGAATGCCGAACGAGGACACCAGGACTTCGGCGAGATCGACTTCTCTGAGCTGTACGACGTCATCGCGGGGAAGGGCTACTGCAATGAGGAGCGGATGGAACGCCGCACCACCGCTCACGCCGACGGCGAATGGGTACGCGAGGCGGCCCTCGCATACGCCGCCAAGCACCAGGGCAAAGCAGCATGACTGGGCTGCCGCTGTGGGAGGTCTTCGTACGACCCAAGCGCGGCGTGTCACATGTGCACGCCGGCTCGCTCCACGCCTCTGACGCCGAGAGCGCCCTGCGCAACGCCCGCGACGTCTACACCCGACGCGGCGAAGGAGTCTCGATCTGGGTCGTCCCGGCCGCCGAGGTCACCGCGAGCAGCCCGGACGAGAAGGAGGCGTGGTTTGATCCGGCCGCCGACAAGATCTACCGCCACCCCACGTTCTACGACGTGCCGGACGGGGTCGAGCACCTGTGATCACCGAACGTGAAAAAACGATTGAACTTGCCGATGACACGCTGATCCTGTCGCACCGCTGCAGCGAGTGGCTGACCCGCGCACCGGAGATCGAGCTCGACATCGCGTTCGGCAACATCGGCCTCGACCTGCTCGGCCAGGCGCGCAGCCTGTATGCGCTGGTCGGCGACGAGGACCAGCTCGCCTACTTCCGCGACGCACCCAAATGGCGCAATTGCACGCTCGTCGAGCTGCCCAACGGCGACTTCGCCTTCTCGATGATGCGACTGCTGGCCTTCGCGTCGTACGAGTGTGCGCTCTTTCGCACAAACCCCGGCAGTGATGACCTCAAGGCGATATTCGCCAAGGCGCTCAAGGAAGCGACCTACCACCTCGAGCACGCCGAGGGTTGGGTGCTGCGGCTTGGCGACGGCACGGACGTCTCGCACACCAAGATGCAAGATGCCGCCGATGCCGTCTGGCCACTGCTCACCGAGCTCTGCTCCGCCGCACCCGAGGTTGAACAACGCGTACGCACACAGCTCGCCGACATCCTGACCGCCGCCACACTGACCGTCCCGACCGCGACAGCCAGCACGCAGCGCGGCGAGCACACCCCGCACCTGACCGAGCTGCTCGACGAGATGCAGTCTTTGGCACGCGAGCACGAGGGCGCAACATGGTGACCCTCGCCGACGCCCGTACGCGCATCGAAGCCGTCGTCGACCCCGAGCTGCCGTTCGTGACGATCGCCGAGCTCGGCATCCTGCGCGACGTGGCCGTCGATGGCGACCAGGTCACCGTCACGATCACCCCCACCTACTCCGGCTGCCCGGCGATGTCCGCGATCGCCGAGGACATCCGTGCATCGCTCGACGACACCGACGCAGATGTCAGCATCAACACCGTGCTCTCGCCCGCATGGACCACCGACTGGATGACGCCAACCGGCAAGGACAAGCTCCACGCTGCCGGCATCGCCCCGCCAACGCACACTGTGTCTGATCTTTGGCAAGGCACGACTCCGATCAACCTCTCAGTCCGCTGCCCGCAATGCGGATCACCGCGTACCAGTGAGCTTTCGCGCTTCGGCTCGACGAGTTGCAAGGCGCTGTGGCGCTGCGATGACTGCCTCGAACCCTTCGACTCCTTCAAGGTGCTCTGATGTTCCACCCGCTCACGGTGGCAGCGATCGATGAGCTGACTGCGGACTCGGTGGCGCTGACATTCGACGTGCCGGACGAACTGCACGAGGAGTTCGCCTTCAAGCCCGGCCAGCACGTCGTCATCGGGCTCGACGGGGATCTGCTTTCAACCGGGGCGCGCCGTACGTACTCGCTCTGCAGCGCACCTGGCACGTGGCAGATCGGGGTCAAGCGGCTTCCCGGCGGCGCCTTCTCCGAGACCCGCCTCACAACCCTTCAGCCGGGCGACACGATCGACGTGATGGCACCAAGCGGTTCGTTCGGACCGCGAACGACGACCCAGCATGTCGGACTCGTCGCCGCCGGCAGCGGCATCACGCCGATCCTCTCCATCGCCCGCGCAGCCCTCGCCAGCGGGAGCGCGGTCACGCTGCTGTACGCGAGCCGCAACGAGCAGTCCGTGATGTTCCTCGACGACCTCGCCGATCTCAAGGACACCCACCCCGACCGATTTCACCTCGTCCATGTGTTCAGCCGCCAGCAGACCGAGTCCGAGCTGCTCTCGGGCCGCCTCGACGGCGATCGGCTCAAGCGCATCCTCGGTTCACTCATCGACCCGGACACAATCGACGACTGGTATCTCTGCGGCCCCCTCGACATGGTCACCGAGCTCACCGCGACGCTCGAGGCCGCCGGCGCGACCAGCGTGCACCGCGAGCTCTTCCACGTGGACGACGCTCCCCCACCGCCCAGGCCGGCGGACGCGTTCGTCGACGGCGGGCCTGCCGTGACTGCGACGCTCGATGGGCGCACCAGCGCATACACACTGCAGCCCGAGGACGACTCGGTGCTGGCGGGCCTGCTCCGGGTACGCCCCGAAGCACCCTTTGCGTGCCGTGGAGGCGTATGCGGCACCTGCCGGGCCAAGGTGTTGGACGGGGCCGTCGAGATGCGGCACAATTACGCGCTCGAGCCCGACGAGCTCGCTGCCGGGTACGTCCTCACCTGCCAGAGCTGGCCGACAACACCCGACGTGACGCTGTCCTACGAATAGCTCGATGAACTACGAAAGGCCCGGTCGAAGCCGGGCCTTTCGTCTTGAAACCAGGTCACGCCGCAGGCGGGGTGTCCTTCTTCTTCATCTCGGGCATCTTGTCGCCCGAAGCCTTGAACTGCGTGAACGTGAAGTAAGTCAGCGCCGCAACAGCAACGAACAGCAGGTAGCCCGACCAGCCCGGACCAACGCTGACGCCGGAACCGCCGCCGCCAATCGTGAACGCACGCAGGACCAGGAGCAGCAGGCCGAGTGCAGCAGCACCAAACGCCGCCAAGTTCCACGGGATGCCGTCCGGCAGACTGTCGGCCGCAAATGCCTTGATCGCGATGATCGCAGTCGACGCGATCACCAGCAGGATGCCGAGCGTCGCGTAGCTGTGCCAGGCACTGATGCCGTACGACAGGTCAAGCCCTGCAACCTTGCCGTCGTAGCTGACGCTGACATACGACGAGATGAACGACACGATCGTCGCAACTCCGCCAGCAATGATGGCACCTTGTACGTTCTTGTCGAGCGCCTTGAAATCTGCCGCCATGGTGATTTTCTCCCAACGATGATGTTCTTGACGACTCGAATCTAGTCCTCCGAAGCCCGTCCGGACAGTCATTCACGCCATATTTGCCGAGTGAGTCGCAGACACCGCGAAATGATGCTCAGCACACATACGACACAATCTCCGGCATGGACGCAGACGTGATCATTGTCGGGGCCGGTCTGGCCGGCTTGGTTGCCACCGCTGAGCTCGTCGAGGCAGGACGAAAGGTGATCCTGGTTGACCAGGAGGGCCAGCAGGGAATCGGCGGTCAGGCGTTCTGGTCGTTTGGTGGATTGTTCTTCGTCGACTCCCCGCAGCAGCGCCGCATGGGCATCAAGGATTCGGTCGAGCTGGCCATGCAGGACTGGATGGGCAGCGCACAGTTCGATCGTGACGAGGACAAGTGGCCCCGCCAATGGGCTGAGGCGTACGTCAACTTCGCTGCCGGCGAGAAGCGCTCGTGGCTCAAGGAACGCGGCCACAGTGTGTTCCCCGTCGTCGGCTGGGCCGAGCGCGGCGGCGGTCTCGCTGGCGGGCACGGCAACTCCGTGCCGCGCTTCCACATCACCTGGGGCACCGGCCCCGGCATCGTCGAACCGTTTGAGAAGATCGTCCGCGAGGGTCACGACAAGGGACTCGTGCAGTTCGCGTTCCGCCACCAGGTCGATGAGCTGGTCACGACCAACGGCGCGGTGACCGGCATCCGCGGGCAGGTGCTCGAGCCCGACGGAGCCGAGCGCGCTGCGCCCACATCGCGTACGTCGATCGGCGAGTTCACCATGACCGCCCAGGCGGTGATCGTGACCTCGGGCGGCATCGGCGGCAACCACGAGCTCGTACGCAAGAACTGGCCCGACCGCCTCGGCACCCCGCCGAAGCACATGATCTCCGGCGTCCCTGCCCACGTCGACGGTCGCATGCTCGGCATCGCCGAAAAGGCCGGCGCAAGCCACATCAACCGCGACCGCATGTGGCACTACGTCGAGGGGATCAAGAACTGGGACCCGATCTGGCCCATGCACGGCATCCGCATCCTGCCCGGACCGTCGTCGATCTGGCTCGACGGCGCCGGTCAGCGACTCCCGATCCCCGGGCTCCCCGGCTTTGACACGCTCGGCACACTCAAGCTCCTGCGCGAACGCGGCCATGATCACAGCTGGTTCGTCCTCAGTCAGGCGATCATCGAGAAGGAGTTCGCCCTCTCGGGTCAGGAGCAGAATCCCGACCTGACCGGCAAAAGCGTCAAGACGCTGCTCAAGGAGCGGCTCTCCAAGGGCGCGACGAGCCCGGTTGAAGCGTTCAAGGAGAAGGGCGAGGACTTCGTCGTCGCCGACACGATCGAGGAGCTCGTTGCCGGCATGAACAAGCTGACCCCCGAGTCCCCCGTCAGCCTCGACGACGTCCGTCGTCAGGTGCAGGAGCGCGATCGCGAGCTCGACAACGACTTCACCAAGGACCTTCAGATCGCCGCGATGCGTCAGGCGCGGGCATACCGCGGAGACAAGCTGATCCGGGTGGCGACGCCACACAAGATCCTCGACCCCAAGAAGGGGCCACTGATCGCCGTACGGCTGCACGTGCTCACCCGCAAGTCACTCGGCGGCCTTGAGACCAACCTCGACTCAGCGGTGATCGGCATGGACGGCTCCCCCATCGACGGCCTGTATGCCGCGGGCGAGGTCGCCGGGTTCGGCGGCGGTGGCGTGCACGGCTACAACTCTCTGGAGGGCACCTTCCTGGGAGGCTGCATCTTCAGCGGCCGCGCCGCCGGCCGAGCCGCAGCCAAGCAGACCGCGTGACAATCCTGTTGGTTGAGTAGGGCGAGGAACGAGCCCGTATCGAAACCCCGAGAGATGCACGCTCGAGCGAGTATCTCGGCTTCACTAGGTTTCGATACGCCCTCGTCCCTCGGGCTACTCAACCGCCAAGATGTCAAGACGGGTCTAGGCTCGCCTCATGACCGTTGTTGCTCTGATATTCGCCGGCATCGCCGCTGCCCTGCACATCGTGTTCTTCAAGCTCGAATCCATCGACTGGAAGAAGCCCAAGACGTGGAAGACGTTCGGGCTCGCGTCACAGGCTGATGCCGACACCACCGCATCGCTCGCATACAACCAGGGGTTCTACAACCTGTTCCTGGCGATCGGTGCCGCCGTCGGTATCGCCACCCTGCGGATCTCTGACAATCACGACGCTGTCGGCTGGACGCTGATCATCTTCGCCTGCGCCAGCATGCTCGCCGCTTCGCTGGTGCTGCTCTCGACCGGCAAGTCGTATGCCCGGGCGGCAGCGATCCAGGGTGGTCCGGCGCTCATCGCCGTGGTCGCCGCGATCATCGCCGCACGCTAACCTGCGCGGATGCGCCGCATCAGTTCCGGTGTGAAGTCCGCTGCCGGCACAGCCGGGCTGAAGAGAGCGCCCTGCAATTCGTCACACTGACGATCACGCAACGACTCGCGTTGCGCCTCGGTCTCAACACCCTCGCAGGTCACCGTCAGCTCAAGCGCATGCGCCAGGTCGATCAACCATGTACAGAGCAACCGATCGACCTCATCGCCCGGTAGGCCGGCAACGAAGCTGCGATCGAGCTTGATCGCGTCGACCCCGAGCTGCTTGAGCAACGACAAGTTGGAGCCGCCCGTACCGAAGTCGTCTAGCGACACCCTGACACCCATGCTGCGCAGCGCCTCAAGGTCCGATGCCAGGTCGACGGCGTCCTTGAGCGTGGAGCTCTCGGTGATCTCGAGCATCAGGTCTTCGGGGTCATGGTCGGCGGCCGACAACGCATTGAGCGCATCCAGCACGAAACGGCCATCGCGCAGCTGCCACGGCGAGATGTTGACAGCAAGCGCGAGCGGCCCGACCCGGCGGCGGATCTCCGCGGCCTCGAGCATCGCACGGTGCAGCACCCAGACACCGAGGTCACGGATCAGACCGTGCTGCTCAGCTGCGGCAATGAAAACGGACGGCAGGACGTCGCCGATCTTGGGAGACGTCCAACGACAGAGCGCCTCCATCCCGCTGACGTTCCCCGTTTCGGCATTGATCACCGGCTGGTACGCAATGCGCAGCTCGTCTTGCGCCAGGGCACGCTCAAGCTCGTCGGCAACGTCGGATGCAGGGAGCCAGCTTGAGATCGGGTCGATCGATTCGGTCATCAACGCCATAACGATTGATGACCTTTCACCGTTACTCTCGGCGGCTCGTCATCATTTCAACCCGACCAACGGCCATTCGCTCGAGATCGCGCCCGGAATCGACGGCAATCTGAGGATCGCGAGCGCAGTATTGGCAAGATCCACGTTCCGAATTGGCTGCGCACCGTCATAGCCGGGCCGCGAGGTCTTCGGGTCCTGACGACCCGCGTTGAGCTGATAGAGGTCCTCGCCCGGCGCTATGTCTCGCCCCCAGGCGATGAACGGGATCCGATAGTCGGCGTACAGCTTTTCGTCGGAGTGCGACTTTTCCCCCTCTGGCCCTCCGTGATCGGCCGTCAGCAAGATCGCGGCCCGTTTTGCGACTCGGGCATCACCATCGATCGTCTCGAGGATCTTTCCCAGGTCCGCGTCGACGGATCGGACAGCTTTCAGGTAGCTGCTCCCCAGCCACCCGCTGCCATGTCCAGCGCTGTCTGGGGCTCTCATGTGGAGGAAGATCAGGTCCGTCGTGCCGTCTGCGAGCGCCTTCTGGGTGGAGGCGACCATCTGCGACGCTTCGCCAACCGCGTCGATGTCGACCTTGTCACGACCATCGTCCTCACCTGTGGTGTCCGGGGCACCATGGGTGGCATCCCATGATCTGATCAGGTAGTTGAACTTGTCCTTCTGAGCGAAGAACGCCGTCTTCAGCCCCTCATCATGAGCCAGGTCAAACAGGCCAGGGACGTATGTCCCGTGCGTCGAGGTCAGCGTCTTGTTGTTGTCTGAGTTGAAGGTGACATTGTGCCCGTCGGGGCCGGCAACGCGTCGGCCCGTGAGCATCCCGGTGTGATTTGGCAGTGTGATCGTCAGCTCGTATGCAGATCGCGCGTTGAGCGTGGATGCGCCTTCAGCCATCAGACGATGAAAGTTCGGCGCCCCCGCCTTGCCGAGCTGGATGATCGCTTCGGGGTTGAGCCCGTCGACCGAGATGGCGAGCACGAGCGGCTTGATTGGCGCCGGCGTCGAGCTGGCGGGCGCAGGACTGGGTGATGCGGGCGTACTGCTCGGCGGGGTGGCTGCGTTCCCCGATGAATCGGCTGACTTCACGAAATACACGCCGCCACCGATCACCAGCAATCCAGCGAGAGTTGCGGCAATTCCGAGGAGCAACCGCCCACCCCGGACACGCCGGGCCTTCCTGTGTGACGGCAACGGTCTCCTCTTTCGGCGGCATCGGGAAAGCCGAACCTAACAGGGGGTTTCGGTGCACGCAGGACATTCGCGCATCCCGTGCGGCATCGCCGCGATCCGTACCGACCCCCAAGCTGTCGGCACTCCTGCATAGGGTTGCGGGGTGCTCCGAATCGCCACCGTCAACATCAACGGGATTCGCGCCGCCTACAACAAGAACCGCGGACAATCGAGCGGCATGGCTGAGTGGCTCGTCGAGCGTGATGCCGACATCATCACCGTTCAAGAAGTACGCGCACCTGATCCGATCGTTCACGAGCTGCTCCAGGATTCCGGCTATCACGTCGTCCATGCCGAGGCCGCGGCCAAAGGACGGGCCGGCGTGGCCGTGCTGAGTCGCATTGAGCCAACCGCCGTACGCATCGGCAACGGCGACGACTTCTTTGACGACTCCGGGCGATGGATCGAGTCCGACATCCCGCTTGCGGACGGCTCGACGATCACGACCATCTCGGCCTACGCGCACTCCGGTGAGGCGGGGACACCCCGCCAGGAGGAGAAGCTCCGGTTCTTCGACCAGATGCACCGACGCCTTGAGGCGATCCGCGACTCGGGGCATCACGGACTGCTCACCGGCGATCTCAACGTCGCACACACCGAGCGCGACATCCGCAACTGGAAGGGCAACCTCAAGAAGGCCGGCTTTCTGCCAGAGGAGCGAGCCTATTTCGACCGCTTCCATGCCGACCTCGGCTGGGTCGACGTGCACCGTCAGCTCGCTGGCGACGTCGACGGCCCCTACACATGGTGGTCGATGCGCGGCCAGGCGTTCGACACCGACACCGGATGGCGCATCGACTACCAGCTGGCGTCTCCCGCCCTGGCTCCGAAAGCCGTCGCGTACTCGGTGGACAAGGCCGCGGCCTACGCCGAGCGGTGGAGCGACCACTCGCCGGTCGTGGTGG
>CAZWZC010000094.1:0-8972 GCA_964638755.1 uncultured Aeromicrobium sp. | reverse complement strand
TCCTCTACGCGATCAACGATGAGGTCGATGCCGTCACGATCCTCCACATCGACCATCGCTCCGACGTCTACCGAAACGGCTGACCGGTCAGAAATCTCCGGCTGAGGCGCGTAGGGTGCGCAGGAGCTCGTACGTCTTCTTCTGCTCTGTGTCACTGAGCCCGTCGATTGCGAAGTCGATCGCCATCAGCGTCTCGGTCGACGCGGTGAGCACGTCCTTGCCTTTGGCGGTGAGCTCGGCGAACGTACGGCGGCGATCAGCCGCATCGGGCCGGCGCTTGACCAGACCCTGCGCCTCCAGCCGGTCGATCGCATTCGTCACCGATGTCGGATGCACCATGAGGCGTTCGCCGATCTTGCTGAGCGGCAGCGATCCCTCGGCGCTGAACGAAATCAGCACGAGCACCTCGTAGCGGGCGAAGGTGATGCCGTACGGCTTCAGCGCACCATCGAGCTCGGCGAGGATCAGCTGCTGCACCCGCATGATGGACGTCGCAACCTTCATGGGACCGGACTCGCCGATCCGGCTCGACCAGATCTCACCAGCCCGCTCGATCGGGTCGAACGGCAGCTTCGGGTCCGTGGGCACGCTCACATACTAGGTCAGTTCGCATTTAGTAGGACGACCGACTATTTTAGAACCTACTATGACCAGTGACCTGCACCGGCCCAAGCATCCCGTGCGGTTCGTCACCGCCTCGGCCCTGTTTGACGGCCACGACGCGTCGATCAACATCATGCGCCGCATCCTGCAGTCGCAGGGCGCCGAGGTCATCCATCTGGGTCACAACCGCTCGGTCGCCGAGGTCGTCGACGCAGCGGTCGACGAAGACGTGCAGGGCGTCGCGGTCAGCTCCTATCAGGGCGGGCACGTCGAGTACTTCGAATACCTCACCGAGTCCCTACGTGAGCGCGGCGCCGGCCACATCAAGGTGTACGGCGGCGGTGGCGGGGTGATCGTCCCCGAGGAGATCGAAGGGCTCCGCAAGGCGGGGGTCACGATCTTCTCCCCCGAGGACGGCCAGCGCCTCGGCCTGGTCGGCATGATCAACACGATGATCGAGGCCTGCGACACCGATCTGTGGGCCGAGGGCCAGCCCACGGCTGAAGCCGTAAGAACAGGTGATCGCGGAGCACTCTCGCGGGCTGTGACCGGCGCCGAGCTGGGTCGGCTCGACGACACCTTCCTCAAGCAGATTCGCGAAGCGTCCAAGGCCTCCGGCGCACCCGTGCTCGGCATCACCGGCACCGGCGGCTCGGGGAAGTCGTCGCTGACCGATGAACTCGTGCGACGATTCCGCCTCGATCAGCAGGACAAGCTCCGCATCGGAGTCATCGCGGTCGATCCGACGCGTCGTCGCGGCGGTGGCGCGCTGCTCGGCGACCGGATCAGGATGAACTCACTCGACGGCGACCGCATCTACTTCCGATCGCTCGCCACCCGCGGCAGCCATGAGTTGCCCGAGTGCCTGCCCGACGCCATCGACCTGTTCAAGGCCTCCGGCTACGACCTCGTCATCATCGAGACCCCCGGCATCGGCCAGGGCGACGCGGCGATCGTCCCGTACGTCGACACGTCGATGTACGTCATGACGCCCGAGTTCGGCGCCGCTTCACAGCTGGAGAAGATCGACATGCTCGACTTCGCCGATGTCGTCGCGATCAACAAGTTCGAGCGCCGCGGCGCCAAGGATGCACTCCGCGACGTCGGCCGCCAGCTCGTACGCAACCGCGAGGCCTTCGGCAAGAAGCCCGAGGACATGCCGGTGTTCGGCACCTCGGCGGCGACATTCAACGACGATGGTGTCACGGCGCTCTACCAGCATCTGATCTCGCTCCTGGCGCCAGCAGGGCTGGCCGTCGAGCCAGGCATCCTGCCGATCACCGAAGTACGCCACTCCAGCGGTATCGACCAGGTCGTACCGCCCGAGCGCACCCGCTATCTCTCCGAGATTACCGAGGCGATCCGGGACTATCACGCCGAGACGGCGAAGCTCGGCGAGCAGGCTCGACGCGTTCAGCGACTGGACGCGGTGTCGGCCGAGCTGGAGTCGGCCGAGCTCGACGCCTTGCTCAAAGACGCCAAAGAGGGCCTGCCCGCGGAGGTCGCCGCTCAGATCGAGGGATGGCCCGCCATCGTCCGTTCGTATGAGGGCGACGAGATGGTCGTCAACATCCGCAGCACCGAGAACCGTACGGCGCTCACCCGCGAATCACTGTCCGGCACCAAGGTGCGCCGGGTCAGCCTGCCGAAGCACACCGACCACGGCGACCTGGTCACCTACTGGCGCGGCGAGAACCTGCCGGGCCACTTCCCGTTCACCGCCGGCGTGTTCCCGTTCAAGCGTGAGGGCGAGGACCCTGCGCGCATGTTCGCCGGCGAGGGCGACCCGTTCCGTACCAACCGCCGCTTCAAGCTGCTGTCGGAGGACGGCACAGCAACCCGCCTGTCGACGGCATTCGACTCCGTCACCCTGTATGGCCGCGACCCCGATCTACGCCCCGACATCTACGGCAAGGTCGGCACGTCCGGCGTCTCCGTCGCAACGCTCGACGACATGAAGGCGCTGTATGACGGCTTCGACCTGATCTCGCCGACGACCTCGGTGTCCATGACGATCAACGGTCCCGCGCCGACCGTGCTCGCGTTCTTCCTCAACACCGCGATCGACCAGCAGGTCGACGTGTTCCGCACCGAGCACGGACGCGAGCCCAATGCCGAGGAGCACGACGTCCTCAAGGCGTTCGCGATGCAGAACGTACGAGGCACCGTGCAGGCCGACATCCTCAAGGAGGACCAAGGTCAGAACACCTGCCTGTTCTCCACCGAGTTCAGCCTGCGGATGATGGCCGACATCCAGGAGTGGTTCATCGACCATCAGGTGCGCAACTTCTACTCCGTCAGCATCTCGGGCTATCACATCGCCGAGGCCGGGGCCAACCCCATCAGCCAGCTCGCGTTCACCCTCGCCAATGGGTTCACGTACGTCGAGGCCTACCTCGCGCGCGGGATGGACATCAACGACTTCGCACCAAATTTGTCGTTCTTCTTCTCCAACGGCATGGATGTCGAGTACTCCGTGCTCGGCCGCGTCGCCCGCCGCATCTGGGCTATCACGATGCGCGACAAGTACGGCGCCAACGAGCGCTCGCAAAAGCTGAAGTACCACGTACAGACGTCCGGTCGGTCCCTGCACGCGCAGGAGATGAGCTTCAACGACATACGTACGACTCTGCAGGCACTGATCGCGATCTATGACAACGCCAACAGCCTGCACACCAACGCCTACGACGAGGCCGTCACGACCCCGTCGGAAGAGTCGGTACGTCGGGCGCTCGCGATCCAGCTCGTCATCAACCGCGAGTGGGGCCTGGCGATGAACGAGAACCCGACGCAGGGCGCATACATCATCGACGAGCTGACCGACCTGCTCGAAGAGGCCGTGCTGGCGGAGTTCGACCGCATCAACGAGCGCGGTGGCGTGCTCGGTGCCATGGAGACGGGCTACCAGCGCGGCCGCATCCAGGACGAGTCCATGCTCTACGAGCAGCGCAAGCATGATGGGTCACTGCCCATCGTCGGCGTCAACACCTTCCTCAACCCGCACCCCGAGCGTGAGGCGCATCCAGTCGAGCTCGCCAGGGCGACCGAGGACGAGAAGTCATCGCAGCTGCGCCGCGTCCAGGAGTTCCATGCTGCCCACAGCGTGGAGGCAGCCGAGGCGATTGACAAGCTGAAGCACGCCTCGATCAACCACGAGAACGTTTTCGCCGCGCTGATGGACGCCGCCCGGGTCTGCTCACTTCAACAGGTGACCGAGGCGTTCTTCGAGGTCGGCGGCCAATACCGCCGGAACGTCTGACAGGCGAGTGCCCTCGACCAGGTCTAGCGTTTGACTCATGAGCAAGAAGGACGAGCTGGCGGGTCGACGCAACGCCATGGGAGAGCACAGGCTGCCACCCGCGATCGCCGTCATACTCGCGATCGCCGCCTACGCCGCACTGCCGGAGTCACTGCTGATCGGGCATCGCTACGTCATCCCGGTGATCGAGCTGGTGCTGCTAGTTGCACTCATCGCGACGAACCCGACGAGGATCACGCGCGAGACTCAGTGGTCCCGGGCCGCGTCGATCGTCCTGTCCTCGCTGGTCATCGTCACCAACCTCGTGGCGCTCGGGATGCTGGTCGACGCAATGACGCACAAGGGCACTCCTGCCGGGCCACTGCTCGTCGCCGCCGGGCAGGTGTGGATCACCGGCGTGATCGGCTTCGGCCTCCTGTTCTGGGAGATCGATCGCGGCGGACCAGTCGCTCGGCGGGTCACGACGCACGACAACATGCAGCCGGCCGACTGGAGGTTCTCCCAAGATGAGAATCATGACACCGTGGCCGAAGTCGCCGTCACCGCGAGCCGAAACTCCGGCTGGATCCCGACTTTCCCGGACTACCTGTACGTGTCGCTCACCAACTCCAGCGCTTTCAGCCCTACAGACACCATGCCGCTGTCGATCCGCGCCAAGGCACTGATGGGTGTGCAGGCGACCTCGGCGTTGCTCATCTCCCTGCTGGTCATCGCCCGTGCGGTCGGTTCTCTGGGTGGCTGACGCGGCAAGTATCGTCGCTGCTTGTGACCACACTTCCCGCGTACGAGCAGATCGTCGAACTCCCTGCCCTGTTTGACCAGGTCGTACCCGACGAGTTCATCGACGAGAACGGCCACATGAACATCGGCGACTACTTCCGGCTGTGCTCGCACGCGATGTGGAAGACAACGATCGCCGCCGGTCTGGGCGATGACTACCTCGACGAGCACCAGCAGAGCCTGTTCACGGTCGAGCAACACATGCGCTACTACGGTGAGCTTCGCTTGGGTCAACGCTTCACCGTGCATGCCCGCCTGCTCGAACGATCAGCGCGCGTCGTCCACGGCATGGCGTTCGTGGTCGACCAGGACAAGCAGACGCTCGCCTGTACGCAGGAGGCGACACTCGTACACGTCAGCATGGAATCCCGCTCGTCCGTCGACATTCCCGACGACATTGCCGATCAACTTGATGCGCTGATCAGCGAGGGCGATGCGCTCGGCTGGGATGCCCCCGAGTGCGGAGCGATGGGCCTGCGACGACGCACCAGCTGAGTGGCCGCAGCGTTAGTGGGTACCCCTCTCACGAGCCCGCACGTCAAACCGACGCGCGGCACGGGAGAGGGAGAGCAAAATGGACGACATCCAGTGGTGGATGTGGCTGATCATCGCGGTCGTCGCGGTGCTCGTCATCGGAGTGCTGTTCGCATCGTTCGGACGCGGCAAGAGCGCTGAGCGACGTCGCTCGGAGGCGGCCGAGCTGCGGGAGCAGGCGATGGCTGCACAGGAAGAGGCGCAAGTCAGGGAGACCGAGGCAGCCACGACGCGAACAAAAGTAGAAGAGGCCAAAGTGCGCGCGGATGAGCTCTCGCAGCGCGCTGACGAACAGCAGCAGGAAGCGACGCAGCTCAGTGATGACGCGCGCGAACGTCTTGTGAAGGCCGATCGCATCGACCCCGACGTGGACGAGAACCGAGATTTCACCGAGACGGATCGCCCCGACGATCATGGCAACGACGATGCTCTGCGAAAGGACGCCCCGAAGACGCGGCGACGCACATAGGGTGAACGAGTGACTGCGCGCCAACCGTAGCGGTGTCTCCTCAACCCAATGCGTCGTCGTACGGTTGAGAACTCACCGATCAGGCCTTCGCAGTTCCATACGGTTGAGAACTCACCGCTCACGTCTTCGGAGTAGCAGCCTTCTTCTTCGCAGCAGCGGTCTTCTTGGCCGGCGCCTTCTTGGCAGCGGTCCTCTTCGTGGCTGAGTTCTTCGCTCCTGCAGTCGCCTTCTTCGAGCCGGACTCCTTGCTGAGCGAACGCGACTTGCCCTCGCCATAGCGCTGCTCCAACGCGCGAACCGTCGTCGGGTTGTCGGCGATGACGAGGGGCGTCTCACCGACGATCGCATTGTGGCTGCCCCACGCGAGGTACTTGGCCGACAGGTTGATCATGGTGGCGAACCGGTTGCGGTTGCCCAGCAGTGTGGCGATGTGGAGTGCGACCCAGATTACCCACGCCGGGAAGCCCTTGAGGCGCGGCAGACCCTTGATCTGGGCGATGGCCGACGCCCGGCCGATCGTTGCCATGGTGCCCTTGTCGCGATACTTGAACGCCTTCATCGACTTGCCGTCCTGAGCCCGGTCAATCAGCTTGGCGACATGCTTGCCTGCCTGGATTGCTGGCTGCGCCAGCTGAGGAAGCGGCTCGGGACTAACGGCGACGTCACCGACGGCGTACACATCCTTGAGCCCGTCAACGGCCCAGTCCTGGCCGGTCACGATGCGACCTCCACGGCCCTGCGGGACACTCCAGTCCTGAAGAGAGCTGTGAGCGGTGACTCCACTGGCCCATACGACGATGCCGGCTTCAAGGAACTCCTCTTTGTCACCCTTGACGATCACGACCCCGTCCGCGCGGACTTCCTTCACCGTGGTGTCCAGACGCAGGTCGACCCCGCGCTTTTGCAGCGCCTTGCGCGCGTACTCACGAAGGTTGGGGTGGAACGGCGCCAACACGAAGGGGCCCATCTCCACGAGCGTGATGTGGATCCGCTTGGGGTCAAGCTCGGGGTAGGTCGTTGGCATGTCGTTGTTCCGCAGCTCGGCGAAGGCGCCAGCGGTCTCGACGCCCGTTGCGCCGCCGCCGACCACGACAATGCGCAGGTCCTCATCGGTGCGATTGATCACGGCGTTCTCGAGCGCGGCGAACATCCGGTCGCGTACGGCCAGTGCCTGCGAACGCTTGTAGAGCGGCATCGCGAAGTGCTCGGCCCCGGGGACACCGAAGAAGTTGGTCGTGACGCCAGTGGCGATGATCAGGTGGTCGTACGAAACAGACAACCCGCCCTCGAGGCCCAGCGTCTTGTTGACATGGTCCATCGTGAGAACTGTGCCCTTCATGTAGCGCACATTGTCCTGCTTGGCGCGGATCGCACGAAGAAACCAGGTCACGTCGCCGGGGTTGAGGCTGGCGGTCGCAACTTGGTAGAGCAGCGGTTGGAAGGTGTTGTATGTGTGGCGGTCGATCAGTGTCACATCGACATCGGCGCGCTTGAGCTTGCGGACCGCCGCAACTCCACCGAACCCTCCTCCGACGACGACGACGTGCGGACGCGGTGATCGGGAGCTGTTGGCCATGGCTCCAGTTTATCGGTGCACACACGGTGCACCGAAATCGAAAAGGTGTGATCTAGGGCGTACGAGCGGCTGGTCGGCGCAGCTGGACGAGCACGAAGATCGCCGCGGCCGTCCACGGCCAACCCACACCGACCACAACGAAGGAAATGGGTACTGTCACCGCTGCAAGCACGATCGTCGCGATCCGTGCATGAGGCTTGCCGATCAGCATCAGCGCCGCCGCCACGCAGGCCGCGATCGCGAGGATCCCGAGGATGCTGAGCCCGATGAACATCCATCGCGCCACGTCCGCCGCCGCGAGGTCATAGTCTGCCAGCATGCTCTTGGTCGGTTCCTTGGACAGCGACTCGATGTAGGACTGGCGAGACGTCGTGTAGATC
Organism: uncultured Aeromicrobium sp.; assembly: GCA_964638755.1. Lineage (GTDB taxonomy): Bacteria > Actinomycetota > Actinomycetes > Propionibacteriales > Nocardioidaceae > Aeromicrobium. The sequence goes on along the minus strand of CAZWZC010000094.1, from coordinate 1,371 downwards.
AGCGCGTAGTAGGCCGAGAACATCACGACCAGCCAGGACGCCACGAGCGTGACGAGACCCGCGACTCGTACGGGTTTGGGCTGCTCGGTCTGAGTCATCACCGCGGTACCCACGGGAGCCGCCGACGCGGCCGACTTCGGGGCGTCTGGATCTGGGGTCGGTTCGGCGCGAGTGATGCCGTTCTTGGTGTCGAACCACGCCCGTGAGTCGGGTGACCACAGCTGCGTGGCACACACGACCGACAGCGCGGCCGGCAGCAGCCCCGCCAGTCCGCCCACTGCGACGAAGCCGACGAAGCTCAACCCGCACATGACGGTCAGCCAGATCCGCGAGGCTCGATGGCCACGAGCCGTGAAGACAGCGAAGACAATCCCGGCGATCGACACGACGACCACACCGTAGGCCGCCCACCGAAGCCACCTGAGAACCTCGGCGACGGTGACGCTCGTGCTGCTGAAGGCCGGGTCCTTGAGCACATCGCGGACGGCGTCTTGAAGCGCGATCGAACCCCAGCTGGACAACGCCGAGGTCAGGCTGAAGAAGACGATCAGGCTGGTCAGGCCAATGAACACGCACGCCATCGTCACGGAAGGTGGTCGGCGAGCGGCAGTCACCACTTCATCCCATCACACCGCTGAAGCGCTCTGAATCAGGTGTCGGTGAAACCCAGTACGGTGGCGCGTACCCCAACTACCGGAGACTTCAATGTCCACATCAGCGGTGCGAGGCCTTGTCCGCACTGAACGACGCTCCATCGGCGGTATGGCCACTGCGATCATCGCCCTGCACGTGGTGGGTTGGGGCCTGCTCTTCGTCGTGGCGTCGCAGCAGCTCGAGCTCGGCGCCTCCGGGGTCTTCGGCATTGGTCTGGGCGTCACGGCGTACACGCTTGGCATGCGACATGCCTTCGACGTCGACCACATCGCCGCCGTGGACAACGTCAGCCGCAAGCTCCTGGCCGACAACCCAGATCAAGGACGTCCGCTCTCGGTGGGGTTCTGGTTTTCGTTGGGGCACTCAAGCGTCGTCTTTGGCCTTTGTCTCCTGCTGTCTCTCGGTGTCCGCGCGTTGGGGGGCCAAGTCACCGACGAGTCTTCGCCGCTGCAACAGACCACGGGAGTGATCGGAACAGGTGTCTCCGGCGTGTTCCTCCTCGCGATCGGACTGATCAATGCTGCCGTCCTGATCGGCATCTTGCAGGTTGCCCGCAACATGCGTGCCGGCCTCTATGACGAATCTGAGCTTGAGCGCCAGCTGCAGAATCGCGGATTGCTCAATCGGCTGCTGGGAAGATTCACCAGATCTGTCAGGAAACCTCGCCACATGTACCCCGTGGGCCTGCTGTTCGGACTGGGGTTCGACACCGCGAGT
>CAZWZC010000093.1:0-9008 GCA_964638755.1 uncultured Aeromicrobium sp. | reverse complement strand
CCTGATCCAGGTAGTCGGTGAAGTTCTCCGTCGTGCCCGAGTCGTCCGAGCGGTGGACAGCCGTGATGGCGCTGTCCGGGAGCTTGGCGTCCGGGTTGTCAGCGGTGATCGCCGGGTCGTTCCACTTGGTGATCGTGCCCTCGAAGATCGAGCCGATCGTCTTCGGCGACAGGTTGAGCTTGTCGACGCCATCCAAGTTGTAGATGACGGCGATGGGGCTCACGTACGTGGGGATCTCCACGATGTCGCCCTTGCAGGTTTCCTTCGCGGTGGCGAGCTCCTCGTCGGTGAGGTAGGAGTCCGAGCCAGCGAATGTGACTCCGCCCGCGAGGAACTGCTCACGGCCGCCACCCGAACCCACGGGGTCGTAGTTGACGGTGACATTGGGGTTCGCGGTCTGGAACTCCTTCTTCCAGGCGGCCACCGCGGCCTCCTGGGCGCTGGATCCGGCGCCGTTCAACGTTCCGGAGGCAGTGGACCCACTGCCACCTTCGGAGCCGTCTTCGTTGGATGCGCCACAGGCAGCGAGGCTCAGGGCGATGGTGAGTGCGGCGGCCGCTGTTGCGGAGCTGCGCAGGTATGTGCGGTTCACGGGAGGGTTCCCTCTCTTTGCCAGAATCAGGGTTCGGACTTTCTTGACTCCTCGGACGTTAGAAGTCGCAGGTGTATCGACGCGGGAACACAGGTGAACGCACGGTGAACGGTGCCGTAACGCTCGTCGCAGGCCCTTTCAGGCGAGCTTTTCGACAGCGAGAACGGCGCCCTTGCGGTGGTGCACCACGACGCCCTCTCCGGGTGCCAGGTCGTACGGATCCATGCCGATGGCCTCGAAGATCCACGGCAGGGTGGGACGGTGCGTACAGAGCACCACAGGCGGCTTGCGATCGAGCAATGCCTCCACTGATCGCTGCACGTACCCGGCGGTTGTGTCCTCAGACAATCGGTCGTCGATCTCGATGAAGGTGCTGATCGAGTGGGCGTACGGCTCAACCGTCTGGGCGCACCGCAGGGCTGGACTGCTGACGACACGACGCACTCCGTATGAGGAGAGCACCGGGCTCATCGCCGTTGCCTGCTGCATGCCGACCGATGTCAGGGGACGCTCAAGATCGCCCGAGTCACCCGAGCGAACGGCCGCCTTGCCGTGACGCAGCACGACGAGAGTGCGGGTGCGATGTGCTCGGCGTTCGAGCAAGCCCTTGAACGTCGTGAGGAGCGCGACGTCGTGGTCGTACGTCAGCAGCGATCGTGCCTCTCGCACGCCGACCCAACGGACCTCGTCGACCTCTCGGTTGGGCTCGAACGGTTGCTGCTCACCGGCCAGTCGAGCCGACCAATAGGTCACCGACTTCGTGCCGCCAGAGACGGGGTAGGTCATCTCGCCGAGTGGGTAGCCCAGACGTACGTGCGCTCCGGTCTCCTCGGCGATCTCTCGGATGGCGGTGGCCTGGAGTGACTCACCCGGATCGCACTTGCCCTTGGGGAAGCTCCAGTCGTCGTATCGCGGTCTGTGGATCAGCAGGAGGTCGACCCGCGGCTCGACCCTTCCGGAGGGTGCGCGCTTGCGCCAGATCACGCCGCCTGCGGCCTTCGTCACCTGTTCACGCCCCATGGTGCGTATTGTCCCCTGAGGAAGTGACCGATGGGTGAAGGAGGAGTGTCTCGTATGCATCTTCGCTCTGTCGTGTCATGGTTGCTCGCTCCAATGCTGGTGATTGCTGCGGCGTTGACGGGAGGTTTCGTGCTCTCGGCGCGGGCCGGCGACGCCCGCTCGGCCCTGACATCCGCGCTCGATGCTCTGCCGGACGACACCTTGGTGGCCGGCTTCACGGACTGGGCGAGGATCCGCGAGCGTCTTGATCTCGGTGATGCGACGACGGCAGCCGGCCGCGCCTCGCTCAATGACGATGCACCGCTTCGTGACCTTTCGACGCGGTCGGTGATCGGACGAGCGGTCGAGGAGATGCACCAGTCCTACCGATGGTCGGCCGCCGACATCGAGTGGGAGGTGTTCGGCCAGGCCGCCGACGGGGCGGCCACTGTCGTACGCCTCAAGGACTCCGTGTCGATCGACGCCATACGAGGCGCGCTTCGCACGCTCAAGTACAAGCAGGACGGGCTGGTCTGGAGCTCGACGGCGGAGACTCCGATCACCGGTGAGCTGTCGGCGACACTGGCCTCGATCGCGATCATCCCCGGCAAGCGGCTCCTGGTCGCTGGCGATCGCGACACGTATGTGCAGACGGTCCTGCGAGTGATCGACCGGCACGAACCATCGCTGCTCAGCGTTCGACCAGCCTCGGAGGTGGCCGCTGCGCTGACCGGTGCCGACACGGCTCTGTTGCAGAGTGGCCCCGTGGCCTGTCGGGCGACGACGCTCGAAGCGCTGTCGGCCGACGTGCGGACCCAGGCGGCGACGGCGATCTCCCGAGCCGGCGATCTGGCGGTCGTCACGTTCGGCGGTCGGGGGTTGACCGACGTCTCCGAGAACAGGCAGATGCTGCGTTTCGCGATGGGCTTTGATTCGCCGGTGCAGGCGGCGTCGCAGCTGCGTACCCGTTCAGCGCTGGCCAGGGGGCCGTTCATCGGCGGCAGCGGCCGGATCGAGGACTCCCTACAGGCGATCAGCTCTCGCGTCGACGGTTCGACCGCAACACTGCGCTTCAACCACGATCCGCTCAGCGCCACCTACATGGGCGGTGCCGGACCCTTGCTGTTCGCCAGCTGCCCCTAGGTGTGAGCTAGGCCCGTGAGCGTCGAGACCGGGCCTGATCGGTGAGGGTGGTCTGCATGTCGATCCCGTCGTGGAGGGTCCACGCGCCGTCCGGGCCGAGATGCCACGACTTCGTTTCGTCTGCGCTGCATGTCTCCAAGAGGTCACCGAGCTGCGCGGTGTGATCTGCCGACGGCACCCGTACGAGCACTTCAACCCGGCGATCAAGATTGCGGTGCATCAGGTCAGCCGAACCGATCCACGCCTCGGGTTCGCCGCCACCGGCGAACCAATAGACGCGACTGTGTTCGAGGAAACGTCCGAGGATGCTGCGCACACGGATGTTCTCGCTCAGCCCCGGTACGCCGGGTCGCAGTGAGCAGATCCCGCGGATGACGAGGTCGACATTGACGCCCGCACGCGAAGCCTCGTACAGCTTGTCGATGATGACCTCATCGACGATGGAGTTGGACTTGATGCGGATACCGGAGGGGCCGCCTGACCTGTGGTTGGCGATCTCCCGATCGATGCGCTCAAGCAGCCCGTCACGCAGTCCCTGCGGCGCGACCATCAGCTTGCGGTAGGAGAAGCGCTTGGCAAATCCCGACAAGTTGTTGAACAGATCGCTCAGATCGTTGGCGATGTCAGGATCGGAGGTCAGCAGCCCGAAGTCCTCGTACAGCCGGGCGGTCTTGGGGTTGTAGTTGCCGGTGCCGATGTGCGCATAGCGACGCAGACCGTCCGGCTCATCACGTACGACGAGCGACAGCTTGCAATGGGTCTTGAGCCCGACCAGGCCGTAGACAACATGGCAGCCCGCGCGTTCGAGCTTGCGGGCCCAGCGGATGTTGGCCTGCTCGTCGAAGCGTGCTTTGATCTCGACGATCACGAGCACCTGCTTGCCGGCGCGGGCCGCATCGACGAGTGAGTCGATGATCGGCGAGTCACCGGAGGTGCGATAGAGCGTCTGCTTGATCGCGAGGACGTGCGGATCCGCGGCGGCCTGCTCGATGAAGCGCTGCACGCTGGTTGCGAACGAGTCGTACGGGTGGTGCACCAGCACGTCACGCTTGCGCAGGGCGCTGAACATGTCAGCAGGACTTGACGTCTCGACCTCGGCCAGATGGGTGTGCGTTCCGGGCACGAAGGGGTCGAATTGCAGCTTGGGACGGTCGAGATCGGCGATCTCATTGAGGCTGCGCAGGTCGAGTGGGCCGCGCAGGCGCACGATCTCGGCATCCTTGATGCCAAGCTCGGACACCAAGAGATCGAGAACCCCGGGGTCGATCGACTCTTCGACCTCAAGGCGTACGGGCGGGCCGAACTTGCGCCGCAACAGCTCCTGCTCTAGAGCCTTGAGCAGATTCTCGGCGTCATCCTCCTCGACCTCAAGGTCCTCGTTGCGGGTCACCCTGAATGTGTGGTGCGCGATGACCTCCATACCGGGGAACAGCAGGTCGAGGTGTGCGGCGATGACCTCTTCGATCGGCACGAAGCGACCGGCGTCGGCCTCCATCCAGCGGTTGATGATCGGCGGCACCTTGACCCTGGCGAAGTGATCCTTGCCCGTGTCGGGATTGCGCATGAGCAATGCGAGGTTGAGCGAGAGTCCGGAGATGTAGGGGAAGGGGTGTGCGGGGTCGACGGCCAACGGTGTGAGGACGGGGAAGACCCGTTCGCGGTACTGAGCGCTGATCGCAGCCTGCTCCGACGGGCTCAGCGAGCTCCAGTGCAGGAGATGGATGCCAACGCCTGCGAGCGCTGGAAGGATCTCGCTGTGGAACGCCTTGGCGTGCTGCTCCATGAGTTGCGTGCTGGTCTCGAGGCTGCTTGCCAGGACGTCTCGTGGGCTGAAACCGCTCGCCGAGGGCACGGCGACACCGGCGGCGATGCGGCGCTTGAGCCCGGCGATGCGCACCATGAAGAATTCGTCGAGGTTGCTGGCGAAGATTGCGAGGAAACGTACGCGCTCCAGCAGGGGGATCGACTCGTCGCGCACCAGCTCGAGCACACGCGCGTTGAAAGCGATCCACGAGAGCTCGCGGTCCAAGAAGCGGTTGTCGGGCAGCCCTCCCTCGGCGGCGTCGTACGGCGGGTCGACGTCGAACTCGTCCGGTGAAGCGGGAGCCTCGCCAATCTCCATCAGGTTGGCGGTCACCGCAGTGTCGTGTGATTCCACACTTCATCGTGACAGATCAGCATGAACACAGGTTGAACACGTTCTGGACGTCTAGGTGCGCTACCTTGTCGGCCATGTCCTTCGCACATCAGGTCATCGACGGCGCGAGGGGCATAACCGCTCGCTCGCTGGTGAAGCTTCCTCGGTCGGTGATCCGGCGGTTGGCGGGCGACCCGGTAGTGGTGGATGGCAAGACCCTGGACCCGGAGATGCAGCTGCTGATCAGGCTGCTCAAGCTGGAGGGCCCTGCAATCGAGACATTGGCCATGAGCAAGGCGCGCAGCAAGTTCATCTCGGGATTCCAGATCGTCGGTGGAAGGCAGCCGATCGGAGCGGTGACCGATCGCAACATCGACGGGCCCGGCGGCCCACTGCCGCTGCGGTTCTACACCCCGAGTGGACTGACCGGCCAGGCGCCCGCGTTGGTCTACTTCCATGGCGGCGGATGGATGCACGGCAACCTCGACAGCCATGACGCGACATGTCGATTCCTCGCGGAGGAGGCGCAGGTACGCGTCATCGCCGTGGACTATCGGCTCGCTCCGGAGTCCCCGTTCCCGGCAGCCGTCGAGGACGCGTGGGCGGCTTGGACCTGGGTCACCGACCACGCCAAGGGACTCGGACTCGACCCCAATCGAATCGCTGTCGGAGGTGACAGTGCCGGCGGCAACCTGTCAGCCATTCTGGCTCAGCGAGCAGTTCGGGAAGGTGGCGCGGCTCCGGCGTTCCAATTGTTGATCTATCCAGTCACCGATTTCTCGGAGAGTGCCGACAGTCGTAAGACATACGGCGAAGGGTTCGTGCTCACCAAGACCTACATGGATCTCGCCGAGGAGAATTACCTCGTCGGCGACGAGGACACCTCCGACCCGCTGCTGTCGCCGCTTCGCAATGACGCGACCGGAGTGGCATCCGCCTATGTCGTCCTTGCGGGATTCGACCCTCTGCAGGACGAGGGCAGAGCCTACGCGGAGGCGATGTGCTCTTCTGGGGTGAAGGTCGAGCTTGTCTGTGAGGACGGCCTCATTCACACCTTCGCCAACATGGTCGGCTACGGATCGGTGGCTCCCCGCGCGATGCATCGTGCGGCAGCCGCACTGCAGCGCGGCCTGTCCTAGCTACTCGTGCGAGTGTGAGTCCTTGGCCACTGGTGCCGCATACAGGATGTCCTTGGTGTGGGGTTTGAAGCCGAGCCGTTGATAGACGGCCAGGGCAGGATCGTTGTCGCCCTCGACGTACAGGTCCACGATGCGTATGCCGGACTCGTAGAGGTGACGCAGTCCGCGCGCCGTGAGCGCCTTGCCGAGCCCGCCGCCCTGTGCCTCTGGGTCGATGCCCACGACGTAGACCTCGCCGACCGAGCCGTCGATCTTGGTCCAATGGAAACCGACGATTCGGCCGTCCCGCTCAGCGACGAACAGACCATCGGGGTCGAACCAGTCGCTTGAAGTACGCCGCTCGAAGTCCGCTCGACCCATCGACCCCTGCTCGGGGTGCGCCGCGAAGGCGCGGCCGTTGACCTCGATGATCGCGTCGAGGTCGTCATCGTCTCGGTATGACCTCAGGTCGATCCCGTTGGGAACCTGCTCGCGCGGAGCATCCGCCATCTCGAGCCGAAGCGCCAAAAGAGTTCTCTCGGCCTCCAGCCCGACAGCAGCAGCGAGCGCCCGTGCGGCGACGAGGTCGCCGTGCGCCCAGAACCGGGACTCGCCGTCGGCGAGCAGCTCGTCGACCATGCTGCGCCCGATGCCCGTACGACGATGATCGGGGTCGACGACGACCTCGACGGGCGCATCGCTGGCGGCGTACGCGGCACCGAGCAACGCACCGTCACTGTCTGTGCGCAGCACCAGCACTCGGGCAGGGTCACGGTCGCGCAGGGCGAGCAGGGACGCTTCGTTCAATGGCGCAACGCCGTCGACCGAGGCGGCCCGATCGGCAAGGTCGCCAATCCCTGGCAGTGGAGTGCTCATCTAAGCCGGAGGTCGCGCAGCTGTGCGGCGCACTCTGCGGCGATTGCCTTGGCGAACGACTCGGGGGTGTCGCCGGGAGGTTCAGGCACGATGTGGTGCACCGTGCCGTTCTCGAGCAGGTCGATGGCGCCGATGCGCTGCGCCTCGGCCATCTCGGCGGCATGCTCAAGGTCACCGTGCACAATGGCGCTCGCTCCCTCGGGCGGCAGCGGGGAGAGCCACGCATTCTCGGCGGCGATCACCACGTCAGCGGGCAACAGCGCGAGCGCGCCACCCCCGCACCCCTGACCGAGAAGCACCGAGACAGTGGGCACCCGCATCGTCGACATCCAGCTGATGCACCGGGCGATCTCGCCTGCGATCGCACCCTGCTCCGCCTCTGGCGAGAGCTCGGCGCCGGGCGTGTCGATGAAGGACACCAACGGCAACCTCAGCTCGTTGGCGAGACGCATGCCGCGACGTGCTTCGCGCAACGCCGCTGGGCCCATCGGCTTGAATCGTGACTGCGTCGTGCGGTCCTGGCCGATCACGACACAAGGCTGACCGTCGAGTCGCGCGAACGCGACGATCATGGCGCTGTCGCGCTCGCCCTTCTCGGTGCCCTGCAGACGCATGGTCGCGTCGCTGCCGTAGCGCAGCACCTCTCGTACGCCGGCGCGACCGGACGCTCGGGTGATCTGGATGGAGTCCCAGGCGCTGCGTACGCGGCGCACCTCGCCCGTGCGTCGCTTGCGCGTCTGCCCGGTCGGAGCATCGACCAGCAGTCCGAGGGCGCGGTCGATCAGCAGCGGCAGCTCATCGGGCAGAACCACGGCGTCGATGATCCCGCGATCAGCGAGGTTCTCGGCCGTCTGGATGTTGGGAGGGAACGGCTTGCCCTCGAGCAGCTCGTAGACCTTGGGCCCGAGAAATCCGATCAACGCACCGGGCTCGGCGATCGTGATGTGCGCCAGCGATCCCCATGACGCGAACACGCCGCCAGTTGTCGGGTGGCGCAAATAGATGAGGTACGGCAACCCTGCCGCGCGGTGATCCATGATCGCGCGGGAGATGTCGATCATGTGGACGAAGGCGGGCGTGCCCTCCTGCATGCGGGTGCCGCCCGAGGCCGTGGTGGCGAGGACTGGGATGCCCTCATCGGTTGCACGGCGTACGGCCGACACGATCCGCAAGGCTGCTTCGCGACCGATCGAGCCAGCGAGGAAGCGAAACTCGTTGACCAGCACCGCGACCGGTCGACCACGCATCAACCCGCGACCGGTCAGGACCGATTCGTCGGTGCCGGCGCGCTCCGCCGCCGCGACGAGGTCCCGGCGATATTGCGGATCCAGGCCAAGGTGGTCAACTGGGGAATCCCATGACTCGAAGGAGTCCTCATCGAGTACCAGCTCGAGCAGGCCGTGCGCAGTCAGGTGAGCCATCAGGCCACCAACACTAGACGAGCAGCGCGGAACCGGCGGCCGCTCACGCGGCTTGGGCCCGGTAGCGGTTGTTGCGCAAGGGTCTGCGTTGTGGGTCGATCGTTGGTGGTGGGATGTATTCGGGGATCCCGTCGACGAATCTGATCTCCCACCCTTTGGCGTGGACGATCCGGTGGTGGTGGGGGCAGATGAGCACCCCGTCTTGCAGGTCGGTGCCTGATCCGTTGCCCCAGGTCGTGCGGGCGTGATGTCCGACGCACCATGAGGGCGGTCTGTCGCATCTTGGGAAGGTGCACCCGCCGTCGCGGCGTTCCATAGCCCGGCGTTGGGGTTTTTGGAACAGTCTTTTGGTGCGTCCGTGGTCCAACGGCAGCGATTCACCATCAAAGACTTGGGGGAGGATGCGCAGTTGGCAGGCCATCCGGCGGGCTTGGCCAGCTGAGATGCGGCACCCGTCCGAAAGGGTTGCGGGCTTGACCTGACCAAGCAACGTCTCGAAGTCCAGATTGACCGTCATGACAGCACCCACCCCGGCGGTGTCAGGAAGTTTGTCGGCGGGGATGGTCTCGATCAGGGTGCAGAACGCGTCAGCCATCTGCTGGCCATACGAACTCTTCTCGTCCAGCACGGCTTCTGACTGGTCAGTATTCTTGACCTGAGGTGCGTTGATGGCGTTGAGTGCGTTCTTGAGCATCGCACCTTGGGCTTCGGGGATGACGAAC
>CAZWZC010000092.1:0-9092 GCA_964638755.1 uncultured Aeromicrobium sp. | reverse complement strand
TTGCTCCTCCTTCTTGGGCTCGACAGGCGCATCGGCAATCACCACGCCGCGACCATTGCAGTGGTCGCAGTCGTGGCTGAAGGACTCGAGCAGGCCTGTGCCGATCCGCTTGCGGGTCATCTGCACGAGGCCAAGTGATGTGACCTCGGCGACCTGGTGACGTGTACGGTCCCGACCGAGGCACTCGACGAGCCGACGAAGCACAAGCTCGCGGTTGCTCTCGAGAACCATGTCGATGAAGTCGACGACGATGATGCCGCCGATGTCGCGCAGCCGCAGCTGACGTACGACCTCTTCGGCGGCCTCGAGGTTGTTCTTGGTGACAGTCTCCTCAAGGTTGCCGCCCGAACCGGTGTACTTGCCGGTGTTGACGTCGACGACCGTCATGGCTTCGGTGCGATCGATGACCAGCGAACCGCCGGACGGCAGGAACACCTTGCGCTCGAGCGCCTTGTGTATCTGCTCATCGAGACGGTAGGACGTGTAGGCGTCCGTGTCGTCGTCGCTCCAGCGGGTGACCCGATCGGCGAGATCGGGTGCGACGTGGTCGATGTAGCCCTTGATCATGTCCCAGGCGTCCGCGCCCTCGACGACGAGACCGTTGAAGTCCTCGTTGAACAGGTCACGAACGACCTTGATCATCAGATCGGGCTCAGAGTAGAGCAGATCGGGCGACTTGCCGGCTTCGACCTTGCGCTCGATGTCTTCCCACCGCGCAGTGAGGGCAGTGACATCACGGGTGAGCTGGTCCTCGGTCGCCCCCTCCGCGGCAGTGCGGACGATGACGCCGACGTTCTCGGGCAGGACCTCCTTGAGGAGCGCCTTGAGCCTGGTGCGCTCGTTCTCGGGAAGCTTGCGGGAGATGCCGCTGGTCTGACCATTGGGCACCAGCACCAGGAATCGGCCAGGCAGGCTGATCTGGCTGGTGAGTCGGGCACCCTTCTGTCCGATCGGGTCCTTGGAGACCTGGACCAGGATCGTCTGGCCGGGCTTGAGCGCGTCCTCGATCTTGCGTGCCTTGCCATTGCCGAGTGTTGTCCAGTCGACCTCTCCGGCGTAGAGAACGGCGTTGCGTCCGGCGCCGATGTCGACGAACGCGGCCTCCATGCTTGGCAACACGTTCTGCACCTTGCCGAGGTAGACGTTGCCGATGATCGAGACCTGTGACTCGCGGGCCACGTAGTGCTCGACGAGGACGTTGTCCTCGATCACCGCGATCTGGGTGTAGTCGTCCTTCTGGCGTACGACCATCTCGCGTTTGACCGACTCGCGCCGGGCCAAGAACTCGGCCTCGGAGACGATCGGTGCACGACGACGCCCGGCCTCGCGACCTTCGCGGCGGCGCTGCTTCTTGGCCTCGAGGCGGGTCGAGCCGGCCACCCCCGTTATCTCGTCCTCGGCGCTGCGGCCGCTACGTACGCGGACGACGGTGTTCTCGGGATCGTCGGGGGACGTATCAGCACCTTCGCCGGCCCGTGCCCGGCGACGGCGACGACGGGTGTTGCCGTTGCCGTCGTCCTCGGTGTCGTCATCGTCGTCACTGTCGTCGTCGTTGTTGTCATCGCCAGCACCCTTGCTCCGGCGGCGGCCACCACGGCTGCGGCGGCGGCGCTTCGGTGCGTTGGGATCGTCGTCGTCATCGCCGTCGTCGTCATCGTTCTGCGAATCGACGCTGGTCGGCTTTGGTCGTGCTGGCGCCAGGCCTGGCTCGGGGGCCTTGAACATCGCCGCGGCCGACGCTGTTGGAGCCCTGTGACCCTCGGCATCCTGGTCGTCCTTCTTGGCAGCGCTCTTCTTCGCGGGTGCCTTCTTCGCAGCGGTTTTCTTGGCCGGTGCGGCTTCCTCGGCGGGCTCGTCGGCCTGTGCTGCAGTCTTCTTGGCTGCCGCCTTCTTCTTGGGCGCCTCCGGTGGAGCGAAGCTCAAAGCGGCCGGTGGCCCGGCGGGCCGGCCAGCGGCGCGGCGGCGATTGGGCACAGACTCAGAGGCCTCTGTGGTCGCCTTGATGTTGTCGGGTTCGTTGTCGTCGAGCATGTGCTCTCCTTCGCCCGGTTCCGATCAAGATCGGGCCGGACACGTCTGCGGCCTGGGAAGCGGGCCTTAAGCCTTCGGTCATCCCCAGCGCCACGCGCCGAGGTGTTGACGGCGATCTTCGGCCTGTCACATCAACGTCCCACCCACCGCCGCGGTCAGCATCCGTCAGGATGCGTCGCGGTCGAAGGCAAGTGGATCGCCTACCGTGCCGGTCTCAGTCTCCAGAGGACCTTGGGCCAAACGAGTCGCCATGGGCGTCTGATTGAGCTCGAGGCCACCGCTGGACTTGAGTCCGGCGAGAACGTCGTCTGGTCGAACTGACGGTGTTACATGCAGCACAACCATCGCCAGTATCGCACATGGGACCCCGTTGCTCACATCGGAACGCGCCACCAGATCGACCACGGGCGCACGAGAGTTGAGGATGCGGGGGCCCTGCTTCATCATCCGCTCGATCGGTACATCGTCCTCAGCGAGAAACGCCCGCACGGCAGATTCGGCGTGCTGCAGCTCCACATTCGGCAACGCAATGTCCCACGCGCTCGCCTCGAGGCGGTCCGCCAGCGATCCGGGTTGGGCCACGACGACGTCGACGATGTCGAGACCGTCCGGCAATGCGGAGTCGAGCAGCATACGCACCTCGTCGGGCCTGCATTCACGCGTCATACCGATCTCGAGGTACTCCGCCTCGCTCGCCGCACCGGTGGGCGACGCGTTGGCGTAGGAGATCTTGGGGTGAGGCGTGAAGCCCGACGAATGCCCGATCGGGATGCCCGAACGCCGGATCGCGCGCTCGAAGGCGCGTGCGAAGTCGCGGTGGCTGGTGAAGCGGAGCCGCCCACGCTTGGCGTAACGCAAGCGCAGCTTCTGGACGATCGGCCGCTGAGGATTGGGCGCCTCCGGATTGGGCGTTCCATCAAGCGTCGTCACCCGACGAGACTACTCATGTCGCGAACCCGCAGAATGGTTCGGTGCCGACGCCAACCAGTCAAGGACGCCGGCTCGTCGGCGTCGCGATCGTCCTGCTCGCAGTCAATCTCCGGCCTGCTGTTGGCAGCATCGGCGTGGTGCTGGACGCGCTGCGCGGCGACCTTGGCATGTCGGTCACCACCGCTGGACTCCTCACGACCCTTCCGGTGCTGTGCTTCGCGGCGGCAGGTATTGCGGCCCACTCCGTGATCGCAAAGCTCGGACTTCACGTCACAACAGTGCTCGTTCTGGCGCTCACCGTCATCGGGGTCGCCATTCGATCGCTGGTCGACTCGCCTGCCCTGTTCCTCGTGTTCTCCGTCGTGGCATTGGCGGGCTGCGCGGTCGGCAACATCGTCCTTCCGCCGCTGGCAAAGCGGCACTTCCCTGACCACATCGCCGGTGTCAGTGCCGCATACGGTGCCGCGCTCATGGGCGGCGGAGCGATCTCCTCAGTTCTGACGGTTCCACTCTCGTCGGCGCTCGGCGACTGGCGTTGGGGAACGGCCGCCTGGGCCGTCCCGGCACTGATCGCACTCCTGCTTTGGCTCCCCTACCTACGTGACCCAGTGCATGTCGACCACCTCGCTGTTCACCTGAGGTTGCGGGACCTGGCAAGATCTCGGCTTGCGTGGGCGATGGCGCTGTTGTTCGGCGTTCAGTCAGCGCAGGCGTACGCGCAGTTCGGCTGGCTGCCCGCGATCCTTGTCGACGCCGGGCTGAGCGGCTCGTACGCTGGCGCCATGGTGGGCCTGCTCGGCGCCGTCGGGGTTCCTCTCACGCTGTCGTTGCCATACCTGATGCGCAGGGTGGGCGATCGCGACTGGTTGCCAGGGGCTTTCTCGATCGTGTCGGTGTGCGGCTGGCTTGGGTTGATGCTGTGGCCCGCCGCAGCCCCCTGGCTTTGGGCGATCTTGCTGGGTCTCGGAGGCGGAGCATTCACCTGGACGCTCACGATGATCGGGCGCCGTGCCCGTACGCCCGGCGGCACGGCCGCACTCTCATCCTTTGTGCAGGGAACCGGCTACGCAGTGGCGGCGATCGGGCCATTCGGGACCGGGCTTCTTCATGACCTCACCGACGACTGGTACGCATCGATCTCGCTCATGATCGTGCTGGCCTCCCTCATCGCGGTGTTCGGCACGATAGTGGCCCGACCTGCCTATATGGAGGACACGCTCCGGACATAGAGCTGCTCCCCTCCGCCGCCCGATGTTCAGGACCTGGAGGGGAGCTTGACCAGCGCTCTCAATGGGCCGGGTGCACAACCGCGCGAGCGGCTCGCGCTTGACGGGCGATGTGTGCCATCAGGGCGAGGCGGTCGCCGTTGAACTGCTCGGCGGCACGCTCAGCGGCGACCCGACGACGTTCGACGGTGATGGCGAGCTCGCGCTCACGATTGTGGATTTCCTGCTGTGCGATGAATTCGCTGATCATGTCGATTCCCTTTCAGAGGACGTGCTGACATGACCTACATTTGTCGCTGAGGTAGACCCCACACATCGGACGAACGCCCTAACTTCTGCCCGGAACCTGCCTCAGAAACCGTCTGAGGTACCTCAGGCGGGAACGGTTTACCACGGTCCCTAGGACAACTGCATGGGGCGGACGAACTGACCGCGGCAAACGTCGTCCTCCCCAGGGAGACTTGCCTCGGGAGGACGGGGTTTGCCTAGGCCCCGTGGTAAACCGTGGCGGGTGCTCAGACGACGCTGAGTGGAAGCAGGGTCTTGCCGGTGGGGCCGATCTGGATCTCGGTGTCCATCTGCGGGCAGACGCCACAGTCGAAGCACGGGGTCCAGCGGCAGTCCTCGACCTCAAGTGCGCCGTCGGGGTTGAGCGAGTCCTGCCAGTCCTCCCACAGCCAGTCACGGTCGAGACCGGCGTCGAGGTGATCCCACGGGAGGACCTCGGCGTACTCGCGCTCGCGCACGGTGTACCAGTCGAGGTCGATCGGCCCATCGGCCAGCACCTCGGCGGCCTGGGTGGCCCAGCGGTCGTACGAGAAGTGCTCACTCCAGCCATCGAACCGGCCACCATCGCGCCACACGGCCTCGATGATCCTGCCGACGCGACGGTCGCCGCGAGACAGCAGTCCTTCGATGATTCCGGGCTTGCCGTCGTGATAGCGGAAACCGATCGCCTTGCCGTACTTGCGATCGGCGCGCACCTCGTCGCGGAGCTTCTTGAGCCGCTCGTCGGTCGTCTCGTGGTCGAGCTGGCTGGCCCATTGGAATGGCGTGTGCGGCTTGGGCACGAAACCACCGATCGACACGGTGCAGCGGATGTCGTTGCGGCCAGACACCTCACGGCCTGTCTGGATGACGCGCTTTGCGAGCTCGCCGATCTGCATGACGTCCTCGTCGGTCTCGGTCGGGAGGCCGCACATGAAGTAGAGCTTCACCTGACGCCAGCCATGCGAGTAGGCAGCGGCAACCGTACGGATGAGGTCCTCCTCGGTCACCATCTTGTTGATGACCTTGCGCAGACGCTCACTACCACCTTCGGGTGCGAACGTCAGACCCGAGCGACGCCCGTTGCGGCTGAACTCGTTGGCGAGCGTGATGTTGAAGGCGTCGACGCGGGTCGACGGCAGCGACAGCGAGGTGTTGGTGCCCTCATACCGGTCCCCCAGCTGCTTGGCGACCTCGCCGATCTCGGTGTGGTCGGCGCTCGACAGCGATAGCAGGCCGACCTCCTCGAAGCCGGTCTTGTCGAGACCGTTCTGCACCATCGCGCCAATGCCCTCGATCGATCGCTCACGTACGGGCCGGGTGATCATGCCTGCCTGGCAGAAACGGCAGCCCCGGGTGCAGCCGCGGAAGATCTCGACGCTGAAGCGTTCGTGCACCGTCTCGGCGAGCGGCACCAACGGATTCTTGGGATACGGCCACGAGTCGAGGTCCATCAGCGTGTGCTTGGCAACCCGCCACGGCACACCCGGACGGTTCGGTACGATGCGCTGGATGCGGCCATCAGGTAAGTAGGTGACGTCGTAGAACTTGGGGACGTAGACCCCGCCGGACTTGGCGAGACGCAAGAGCACCTCGTCACGACCACCGGGACGCCCCTCGTCCTTCCACTCACGGACGACCTCGCTGATCGCGAGCACGATCTCCTCACCATCACCGAGCACTGCGGCGTCAAGGAAATCGGCGACCGGCTCGGGGTTGAACGCTGAATGACCACCAGCAAGCACGATGGGATCGTCGTGGCCTCGGTCAACGGCGTGCAACGGGATGCCGGCAAGGTCAAGTGCGGTCAGGAAGTTGGTGTAGCCGAGCTCGGTCGAGAACGAGATGCCCATCAGGTCGAATGCCTTCACGGGGCGGTGCGCGTCGACGGTGAACTGCGGGAGGTCGTTGTCGCGCATCACCTTCTCCATGTCGGAGAACACCGCGTAGGTCCGCTCGGCAAGGATCCAGTCACGCTCGTTCAGGACTTCGTACAGGATCTGGACGCCCTGGTTTGGCAGACCAACTTCGTACGCGTCGGGGTACATCAACGCCCAGCGCACCTCCGCAGAGTCCCACGGCTTGGTCGTCGCGTTCAGCTCACCGCCGACGTACTGGATCGGCTTGCCCACGGACGGCAGCAACGACTCCAGGCGGGGGAAGAGGGACTCGACGGACATGGCGTCAAGGGTACGTCCTTGGATCCTCAGCTCTGAACTCGTGCATCGGCTATGCCCCAGGGCCCATACAAAGTTCTGCCTCTGGGGCGATGTGTCACGCCGTTGGCTCCACCAGCATGGAAGTCATGAATCGAAGCCACGAAACCCCTGCCGACACCGAGGTTGTCAGGGTCCGCGGTTTGACCAAGTCGTACGGCGACCAGCTCGCCGTGGATCGTCTCGATCTCGACGTCGAAGCCGGGGAGGTCCTCGGTCTGATCGGTGCCAACGGCGCCGGCAAGACGACGGCAGTCGAATGCATCCAGGGCCTGCGCCGACCTGACGCCGGAACCGTTCGTGTCCTCGGCCTCGATCCAGTCCGTGATGCCGACCGCATCCGCCAGCTTATCGGCAGCCAGCTGCAGAGCTCGGCGCTGCCCGACCGGATGCGTGTCAGTGAAGCCATCGAGCTCTTCTCCACCCGCCGCGCGAAGGACGCCGACGGGCTGGTCGAACGCTTTGGCCTTGCCGGGAAGTTGCGGTCGTACTTCGGATCCATGAGCGGAGGCGAGCAACAGAGACTTTTCTTGGTGCTCGCCCTGCTGAACCAACCGCGACTTGTGATCCTTGATGAGCTCACACAGGGCCTCGACCCGGCAGCTCGTCGCGAGGTGTGGGCTTCGGTCGCGCAACTGCGTGACGCAGGTACGACGGTCCTGCTCGTGACCCACGAACTCGATGAGGCCGAGGTGCTGTGCGACCGCGTCGTCGCCATCCGGTCAGGGCGAGTCCTCGACGCCGGCACCCCGGCCGAGCTCGTGGGGCGTCATGCCGGCATCGCCACGACCCGATTCGGTGTGTCGGCGGCCGATCCGGCGCCGATCATCCACTCGCTGCGCGAAGTACACGGCGTGCATCACGTGACAACCTCGCCAGACGGCTCGGGTACCCAGGTCACAGTTCACGGCAATCGATCCAGCATTGCCCACGTCGGCTCGTGGCTCGTCGATCGCGGCGCCATACCGGCCGACCTGCGGGTCGACGTGCCGGACCTCGAGGCAGCCTTGCTGACCCTTCTCGACGGGCCGGAAGACACCGCGCCCGCGTCCCCCGAACTGACAGGAGCCAACCGATGACCACCATGACAAAGCCTGTTCGTGCCCACCGATCGGCAACTCGCCGACTCGTGACGTCGGAGCTTCGACTGCTTCTGCGCGATCCATTGACGCTGACGTTCGTGCTCGCGTTCCCGATCCTG
Organism: uncultured Aeromicrobium sp.; assembly: GCA_964638755.1. Taxonomy (GTDB): domain Bacteria; phylum Actinomycetota; class Actinomycetes; order Propionibacteriales; family Nocardioidaceae; genus Aeromicrobium. The sequence continues at coordinate 1,221 of CAZWZC010000092.1, read as the reverse complement.
ACGATGCTGATCATCGGCGGATCGTTCGGCACCGAGCCCGACGAAGCGTTCCCGGTCAACCCGACACACTGGTACGTCGCCTCATACTTCACCGTCGTGATCGGCGCGACGGGATTGATCATGCTTCCGGTGCACATTGCGTCCTATCGCGAGCGCGGAGTGCTGCGACGTTTTGCCGCCTCGGGCTTTCCGCGCTGGTCGTTCGCGCTGGCCCAGCTCACAGTCGGTGTGTCCGCGATCGTGGTGTCGGGGATTTTGCTGATCGCGGTGGCTGCGCCGGTTTACGGCGTACCGTCCGTTGAGGATCCCCTGCGAGTTGCACTGGGCATCCTTTCCGGCTCGATCGCGTTCGTCAGCCTCGGTGTCCTGCTCGGAACGGTGCTGCCATCAGCGCGTGCGGCTCAGGCGGTCGGCCTCCTGCTGTTCTTCCCGTCGTTCCTGCTCGGCGTCGGTGGTCCCCCTCCGGCCGTCATGAGTGATGCACTTCAGTCGATCTCCGACGTCCTACCGCTCAAGCTGGTCACCGATGCCGTTCGGGAGCCGTGGCTGGGTATCGGCGACGGCACCGGTCCGCTGTTGGTGGTGACTGTGATCGCCGTGGTCGCGACGGCCCTCGCCGCTCGTCGTACAGCCCTGTGAGGTCTGCAAGTCCTAGGATTGCAGCCATGAATGAACGGGCGGGGCGTATCGCGGCACCGGCCGCAGTCGCCCTGTTCGTCGTCGTCGGCATCATCGGCACCGAGCAACCGCTGGCCGTCGCGCTGAGCGTTGGCATCAGCATCGTTGCGGTGTGCGCGGGACTCTCGATCGGTTCGGTGAGCGGCTGGCCCCTCGTCGCCGGGCTCGCGGTTGCCGCAGGCGGCTTCACGATCATCTGCAACGCCAGCCCCTCCAACCTCGGCTGGTTCGGTATGTGCGTGCTCGCAGGCTGGTGTGCGCTGGTCACGCCCAGCAGGCTCGCGATCGCTCTCGGCGGCGCGATCGCCGTCGTGCAATGTGTCGAATGGCTGGTGATCAACGATGACGCCGGCGGTGGCGCCTGGGTTGCCGGTACGGCCTTCACCGTCATCCTGTGTATTCAGGCCCGCCGACAGGTTGACCTGATAGGTCAGCTCCGGGAGGCGCAGGCGGGCCTCGCCGAGCGATCCCGCGCCGAGGAGCGCAATCGAATCGCTGGTGAGGTGCACGACGTCATCGGCCATGCGCTCACGGTGTCGCTCC
>CAZWZC010000091.1:0-9116 GCA_964638755.1 uncultured Aeromicrobium sp. | reverse complement strand
TCACAAAGACCTCACCGTGCTGGAACGGGTTCATCGTGCCGGGGTCGACGTTGAGATAGGGGTCGAGCTTCTGCATCGTGACGCGAAGTCCCCGTGACTTGAGCAACCGTCCGAGACTTGATGCGGTGAGACCTTTGCCGAGGGACGACGCCACTCCGCCGGTCACGAATACATGTTTGGTAACCGCGCTACCTGCCAAGGTGACTCCCGTGGTCGAAGGCTGATGTCGAGTGCGCACGATAGAGAATTTCCATCACGCCTCCACGGGATTCCAGCCTACCAACAACAATGCCGCACCGGTGACATGCCCGCGTGTCGCCCACCGCACATCTTCGATCAGGTCAGTTCGGGACGCCGCCGTCGCTGCTGCGCGCGGTCCCCCAAGAACCGCTTTGCCCAGTCGCTTCCTTTGCGATGGCAAGCACAACGACCACCCGCCCGGCAGCAATGCCTGACACGTCGACCGTGGACACGTTGCTTGACGCATCGCTGTCTCGCACGGCCTTGACGATGCCGCCGTCGGTGCTGGATGAAGCCGGGCCGGCGACGACGACACCCTTGCCGGTCGTGTCGAGGGCACCCACCATCGCGGCCACGACATCTCCTTGGTCGCCTGAACCTGACGTCTTTGGACCAGTCACCACGACTGCGAGTGTCGCAAGCTTGGTGGGCTTGGCAGTCAATGTCACGAGATCGCCCTCGACGAACGCCGACTGGATCGTCGTCGCTGTCGGATCGATGGCGGAATTCTTGCTGGCGAGGATGGAACGCCCCAGTGCCGAACCGATCCGTGTGTAGCTGTCGCCCGCCGCCGTGACACCTGGTACGTCAGCCGCGGCCTGCTGGGCAACGCCCTCGGCGAACTGACGATTGGCAGAATTGAGCAGCTTGGACGTCAGCTCGATCTGGCCCGTGACTTGAGCATCGGCCTGGACCAGGAGTGTGGAGATCGACTTGGAGTCCGCTGCGCTCGCGCCGGGGAGCGTGATCACGACAACAGATTTACCCTTCAGCGCACCCTTGAGCAACGGCGTCGCAGTTCGTGCTGCGTATGCCGACTCGAACGAGGCCGTCGCCGGATCCGTCGTCGCTGAGCTCTGATCACCACCGCCGCTCAGGGCAGAACCGGCGTCATCGAGAGGCCCTGAACCGAGCGCTACGCCGGCCGCCAACGCCAGCATGATCGCTGCGATCGATACGAGGTGATAGCGGAAGTTGATCACGTCACAAGTCCTTTGATCCAGGTGCCGAAATCGCTGATCTGCGAGCCGATCGAGTCATACCAGTCATTGCCGACGGGTGTGACGCCGACTGCGATGACCATCGCGGCCACACCCGAAAGAAGGAGCAACATGATCGGCCACCACGGCATGCGATTGTTGCTGAAGTGGTGGACGGCTTTGGCGTCCACGATCTTCGACCCAGCTCGCAACCGTGAGACGAACATGCGAGCGGCTTCGGTGGGAGACCGATCAAGGAACTGCGAAAGATCTGCAGGAGCACCGACGTGGACGATGACCGACGCCTCGTTGGTGTCGGCGAGCAGAATCGCGAGGTCATCATCGGCACCCGTCGAGACAAAGGTCACGACTTGCTTGCCGTGCTTCTCGAGTCGTTCAGGCATCTCGACATTCCCTGATGCAGTCGTCACCACAACCTCGCCCGCGGCTCTGATCGCCTTGTCGGACAGGTTGTTCAACGCACCAATCACGATCCGTGGGGTGTATCCCGAGTCGAGCAGGAGGTCGGCGCCAGCTCCGGCGCCGATCAGGATCGGGTCACTCTCACGGATGTAGCGGCGAAGACCCTTGAGGTCAGCCGCGTCATCATGCCCACGGGACACGATGACGACGGGTCGACGTCGCAACCTTGTACGCAACCTCGGGACTGTCGCACCACCGATCAACATCGCGTGCTCTCGCTGGATGTGGTCGGAGGCATTTGCTGCAAGCGAGTCGAGCTTGGTGGCCAATCCTGACTCCGCAGCAGCGAGGTCGGTGCTCGTGCGCTGCTGGTCGAGCTGGGTGCCAGCTGCCACCAAGACTTCGTCCTTGAACACCTTGCCATCCTCGATACGGATCCGGTCCCCGGTCTTCAAGCGGGATGCGAGGTCGGACCGAAGCACATCGACAAGCAGGATGCCGGCGCGGGCCAGCATCTGGGGACCGATGTTGGGAATGCGCCCTGAACTGGATGACGAGACATTGACCACGGCACGCACCTTGAGGGCGATCAATGCTTCAGCTTGCTGTGTGTCAAGGTCAGGATGATCGACAACGGCGATCTCACCCTCGCGGAGCGCGGCCAGATCCTTGGGCCTCCGAGCGAGTCTCACGGTGCCGACGAGTCCCTTCGCCTCGGGCGGCAGGGGCATTTTGCGCTTGCGGATGGACATCGCGGTCCATGCTGCCACGGACCCAACGCGATGATCGGGAGGCGCGTCGGCCGACACGCACACGCTCTAGGTGCGCGCAAGCTCCAATAGCTCACGCGCATGCGCCTGCGCGGCTGCTGAGTCTTCCTGGCCTGCCAGCATGCGGGCAAGCTCGTCAACGCGGTTGACGTCGGTGAGCTCGACGACCGAGCTGCTGGTGACTGTTCCGTCATCGTCCTTGGTCACGACGAAATGGTGGTGGGCGAAGGCGGCAACCTGCGGCAAGTGGGTGACGGCGATGACTTGGGCGTGCTCAGCCAGCCGCGCAAGTCTGCGGCCCACCTCGACCGCAGCCTTGCCTCCGATGCCCGCGTCGACCTCGTCGAACACCAGGGTAGGTATGGTCGTCCGGTCCGCGAGCACGACCTCGAGTGCAAGCATCAGCCGCGACAGCTCACCGCCGCTGGCCCCCTTGTGCAACGGTCGGAGGCCAGTGCCACTGTTGGCGGCAAACTGGAACTCGACTTCATCGACGCCGTGTGCGGCCGGGACGGCACCCTCGGTGGCTGAGACCTGCACGACCAAGCGTGCGGCGGGCATCGACAGCTGCGCGATCTCGGCATCGACCAGAGATGAGAGACGCCGCGCTGCCTCCGTGCGCAAACCCGACATGACCTCGGCAAGGCGACGTGTCTCCGGCACGAGCTGCGCTTGCTCAGCTTCCAGCTCCTCGATCGACGCATCGTCGTGACCCAGCTCGTTGAGCCGTGCAGCACTCTTCGCTGCCCATGCCAGGACGTCGTCCAGGGTCGGACCGTACTTGCGCTGCAACCCCGACAGAGCCGCGCGACGTTCTTGAACAGTCGCGAGCCGTTCGGGGTCGAGCTCAACCCCGCGGGAGTAGGTCGTCAGCTCGGTAGCCACTTCGTCGAGCAGTATGCCCAACTCGTGCACCCGCTCCCCCAGCGCGTCAAGGGATGGGTCATGTCCAGCTGACTCACGCAGCGCATTGGACGCCTCAGCGATCATGGTGCGTGCAGCCTGGAGGTCACCGTCACCGTCGCCGGCCAAGGCCCGCTGCGCCTCATCGGCGGCTCTTGCAAGCGACTCAGAATGCGCGAGCCTGCTCTCGTCGGCCTTCAGCTTCTCGTCCTCGCTTGGCTGAGGCGCAACCTGCTCGATCTCGTCGAGTCCGTATCGGAGCACGTCAAGCTCGCGCGCCCGCTCCTGGGCGTGCGTACGCAGCTCGTTGAGCGTGCGCTCGACCGCCCGCCACCGTCGATAGACAGGCTCGTATGCCTTGCTCGCTGCCTGAAACTCCGGACCTGCGAACCTGTCCAGCGCCGAGCGTTGTTCGTTGGATCGGAGCAACCGGTGCTGGTCGGACTGCCCGTGAACTGCGACAAGCTCGTCGGTGACCTCGGCGAGCAGCGCGGCAGGCACCGTTGCACCACCTGCGATCGCACGCGAGCGACCCTGCGAGGAGAGCACGCGCGCCAAGATCACGACGTCATCGTCAATGCGTCCACCAGCCTCCTCGACAGCGGTGACGGCGCGAGCGGCCGGCGGCACCGTGATGCTGGCCTCGACCCTGGCAAGACCAGCGCCCTGACGCACAAGTCCCAGATCAGCCCGATCGCCACGGAGCAGGCCGAGCGCGGTCACCACCATGGTCTTTCCGGCACCGGTTTCACCTGTGATGACGGTGAATCCCTCCGAGAGCTCAAGCTCGGCAGAGTCGATCACACCCAACGATGAAAGTCGAAGATGTTGCCACATCAGTTTTCACCGCGCTGTCGCCGCTCGGCCGCGCCCCGCCAGCCGTTGACCGGCAGGTCGAACTTGCGCACGAGGCGGTCAGCGAACGATGCGGTGTGCAAACGGGCCAGACTTACGGGTGTGGCACCTTTGCGAACCTCGACGCGAGCACCGAAGGGCAGATCAGCAGCGCGACGACCGTCACACCACAGGACACCAGTGGACTGTTCGCCGACGATCTCGATGGCCAAGGTTGAGTCTGGCGACACCACCAATGGGCGGGCAAACAGTGCATGCGCGCTGATCGGGACCATGAGCAGCGCAGAGACCTCGGGCCAGACGATCGGCCCTCCCGCGCTGAAGTTGTAAGCGGTCGAACCCGTCGGAGTCGCGCACACGACGCCGTCACAGCCCCATCGCGAGACAGGTCTGCCGTCTATCTCAACGACGATCTCGAGCATGCGCTCGCGCGCAGCCTTCTCGACTGAGGCCTCATTGAGTGCCCAGTTGGACGCGACCACTGCCCCGCCGACCATGACTGACACATCGACCGTCAATCTCTCCTCAACGGTGTAGGTGCGATCGACCACGCCGCGCACGACGTCGTGAATGTCCTCGACGTCGGCCTCGGCGAGAAACCCGACGTGTCCGAGGTTGACCCCAAGCACCGGAGTAGTGGTGCCGCGGCACAGTTCTGCGGCGCGAAGAATCGTCCCGTCTCCGCCGAAAACCACTGCGAGCTCGCAGCCCTCCGCAGCGCCAGGACCAGCTGGAACGACATTCTTCGTGTCGAGCCCTGCAGCGCGCAGCTGCTCGGCCTCCGAGTCGAGGACGCACACATCCATGCCCTCGGCCCGCAGGTCCGCGGCAAATGTGGCAGCTATCTTGGTCGCCTCGTCACGTGCGGCGTGCACCGCCAGCAGGATCGTCCTCACGACGGGGGCCTTGACGTGTCGAGCGGACCTGCGGCGACCACATCGTGGGCCGCGTCGAGCGTCGGGGGCGCTGCGTCAGTACGCAACCAGCAGAAGTATTCGACGTTCCCGGCAGGTCCCGGCAACGGGCTCGGCGCCAACGCGCGCGTACCCCAGCCGAGCCCGGCTGCCGACAGGCACACGCGGTGTACGGCATCGGCGTGAAGCACCGGATCGCGTACGACACCGTTCTTGCCGAGGTTGCTCCTGCCGACTTCGAACTGCGGTTTGATCATCAGCACGATGTCGCCTCCGTCCTCGCAAACCCGGGTCAATGCTGGCATGACCACCGTAAGGGAGATGAACGACAGATCGGAGACGATCAGACTGACCTGTCCCCCAATGTCGTCGGCCACGATGTTGCGAATGTTGGTGCGATCGAACACGTGTACGCGCTCATCGGACTGCAGCGCCCAGACGAGCTGCCCATATCCGACGTCGACGGCGCACACCTCACGAGCGCCCTTGCGGAGCAGGACGTCGGTGAAACCGCCAGTGGAGGCGCCGGCGTCAAGAGCACGACGACCCGCAACCGCAAGGCCGAGTGGTTCGAACACCGAGAGCGCACCGAGCAGCTTCTGCGCGCCCCTCGACGCATACGTCGGCTCTGAGCTCGTTCGCACGACGATCGCCTGATCCGTTGTCACACCTGTTGCTGCCTTGGTGGCGACCGAACCGGCCACTGAGACGAACCCGTCGCCAATCAGCGATGCGGCATGATCGCGCGACTTCGCAAGACCTCGACGCACCAGCTCGGCGTCGAGTCGAAGCCTACGACTCATGGGTGCTCCGGTATGTCCCCGTCACGACCCGCGCTGGCCAGCGATTCCCGCAGTGCCTGATGAATGGCATCGAACTGGGCAGGATGGTCATTGATGTCGAGCTCGTCGAGTGACTCCAGACGCGTAAGTGCCTCATCGATACGAGCGTCGCCTGTCGGCGCGACGTCGGGAGTCTGCGCATCTTCGGAGGGCATCTCAGTCATGTCGTCATTGTCCCATCGAGCTTGACTCGTTTGCCGGAGCGGTCGGCAAGTAGCCAGGCGAGTCCAACTGTTGCTCGGATACTCGAGGTGCTGCGCAGATCGGAATCGACCCGAAGCGCCCCGTCGACGATCGTCGCAGTTGCACCGCCGCTTCGCGCCGTCGCGCCATCGAATTCAACCGGTTTGTGCACCTCGTTGAGGCTGGTCAGATCATACGAGACGAACGACGGACGATGCCCGACCGCCGTGTCCATGACATCTTGCAGGTCATTGACCCCGGTCAGAACCGCAAGGGTATCGATTCCGACGCCGATTGCACCGTCGATGTCGGTGTCAAGACGATCACCCACCATGAGCGGACGATCGGCTCCGAACCGATCAAGGGTCTCGCGGAACAGCGCGGCCTCCGGCTTCCCGGCCACGGTTGGCGTCGCTCCAGTGGCGTTGGCGACCGCTTGCACCAGGGAACCGTTGCCCGGCGCAACTCCGCGAGCTGTCGGGATTGTCATATCGGTGTTGCTGACGAACCACGGCAGGCCCGATTCGATCGCATATGACGCCTCGGCGAGCTGCGTCCACCTGATGTCTGGGTGAAATCCTTGGACCACTGCCACTGGACTCTCGTCCAGGCTCGACACGCACTGCAGTCCGCGCTCCTCCAGCGGCTGGCGCAGGCCGTCACCTCCGACAAGCAGCACCGGTGAGCCCGCGGGGACCGCCTTCGCGACAAGATGTGCCACGGCCTGGGCCGAGGTCACGACGTCGTCATCTGTCACCTCGCCAATCTTGAGGTCGCGCAGGTGTGATGCAACGTCGGCCGCGGTGCGGGATGCGTTGTTGGTGATGTAGGCCAATCGCATACCTGCAATGCGTGCCTCGCCCAACGATTTGACCGCACCCGGCACGGCGTCGCGACCCACATAGACAACCCCGTCGAGGTCGAGCATTGCGAGATCGTAGACCTGACTCAACGGTCGGTCGCTCGAACCCAGGGTCATGACGACGAGGCTACCGCCGCCTCGGACAGCTCAGCCCGCTGGCAGGAGTCGAGCTCCACCGTCACCCGACTGATCGGTCCGGCAGCACCTCGGGAGAATCGTCGGCGAAGCTCACCCGTGACGACGACTTGTGTCCCGGGTTCGAGCCGGCGGACTCTTCTGCGCAATGCGGCCGTCCACACTGCGCAGTCGATCGTGTCGACTGGCTGCTTCGAACGCCGGCGTGCGGCGGGACTCCGCGGAACGATGAGACGAAACGAGATGACTTCGTCGCCGCTGGGAAGGATGTGTGCCTCTGGACTGGCCGACACTCTGCCCGCCAGAGTGACCAAGTTGTGTGTATGTGTCATGAAAGGACACTGCGCCTCACCGCGAGCGACAGACAGCACGCAACTGCGAGGCTGTGGAGGGGCCTCCCGGTTGCTTTCGCTGTGGACTATTCGCCGAGTTCTGCCAACCGTTCGTTGGCATCAGTCAACTCGTTGCCATCGACAGCGACAGTGCGGTGGAACCACTCGATCGCCTCTTCGCGCCGGCCTGCATCCAGCAGGGCGTCGGCGTACGCGTAACGCAGTCGAGGGACCCACTCGCCGCGGCCCTTGGTGTGCAACGGCTCGGTCTCGAGGAGCCGAACGGCCGCGTCGTACTGACCTTGGTCTCGCCGTGCACCAGCAACCACGATCGACAACTCAATCTGGCCGGCGTCATCGAGGTGCGCGCGGACGGCGGGGGTGTCGTAGGCGATCGCCTTGTCCGGGCGCTTCAATGCGCGCTCGCAGTCGGCCATCATCGGTGCGTACAGATGGCTGCCGTTCATGCGCTTGGCAGCGCGGAACTCCGACAAAGCCTCGGCGAACTTGCCGCTTGCGTACGCCGTCTCGCCACACGCCTCACGAACCAAGCCTGTACGCGTCGCCCGCGCTCGAGCGGCGAGGGCGTGCAGGTGCGCTTGTTCCGGGTTCTCGTGGATCAGCAGGCCAGCCATCACGAGGTGGCGTGCAACCTTCTCAGCCAGCTTCTCGGGGAGCGTCTGCAGCGCCTGCCGCGCGTACTTGTCGAGGTCCTTGGCGCTGACGTCGTCTGGGATCGGAGGGCCGTCGTAGATCTTCTGAGCAGCGGTGCGATCGCCCTCTTCCTGGCGCCGATCACGGCGTGCCTCGTAGGGCTTCCCGTCGCGTCGAGGTGTCTGAGGCTTGCCATCGCGGCGCGGAGCCGGTGGTTTGCCGTCCCGACGCGCAGGATCACCCGCACCTCGTCGATCTCGCCCCTGACCTGCAGGTTTACCACCTCGCGGTCCCCCGCGACCAGCTGGCCCACCCGGAGCCCGTCCGCCGTCTCGGCGTGGATTTCTCGACTCTGCCATGAGTCGATCCTTTCATCAAAAAGCTCGAAAAATGCAGCAAGGCCGCTCCCGAAGGAGCGGCCTTGCGCTAATGATTGTCCGGCGGCGTCCTACTCTCCCACACAGTCACCCGTGCAGTACCATCGGCGCTGAATGGCTTAACTTCCGGGTTCGGAATGTTACCGGGTGTTTCCCATTCGCTATGGCCGCCGAAACTCTATTGAGATATCAATAAGTCTGTTTGACCCAACCACCACACAACGTGAGACGTTGTGCGGTACCTGGGAGCGGCCGTCAGGCCGCGAACAGGCTCCCGATCGTATCTCGGGAACCTCACAGTGGACGCGGTAGATCTTTGTAAGAAACAAGCCCTCGGCCTATTAGTACCGGTCGGCTCCATGCATTGCTGCACTTCCACCTCCGGCCTATCAACCCAGTGGTCTGCTGGGGGCCTTACCTGGTAAACCAGTGGGAAACCTCATCTTGAAACGCGCTTCCCGCTTAGATGCTTTCAGCGGTTATCGCTTCCGAACGTAGCTAACCAGCAGTGCTCTTGGCAGAACAACTGGCACACCAGAGGTTCGTCCATCCCGGTCCTCTCGTACTAGGGACAGATTTTCTCAAGTTTCCTACGCGCGCGGCGGATAGGGACCGAACTGTCTCACGACGTTCTAAACCCAGCTCG
>CAZWZC010000090.1:6130-9257 GCA_964638755.1 uncultured Aeromicrobium sp. | reverse complement strand
ACTCGGGCTTGTCCACAACGGTTCTCCAATGGCTCGGGGCCGACTGAGTTGTCTGAGGTACGTGGTGACCAACGATCGCACGTGCCTTCGCGTCACGACTCAAAGCGAGCGGATGATCTCCTCGACCTTGTCCTTGGCGTCACCGAACAGCATCTGGCTGTTGTCACGGAAGAACAGCGGGTTCTGCACGCCGGCATAGCCCGTCGCCATCGATCGCTTGAACACCACGACGTCGGTGGACTCCCACACGTGGAGAACCGGCATGCCCGCGATCGGGCTGCTGGGGTCCTCCGCGGCGGCGGGGTTGACCGTGTCGTTGGCACCGATGACCAGCACGACGGACGTCGACGCGAAGTCGTCGTTGATCTCGTCCATCTCGAGGACGATGTCGTACGGGACCTTCGCCTCGGCGAGGAGCACGTTCATGTGACCCGGCAGGCGCCCGGCGACGGGGTGGATGCCAAATCTGACGTCAATGTCGAGTGCGCGCAGCTTGCGTACGAGGTCGGCGACCGGATATTGGGCCTGCGCGACCGCCATGCCGTAGCCCGGCGTGATGATGACCGAGCTGGCGTTCTTGAGCAGCTCGGCGGTGTCCTCGGCGCTGATCTCGCGGTGCTCGCCGTGGTCCACGTCGTCATCGGGGGACGCGACGATGCCGAAGCCGCCAGCGATGACGGAGATGAACGAGCGGTTCATCGCCTTGCACATGATGTAGGAGAGGTACGCACCCGACGAGCCGACCAGCGCACCCGTCACGATCAGCGCATCGTTGTCGAGCAGGAAACCCGATGCTGCCGCTGCCCAGCCCGAGTATGAGTTGAGCATCGAGACGACCACGGGCATGTCGCCGCCACCGATCGAGGCGACGAGGTGCCAGCCGAGCAGCAGCGCGACCACCGTGACGGCAATCAGCAGTCCGAGGTTGGGGGTGATGACGAACCCGATCGTCAGCCCGAAGAACGCGACCAGCGCGCCGAGGTTGATGAGATTCTTGCCCGGCAGCATCAGCGGTGCCGACGAGATGCGCGCCGACAGCTTGAGGAACGCGACGATCGAGCCGGTGAGCGTCACTGCGCCGATGAACACACCGACGAACACCTCGGCGTTGTGGATGTCTTCCAACGATCCCCTGAGGTGGTTGTCCTCCAGGTAGCCGTTCCATCCCACCAGCACAGCGGCGAGTCCGACGAACGAGTGCAGCAGCGCGATCAGCTCGGGCATTCCGGTCATCTCGACGACGCGGGCCCGCCACAGACCGATCGCACCTCCGATCGCCATGGCGATGAGAAGCAGCGCGATCGTGGTGCCGTCGCCGATGTCGGCGACCAGGCCGAACGTCGCGGCGAGCGCGATCGTCATACCCGCGATGCCGTAGACAACGCCCTGCCGGGAGGTCTCGTGCTTGGACAGCCCGGCGAGGCTGAAGATGAACAGCAGTGCCGCGACGATGTAGGCAGCTGTGGCGATGCTCTGTGAATCCATCAGACTCAGCCCTTTGAGAACATGCTGAGCATGCGACGGGTCACGGCGAATCCACCGAAGACGTTGATGGAGGCGACCAGGATCGCGGCGAACGAGAGCACCCGGATCGTCGTGTCATCCTGCGCGATCTGGAGCATGGCGCCGACCACGATGATCCCGGAGATCGCATTGGTCACCGACATCAGCGGAGTGTGCAGCGCGTGATGGACCTTGCCGATGACGTAGTAGCCGATCACGATCGCCAGCACGAGCACCGTGAAATGCTGCGGCAGCGGATCGGGCGCGAATGCGTTGACGAGGAACAACGTGACGATGCCGACGCCGGCCAGCCCAAGCTTGCGGGCAGGCGACATCGGTACCTTTGCCGGCGCGGGCTCAGCCTTCTCCTTGACCGGAGCGGTCGGTGCTGCCGAGACCTTGATCTCCGGTGGCGGCCAGGTCTTTTCGCCATCGCGTACGACGGTGATCCCGCGCTGCACGACATCGTCAAAATCGAGGACGAGCTGTCCGTCCTTCTCCGGCGTGAGCAGCTTCATCAGGTTGACAAGGTTGGTCCCATACAGCTGCGACGCCTGCGTCGGGAGCCTGCCGGCCAAGTCTGTGTAGCCGATGATCGTCACACCGTTGTCGGTCACCACAACCTCGCCCGGCTTGGTCCCCTCGACATTGCCGCCCTGTGTCGCCGCCATGTCGACGATGACGCTGCCGGGTTTCATGCTCGCCACATCGGCAGCAGTCAGCAGACACGGTGCAGGACGGCCAGGTATCAACGCCGTCGTGATGATGATGTCGACGTCGGCGGCCTGCTCTGAATAGATCTCGGCAGCGCGCTTGTCGTACGCCTCGCTGGTGGCTTTGGCGTAGCCGTCGGTGCTCTGCTCGGTCTCGACGTCGACGGGGATGTATTCGCCGCCGATCGACGCCACCTGGTCGGCGACCTCAGCACGCGGATCGGTTGCTCGTACGATCGCGCCCAGGCTCGAGGCTGTGCCGATCGCCGCGAGTCCCGCGACGCCAACCCCAGCCACCAGCACCTTGGCTGGCGGCACCTTGCCGGCTGCGGTGATCTGACCGGTGAAGAACCGGCCGAAGACGTTGGCGGCCTCGATGACTGCGCGGTAGCCAGCGATGTTGGCCATCGAGCTGAGCACATCCAAGGACTGCGCCCGGGAGATGCGCGGCACGGCATCCATCGCCAGCACGGTGATCGGCTTGGTGGCCAACTCATCGACCAGCTCAGGCTTGAGGGCCGGGCTGATCAGGCTGACGAGAGTGGCGCCATCAACGAGCTTGTTGATCTCATCGCTGGTGGGGGCGTTGACCTTGAACACGATCGCGCTGCCCCAGGCACCGCCGATCGTCGCGCCGGCGTCGACATACGCCTCATCGGTGAAGCTTGCGGCCTCCCCTGCGCCGGACTCGACAACCACGTCATAGCCGAGCCCGATCAGCTTGCCGACAGTCTCGGGGGTCGCAGCGACCCGGGTCTCACCTGCGATCGATTCGGCGACCACTCCCACGACACTCACTCGGCTGAACCTATCGGTCGTCGGACAGGTCGACCACCCCATGAGATGCGCGTCTCATTTATGCACCCAATTTCAGATACCGCCGGTATGTTGACGGGCTGACCCAGACATTC
>CAZWZC010000090.1:0-6120 GCA_964638755.1 uncultured Aeromicrobium sp. | reverse complement strand
CCGGCGCAGCACGTGGCATCGGCGCCGGCGTCGCTCGGGGCTTCGTCGCCAAGGGCGGCAAGGTTGCCCTTGTAGGCCTCGAGCCTGATCTTCTCGCCGAGCTCTCGGCCGAGCTCGGCGACTCGACCGCGTGGTGGGAGGCGGACGTACGCGACGGTCAGGCGGTGCAGTCGGCGGTCGATGCAGCGGCCAAGCACTTCGGCCGGATCGACTTCGTGCTCGCCAACGCCGGCATCGCGTCGTACGGCACGGTGCGCCAGATCGACGACAGTGCCTTCGAGCGGGTTGTCGACATCAACATCAACGGCGTGTTCCGCACGCTCAAGTACGCAACGCCATACCTCGAGCAGAGCAAGGGGTACGCCCTCGTAGTCGCCTCGCAGGCATCGTTCGCGGCTCTGGCGGGGCTGGCGTCGTACAACGCCAGCAAGGCCGGCGCCGAGATGCTCGCGATCGCATACAAGCAGGAGGTCGCACACCTCGGCATCGGCGTCGGCATCTGTCACCCGTCGTGGGTCGACACCGACATCGTTCGCGTGGCCGAGGCCGACCTGCCGTCGTTCAAGGCCCTACGCAAAAAGCTGCCGTGGCCCGCGAATGCCACGACGAGCATCGACGTCTGCATCGACCTGATTCTCAGGGGCTTCGCCAAGCGCAAGGGCCGGGTGTACGTGAAGAAGACCGTGCTCGTCTCCAACTGGATCAAGCCGCTGCAGAACTCGCCGCTGGTCTGGCCATATATTCGTCGCCTCGCCAACGGCACCGTGCCGCAGATGGAGAAAGAGGTCGACGCACTCGGCCGCTTCCACCACGCCCACACCCCCGTGACGAAGTCCGCTGAGTAGCAGCGGTTTACCACGGTCCCTACGCAAACGTCGTCCTCCCGAGGCAAACTTCCCCCGGGAGGAGGACTTTTGCTTAGGCCCCGTGGTAAACCGTCAGACGACTTGGACCGACGCAGCCAAGGACACCATGTGGCCGAGGCGGGCGACCTCGGACGCGAGAAACTCGGGTCCGCCGTGGCGACCGACCACCACGATGAATCGCTGATCCTTACGATCCTTGGCGGGGCAGGCTGCCAAGATGGTGGAGTCCCACTCAGCGACCTCCGGTAGCGCCTTGGCAGAACGGATCGCCAGCCAGGACTGAGCGTCAGGCACCAGCTCCGGCGCTGTCGGAGACTCCGACAACACGGCGACCTGCCCGTCAACCCGATGCAAGGCCATCGCCCAGTCAGTACGGAACGTCACCGGGATGACCTTCACCAGCTCGACGATCGCATGCTCGGGATCTGCGGTGAACGTCTCGATGGACTCAAGATCCAAGCTGAGGTTGGCTCCGGCGTTGTAACGCGAGATCCAGTGCACCCGTACGCCCTCGAGCGTGTGGCAAGCAGTGATCAGCGCATCCGGCATCGACCTTGGCGGAATCTCGAGGAGGACATCATCGACAACACGACCACCCGGCTGGCGCTCGACGATCTCGATTGCCTCGATGTCGGCCCCTGCACCACCGAGTGCCGTCGCGAGTGCGCCCAGCGAACCAGGCACGTCGGGCAGCTCGACCCGCAACAGGAACGGCATGCATTGATTGTCCCCGGCTCACATTGCGTTCGCGTTACGCGGGTACCGTGGCCGCCGTGAACACTCGCACCGCATTCCGGACTGTCGCCATCGCCGAAGCCATCTCCTGGGCAGGGTTGCTCATTGCGATGTATTTCAAGTGGATCGTGGCCGCCGATCCCCACGCGGGCGCCCAGGGAGGGGTGCCGATCATGGGCCCGATCCACGGCGTCGTCTTCATCTCGTACGTGGCCATGACCCTCCGTGCTCGACGATCATTCGACTGGAGCAACAAGACGACGTTGCTCGCGCTGGCGGCCAGCATCCCGCCGTTCTTCACGTACGTGTTCGAGGTCCTCGCCGATCGCAAAGGCCTGCTGGGTCAGACCGTTGCCGCCTCAGCCTCGCGCTGACTGAGCTTGATGTAGAACTGCGCGAGGCCTACCGCGATTGCCGTCACCACCAAGCACGCGATCGTCACGAACCCGGCTCCGTGGTCGGCGATGTCGAGGAAATCATAAGGAACCGGACCTGTCTTGGTCTTGGTGAGGACGTAGACCGGATTGGCGACCTCCGCGCGGATCAACGTGTATGCGAGCCAGACAACTGGCCACACAATGAACCACAGCGAGCGCTTGTCCATTCGTGTGCGCGGCTTGAACAGCAGGAAGCCGAGCACCGACATCGCCGGGACGATGTAGTGGAAGATCTTGTCGTACCACCACTCGATGCCTTCGAAGTTGGCGTTGCCGGCCAGCAGGATTGAGTAGACGACGCCGGTCACCGTGATGCCGACCAGACCGGCCAGACGCAAGATGCCAAAGGCGGTGCCGCCACGGTCTGGCCGCAACGCGATCAGGGCCGAAGTGATCAACATCAAGATGTTGGACTGAATCGTGAAGTAGCTGAACAGGTTGACCATGCTGCGACCACCGTCGGCCGAGAGGATGGTCTGACCGACCAAGGCGAAGGCCGCGAGCGCTGCGATGACTCCATGCCAAAGTCGAATCATGAGCCGAGACTAGCCTTTGGACAGCTCAGCGGAGCGGGTCAAAGCTGGACAGCAGACCGGCGGTCTCGCCGCGCGCGATCTGCGCGGCGAGCAGCTTGCCGCTCAGGGGGCCCAGCGCGATGCCCCACATGCCGTGGCCGCCGGAGACGAACACGCGGGCCGACTTCGTACGGCCGACCAGCGGCAAACCGTCGGCGGTGCACGGGCGTGCGCCGACCCAGTCGTCAGTGCGAGCCTCCCAGTCGACACCCGTCAGCATGGGCCGCGCTGCGTCGACGATCGCCTTGATGCGTCGCGGATCAAGCGGCGCGTCCGGCTTGCGGAACTCCATCATCCCGGCGATCCGGAATCCGTCACCGAGTGGCGTGCAGGCCACTCGCTGTGTGGGGAAGTAGATCGGAGCGAGCGGCATGTGTTCGGGCTGCACCGTGAAGCTGTAGCCGCGACCGGCCTGGACAATGGTGGAGACGCCGAGGTCACGAGCCAACGATCCGAGCCACGTGCCCGTTGCCACCACGGCTGCATCAGCCTGCATCGGTGCGCCGTCCTTGATCACGAGCTCGACACCGGAAGAGGTCTCGCGAATATCTCGCACGTTGCCATCGACGATCTCACCGCCGCGTTCCCTGACGGCATCAGCGAGGGCGTGGACGAAGCGACCCGGGTTGATGAATCGCTGATCGGCGAGTCTCACGCCACAGGTCACCGCCTCGCCGAGCGACGGTTCAAGCTCGTGGATCTCTTCGCCCTCCAGCAGCGTGTATGCGGTGTGACCCCCGAGCTCGTCGACGTGCTCGAACTCGTCGATCAGCTTCTGCCGGTCCGATTCTGAGGTGAAGGCGGCGAGGAACGGCTCAGCCTTCTTGGTCGGCTCATTCAGCCCCTCGATCTCGTCGAACGCGTCCAACGCCAAGGCATTGGCCTGGTTGAACACCGTCATCGCCGACCGCCATTTCGACGACGTGCAGTGCCGGGTGAAGTCGGCGAGGAACTTGAGCAGTCGAGGATTCGCAGTCATCGGGACATAGACCGGTGACGACGGACTCAGCGTTGCCTTGATCCCACCGGCGAGGATCGCCGGGTCTGCCAGTGGCAGGGTCAGGGCCGGCGCCAGCCAACCGGCGTTGCCCCATGACGAACCGGCTGCAACGCCGCCGCGATCGATCACGGTGACGCGTACATCCTCGCGCTGCAGGAACCACGCCGTCGAGAGCCCCACCATGCCTGCGCCGACGATGACAACGTGATCAGGCCGAGAGCTCATGCACCCATTGTGGGCTACCGCCACTGGCGCTCGTACGCCGCTCGCGGTTCACTTGACCCATGCGATCGATTTGGAAGGGCGCCATCAGCTTCGGGCTGGTCAACGTGCCCATCAAGCTCTACAGCGCGACTGAGAGCCACGACGTCTCCCTACACCAGGTGCACAACAAGGACGGCGGGCGCATCCGCTATCAGCGACGCTGCGAGGTGTGCGAGAAGGTAGTCGCGTACGAAGACATCGACAAGGCCTACGACGACGGTTCTCGGACCGTCGTGCTGACCGATGAGGACTTCAAGTCGCTCCCGGCGGAGTACACCCGCGAGATCGAGGTCCTCGAGTTCGTCCCCGACGACCAGATCGACCCCATCCGCTACGACCGCAGCTACTTCCTCGAGCCCGAGGACAAGGCGCTCAAGCCCTACACGCTGCTTCGCAAAGCGCTCGAGGACTCTGACCGTACGGCGATAGTCACGTTCGCCCTCCGGCAGAAGACCCGGTTGGCGGCGCTGCGCGTACGCGATGGTGTGCTGATCCTGCAGACGATGCTGTGGGACGATGAGGTCCGCGAGGCAGACTTCCCGATCCTCGAGGAGTCCGTGCGCATCAGCGCCAAGGAGCGCGACATGGCTGCCCAGCTCGTCGACTCCCTGGCGTCTGACTTCAAGAGCTCTGACTTCAAGGATGACTACCAGGAACAGCTGCGTACCCTGGTCGAGGCCAAGCTGGAGAAGGGTGACTCGATCGACACCGAGGCAACCTTCGGCGAGAAGCCCGAGGACGAGGACGGCGGCGAGGTCGTCGACCTGATGGAGGCACTAAAGCGCAGCGTCGAGCGCAAGAAGGCCACCAAGAAGGCGGCTGCCAAACCTGCCAAGAAGACATCCGCCACCAAGAAGGCGGCCAAGGGCGCCTAGCTTGCGGCTGACTCCGTGGCGGCTGGCGAGGCCGAGAGATCAACCTCGGGAGACGTGCGGTGCTCGACGACCCAGGTCGCAACGTCACGCAGCTTGATGTTGTGGTGCTGCGACTGACGACGCAGGAAGTCGAACGCGCGATTCGCGTCGAGGTCGTAACGCTCCATGAGGATGCCCTGCGCTTGACCGATCAGCTTGCGAGCATCGATAGCAACCTGGAGTCCCTCTTCGTTGTGCGCGGCCGCCAAGGCCACCGAGGCGTGGGTCACGAAGATGGAGCCGACCGCAATGTCGTCGTCATCAAATGCGTCGAGCCGCTCCGAATACAGGTTGAGCGATCCGTAGCGGCGCGCCTTCGTCTCGAGCCTGATGCTCAGGACGCTGTGCATGCCGAGCTCGGAAACAGCCGGTCCCCACGCCGGCCAGCGTAGATCAGCTTTGACGTCGCCAGACAGATAGAGCGGCCCGCCCTCGATCGCATCCAGACACGGGCCTTCGTCGAAGATGATCTGAAGGTTGTGCGACTCACCGACCCGGCTGGACGTCGCCGCCGCGGTCTCGATCTGGTTGCGACCTCGAACCAGCATGATGCCAGCGTCGTCACAGCTGGTGGCTGCCTTGGCGAACTCAGCGATGCGTTCGATCGTCCGTTCGGCCGTGGGCTCGTCATGCAGCTCCAGCGCCATCTCTGAAAAAAACGAAGTGTCCATTGCTCACCCCTCGCTCGATCTGTGCGGGACTAGGAAACCACAACTTTCCCGGGAAGCCTAGAGTCGCCTGTTTGGTGGTCAACTGTGTGGGTACGTCGGCCCTGACTGGCTGTTCACCGCAAGCTGGTGGCCACCGGAAAGGACGTCGGATGACCGACAGCCCAAAGCCGTTCCTCACTCCCATCACCGGCGCAGAGTCCGTGACCATCACGTTGTTCGGGGACAACGGCAGCATCGACCACGCGCTCAGCGAAGAGCTGGGGCGTCGCGGCTGCCGAACCCACGCCGTGAGCGTGGAGACCGGGTGGCTGACCTCCGCCGAGAACGCCATCTGTCGGCTCGACACCGCGTCGGGCCAACGCGCGCTCGAGGGTCTCGCAGGACGGGATCGACCCAAGGCGCACGTCATCGCAGTCTGCGAGAAGCCGGCAGATGAGTACGCTTCAAAGAGACTCCACGACCTGTGTGAGGAATGTGGACGCCACCACGATGTGTCTCTGATCTGGCACTCGCCGGTCGCTGGCGCGTCCGTCGCTGACATCCCGCCAGTTGAGCAGCTCGCTGTCTCCGTCGCGGACGAGGTCATCGCCATGGTCGGCGCCGCGGATGGCTCATCGTTCACGACAAGCTTCGTCAACCTCGGCTGAACGCCTCAGGC
>CAZWZC010000089.1:0-9729 GCA_964638755.1 uncultured Aeromicrobium sp. | reverse complement strand
CGTACCACGTGGCACTGGCATCGACGTCGGATACCGACAGGTCGAGGTGGCTGATACCGGTGAACGAGGTCGTCTCCATGGCGTTCCTTCCGCTGAGAATTCCGACCGTACAGATGGAATGAACGCCATGGAAGCCGATCCGGGCAGGATCAATGCCCCAGGCGACCAAGGCGTGATCGTGATCATTCATGAAGGCGTCCGGCTCGCACAGCCAAACCCAGCCCCCGGGCGCGCGTCCTCTTGGTGGCAGGGGCAGAATTTGAACCTGCGACCTTCGGGTTATGAGCCCTCAGATCGCCCTTCCAGCCCGTACCAACCAGTCCCGGATCGTGCCCCCACGTTGGGATCTGAGCCCTCACTGTACCTCGGCCGTGTCGTCGCGTGAACCCCCGTACCGCGTCGCACAGTAGAAGGAACAGTAGAAGAACCCGTGGTGAGTACGGGCCAGACCAGGGTTCCGACCAGGGCGCGACTGCGGGGCTCCTGACGATCGTCCAGCCGGTGCGCCGGGTGCTTTGGTCGGCGGCCAGATCGACCTTCGGGTTTGCGCTGTCCGCGCTCTCGACCGCTGGTCACTTTGCGCAATCGAACGACTGCGGGCTGTCAGCTACCGGTGTTCAGGATGTGGCAGATGTCGGTGTCGGTGCAGTCGGCAGGGTTGAGGTGGTGGCTGCGTTCGATGAGTGCCTCGATCTCTGTTTCCAGAGCGGCGAGTTGACGTCGGCGAACCTTGACTCCTTCGAGCTTGGACTCGAGTAGTTCGGTGACGTGGGTGCACGGAGCGGTTCCTTCGTCTCGAGTCGCGACGATCCCGCCGATCTCGGCCAAGGTCAGCCCTGCGGTCTGGGCCGAGCGGATGAACCGCAGTCGGGCGAGTGCCTGTTCGTCGTAGATCCGATAGCCGTTCTTCGCCCGGGCTGGTTCGGGTAGGAGTCCTCTTCGTTCGTAGAACCGAACTGTCTCGGTTGGCACATCGAGTGCGTCGGCGAGTTCTCCGATGAGCATTCCGCCATTGTAGACCTTGACCTTGATCCGTGGATCAAGGTTTACGGTGAGCGCATGGATATCACGTTGCTCTACTTCGAGGACTGCCCGAACTGGAAGATCGCGGAGGGTCACTTGAGGGTGCTGGCTCAGGAGGCGCCCGACTTGAGGATCTCGCATCATCTGGTCGACACCCCTGAAGAGGCCGAACGGGTCGGGTTCCGCGGGTCACCCAGCATTCTGCTCGAAGGGGTCGACGTCTTCGCCGATCCCGACGGCGCCGTCGGACTGTCCTGTCGCGTGTATCAGACCCCCGCCGGACCCGCAGGGTCACCGACACTCGATCAGCTCAGAGAAGCACTCGCTGATGACTGATCGCTCGTCGCCTGCCTCACTGGCCGGACTCCTCGCTGTTGGGCTCGGAGTCTGTTGCGGCATACCGGTCCTGGCGTCGCTCGGTGTGCTCGGAGCGATCGCAGGCTCGTCGACGCGAAGCTGGTTCCTCGTCGCCATCGGCGTCACCGCAGTTGCGATCGAGTCCTGGCGCTGGTGGCACCGTCGCGCACCCCGCCGGCAGAGCAACGACACGCCATCCTCGAACACCCCGGACCACCTGACCCACCTGACCCACCTGACCCTCGCGGGGATCGGTGTGCACCCCGGGAGAGCGGGTCGGCGTTCAGATGAGTGAGACCTTCGACCTGATCGTGATCGGTGCCGGCATGGCTGGTGTCGCCGCCGCCGAGAAGTGCGCCTCGCGTGGTTGGCGGGTAGCGATCGTCGACGCTTTGCCGTATGGGGGCACATGCGCGCTGCGTGGATGTGACCCCAAGAAGATCCTGCGCCGCGGCGCGGAGGTCATCGATGCCGCCCGACTGATGCGCGGCAAAGGCATCGACGACGACGGGCTGTCCATCAACTGGACCGACCTGATGACACACAAGCACGGCTTCACCGACCCGGTTCCCCAGGCCATGGAACGGGGTCTGCGCTCCAGCGGCGTGGAAACACTCCATGGAACAGCGGCGTTCACCGACCCCAACCGGATCGTCGTCGACGGCGCCGCGTACGAGTCGCAGCGATTCCTGATCGCTGCCGGGGCGAAACCACGGCCGATGGATTTCCCGGGAGCCGAGCATCTCATCGACAGCACCGAGTTCCTCAACCTCGCCGAACGGCCCCGACGTGTGCTGTTCGTGGGTGGAGGCTTCATCTCCTTCGAGTTCGCGCACATCGCAGCGCGGGCCGGTTCGGCACCAGTGATCATCGACCGCGGCGAACGACCACTCAAGGGGTTCGATCCCGACCTCGTCGCGCAACTGGTCAAACGCAGCACCGATACCGGCATCACCGTGAAGAGCAAAACCGCCATCACCTCGATCGAACCCGCCGACAGCGGATACCTCGTAACCGTCGAACAAGCCGGACACGACGAGATTCACCAGACCGATCTGGTGGTTCACGGCGCAGGCCGTGTCCCGGAGCTCTCCCGACTCGATCTCGACGCCGCCGGCATCGCGCACAGCACCAAAGGTGTCACCGTCGCCGGCCATCTGCAGAGCACAACCAACCCCGCGGTGTTCGCCGCGGGCGACTCTGCGGACACGCCCGGGTTGGCGCTCACCCCCGTAGCGGTGTTCGAAGGCAAGGTCGCCGCGTCCAACATGATCAACGACACGACGACCGTGCCCGACTACACCGGCGTGCCCACCACGGTGTTCACCATCCCCGAACTCGCCCGCGTCGGCCTCCTCGAACACGAAGCCGTAGCGAGAGACATCGACGTTGACGTCCGCTACAACGACACCAGCGGCTGGTACTCGAACTACCGGATCGGCGAAACCACCGCCGCGGCAAAGATCCTCATCGACCGCTCAACCGACCGCATCGTCGGCGCCCACCTCCTCGGCCCAGGTTACGCAGAACTGATCAACATCCTCGGGCTCGCCATGAAAGCCGACCTCACCAGCCGCCAACTGAAATCGATGACGGCCAGCTACCCCAGCGTCAGCTCCGACCTCGGCTCGATGCTGTGCGCGAGTGACCAACAACGAGTACGCACCGCTCAATCGTGCGAACGTGTCGATCGCCTTGTAGTCGAACTCCCACCGGCACCGACTCCCGATACGAAGCCCTGAAGCCGTGGGGAGAGGGCGCTGGCGTAGATTGGCCCACACTTCCGATTCACCCACCTCATACAGGGCGTGGAGGGCGATGGCCTTTTGACCACTAGCAGCCGGCCTCCTTTGCCGACTTGGCGATACGCGAAGACCATCGGCAGGTCGTGGTACCGGAGGAGACGGGAGCCAGGCCGCTCGTCTCCAACAGGGTCGTCGAGCCGCCGAATGGCCTTCTCGTCATCGAACAGCTCGATGGGGCGCTCCTCGGCCCGCCCAGCGATGACGCAGTAGCGGCCACGGTAACGCGTTGGTGTTCCAACGATCGCGTTGATCGCCGGGGGTCGTGTCCGTGAGCGACTTCGTGATCCGAACTCCAATGGTGCCAACCCGTTCGCCCGGAAGTGCGCCCCTTCCCGCCCCAGCCGATCACGTCCGGCCTGCTCGACTCAGCTGTCGTGGTTTGTGGCGACGCCGATGACGAAGTCGCCGAAGAATCGTGTGGTGGCGCGGTCGCCCACATGCAGGTGTTGGGTTTCGAGTTCGTGCACGAAGCCGAATGCTCCGAATCGGTCGTGCTCTGGGTGTTCGAGGAAGGTGCGGTAGCTCCAGCGGGCTAGCGCATGGCTGGTGACCTCTTCGAAGTAGAAGCGGCCGCTGGGGCGAATCACTCGGTGCACTTCTTCGATGGATGCGCGCCAGTTGGGGATGTGGTGGATGATCCCGAAGTCGAATACGGCGTCGAAGGAGTCGTCGGGAGCATCGATGTGTTCGGCGTCGCCGGTTCTCAGAGCCACCTTGTCGCCGTGATCGCGAAGACGCTCTCGGGCGCGATCGATCATGGCGGGGTCGAGGTCGATCGCTGTGACGTGGGCGGCGCCGAACTGTTCGAGGATGATCTGCGTGCCGACGCCCTGGCCGCACCCGATCTCGAGCACATGTTCACCGTCGACGGTCCCACCGAGACGTTTCAGGAGTGGAGCCTCGTACCTTCTCTGGATGGCTGCCCTCACCGGGTTGTTCATCAGGGCCTTCTCTATGCTGTTCATTCTCATCGGGTTCTCCTGTCTCGGGGGCGGCCAGGGGGTGAGTGGCCTGCCCGCCGTAAGTACGGTCGAACGTGTTGACGCAGGTCACCGAGCAGAAGTGGTATTCGTTCCCGCCTTGGGTGCGGGTCGCGGCGGCTAGCGTGCGTTCGACGGCCATGCGGCAGATTGGGTCGATGACTCGGTTGGGCTCGGCTGGGCAGGGAGTGACGGAGAAGACTTCGACGGGTTCGGTGATGCCGCGAAGGCGTTGAGCCCCCAGCTGCTCAACCTTCATGCCGGCTCCGGCAGCGGCCGTGACCACCGTGTCTGTGGTGAGAACGTCACCTGGCCCGGCAAGGGCAGCCAGGCGAGCTGCGATGTTGACGGTGGTGCCGAACCAGTCGTCGTGGCGCTCGACGACTGGCCCGTGGTGCAGGCCCATACGCAGGAGCGGGAACGCGGATTCATGATCGGCGCGGTCGCAGATTCGTCCTGCCAGCGCGAGTGCGTTGTGGGGCTTGTGGCACACGATCATGACGGCGTCGCCGAGTCCCTTGACGAGTTGATCGGTAGACCCGAGTGAGCTGGTGGTGAGCTCGACGAGCCGCTCCGCCAGATCGGCAGCGGTGTGGTCGCCGTGAGTGACCGTGGCAACTGTGAAGTCGACCAAGTCGATGAAGAGAACCGTTCGTTCTGACTCGCTCACGATTCCGAGGCCTGTTCCGCTGGGGCGCGAAGGGTCGTCAGCACGAGGGCAGCGGCACCGCAGACAATCGCGACGTCGGCGAGATTGAAGGTGGGCCACCAGCCGGTGTGGAGCATGTCGACGACAGTGCCCGCCTGGACGCGGTCTGCGACGTTGGCAATCGCCCCGCCGACGACGACGCCGGCTGCTACGGAGCTGGCGAACACGCCCCTCCACGCGACCGTCGCGATCACCACAGCCACACCGCCGGTGAGGGCGACGATGAGCCACGTGGGAGCGTTGTTGCCGAGCGAGAACGCCATACCGGTGTTGTACGCGAGCCGTAGGTCGAGCGGTCCGGGCAGATCGATGCCTTCAGCGGTGAGATAGGCACTGGACGCGGCTTTCGAGAGCAGGTCGATCGCAACCACTGCGCCAGCGGCAACGACGATGCGCAGACGCTGTCTTCCGAGATCGGATCCGGTGGGGTTCATCACCTGCGGGCCAGTCGGAGGCCGTTGGCGATCACGGCCAGCTCGGAGAGCTCGTGGGCCAGCACAGCAATGGGCAAGGTGAAGACGCCGATCAGGGCACCCGGGACGAGGATTGCCGGGATCACGAGGCCTAGCGCGATGTTCTGGGCGACTATGCGGCGGGTGCGTCGCCCGATCCGGACCGCTTCGGTGAGCTTGGACAGGTCGTCGGCCATGAGCGCAACGTCGGCGGTTTCGAGGGCGACGTCGCTGCCGGCGGTACCCATGGCGATACCGACCGACGCAGCGGCGAGCGCGGGTGCGTCGTTGACCCCGTCGCCGACCATGCCGACATGACCATGAGCAGCGAGCTCGGCGACAAGCCGGGACTTGTCCTCGGGCTTGAGGTGGGCTCGCACATCGTCGATCCCGACCTCCGAGGCGATGGCTTCACCGGTGCGGGCGTTGTCTCCGGTCAGCATGACGATGTGGTCGACACCGTTACGGCGCAGTTCACTGATTGCGTCACGGGCTTGAGGGCGCACCACATCAGCGATCCCGACCACACCGACGACTCGATCATCGACCGCTGCGACGATCGCGGTCCGTCCGGCTCGTTCGAGGTTCTCGATCTGGCCTCGGAGCCCGTCGAGTGCGAGCCCACGATCGTCCATCAGGGCCGGGGAGCCGACGAGGTAGAGACGGCCGTTGCTGGAGGCTCGGGCACCGGCGCCAACAAGCGTTTCGAACGTTTCGCTGGAAGGGATGGACAAGTCGAGCTCGGCGCTGCGGACCATGACGGCGCTAGCGAGCGGATGCTCGGAGCGCTGTTCGACCACTGCGGCGGCAGTGAGCACAGACCGTTCGTCGTGACCGTCAGCCGGGACCACGTCGACCACGCGAGGCTCACCTTGAGTGATGGTGCCGGTCTTGTCCATGGCCAGTGCGGTGAGCCGGGCCAGTTCCTCCAGGTAGATGCCTCCCTTGATGAGTATGCCTTTGCGGCTGGCGTTGCCGATGGCGGCGACATAACTGATCGGAATGGAGATCACCAGCGCGCACGGCGCAGCCGCCACGATCACCGTCGCCGCCCGACCCACCCACTCGGACCAGTCACCGGTCAGCATGCCGCCACCGAACGCTACAAGCACACCGACGAGCAGCACCGCCGGGGAGTAGATGCGCGCGAACCGGCTCATGAACTGCTCACCACGGCCCTTTTGCTCTTGGGCCTCGCTGACAAGGTGCACGATCTTGGCCAGCGTGTTGTCCTCGGCCGTCGCGGTCGCTTCCACCACGACCGCGCCGGTGGTGTTCAACGTTCCCGCGAACACCTTGTCGCCGACCTGCTTCTCGACCGGCACCGACTCACCCGTGATCGCCGCCTCGTTCAGAGCGCTGTAACCGTCGACGATCGTGCCGTCGGTCCCGACGCCTTCACCAGGCCGCACCAGGAACTGGTCACCGATTGCGAGGTCCCCAACGTCGATCTCTTCCTGAACACCGTCACGGACGCGGGTGACCTGCTTGGGAGCGAGGTCCATCAGCGCTCGAATGGCATTGCGAGTGCGGTCCTCAGTGAACTCCTCGAGCGCTTCGGAGATCGAATACAAGAACGCGAGGGTCGCGGCCTCGCCCCACTCACCCAGGCCGCCCGCAGCAAGGGTGCCCACCGTCATCAACAGCTCGATGCCGATCCGCCGTTCGCGCCACAGCTCTTCGATCGCTTCGAGCGCGAAGAACCGCAGCCCCGCTACCGTCGACGCCGCATAGATGCCAGTGACAACACCGGTCGGGACCTCAACGCGACCGGCGAGGAACCCCACGGCGAGCAGCAGCCCAGCGAGCGCCGACCAGCGCACCTCGCGGCTCTCCCAGGGATGCTCCACCCCGTCGTCCACATCGACATCGGCGAGATCGGCGGTAGCGCTGTTCATCGCGGACCACCAGTCTCGCGAGACAGAGAAAGACCGTCACCCGAACACGCCAGCAGATCAGTCACCCGCAACTCACCGCCGTCGAGCTGACGCGGATGGCCAGACGTATCGGACCTGCGAACCCCCGAAACAGCTTGGCGACCAGCTGCACATCCGGCGACATCCACCATCAAAGCACCTCGCTGCACTTGGAATCGGTATCTATCGGCACCAAGCGATGATAGCGGCGACTACCGAGGTGTCAACTGTGGTCTCGAGCATGTGCCCGAGCCGATGAACCCGAAAGGCGCGGTCTTGGCGCCGCCAGACCTGGCGACTACTCGAACCGTGACCGAGGCATGGCGGACGGCTGGGACCACACACATCCAGTTCGTACTTCACAAGTGCTGTTGCGAACCATACTCAACACCTGACCTAGAATCATTGGTGTACACGGATCCATCCGTCCACACCAATGAATTGGGTAGGTCATGACCACCGCCGAGAAGGCCACCGAGATTGAGCTCGCCACGAAACTGTTCCGAGGTTTCGCAGACCGCACGCGTCTTGCCATCCTGCTCGAACTAGTCCCCGGTGAGCTGCGCGTCGTCGACCTCGTAAGACGCCTCGATGGATCACAAGGCAACATCTCCGGACACCTGGCATGCCTCAAGGAGTGCGGATTGGTCGAGGACCGCCCCGAAGGACGTCAAGTGTTCTACCGGATAGCGACACCGGAGGTGCTCGTCGTCGTCCAGGCAGCAGAGCAGTTGCTAGCTGTCACCGGCAACGCCGTAGAACTGTGCCCGCGCTACGAATCCCCATGACGCAGGACGCGACGGATCGGCCCCGGCGGTGAACAGCGGGCTGGCCCTCGGCTACGTCTTCGGCCTCGGCATGGTGGCGGTGTTCAACCCGTGCGGGTTCGCCATGTTGCCTGCGTGGGTGGCCTACTTCGTTGCCTCCGATCAGGAATCCACCACGGCGCACCGCGGTGTGCTGCGTGCTCTTACCGTAGTTGCCGTATTGACCGCGGGCTTCGTCGCCGTGTTCCTCGTCGTCGGCCTCATGATCCAACTCACGGCCAGCAGCCTGGTGTCCCGGTTGCCGTGGCTGTCGATCGCGCTCGGCGCCGCAATGGTGCTGCTCTCCATCTGGCTGTTCCGCGGTCGCGAGCTGAACATGCCCAACCCATGGGCTCGCCGGGGCCCTCGATCACGAGCGCACCGAGAAGTCTTCCTGTTCGGAGTCTCGTACGCGTTCGTGTCACTGACGTGCACCATCCCGTTGTTCCTCGCGGCCGTAACCACCAGCCTGACCACGGGCAGCATCGGAGTCGGCATCCTTCACTTCGTCGCCTACGCCTGCGGCATGGGTTTGATCCTGACCGTCCTCACTCTCGCCGTCTCGCTCGCACGTGAAACAGTGGTCCGTCACATGCGTCGGGTCACCCCGCACATGAAACGCGTCGCCGCAGTCCTCCTGGGTGTCGCCGGCCTCTACGTCGCCTACTACGGCTGGTACAGCCTGCGCGTGAAGCCGTGCCTCCTGCACCGGCAGCCACCGCTCGGTCAGGTACTTCCCGAGCGTGAGCTTCTCGCTCACCACGGTCTCGCCCCGGTGGGCGCGCTTCACCAACTCCGCGAGCAGCTTCTCTGCATCGCCGCGCCGCGTGCCCGCCTGCACCCACCGGCGCCGGTACTCGCCCGTCGCCGGATTCACGCCGTCGTACACAACGGCGTACCACTTCTTGCCCTTCTTCTGGATGGTTCCGCGCATCAGCGTCCCCTTCGGATCGAACCGGATGGGGACATCGAGCAGCGAACGAGGCCGGCGATCCCGCGACGTCCGGCGGGAATCTGGCGCTGCACTTTCGACCATACGCCTCCACAACCCGAAGATCGACCCCCAAGGCTGCCGGTACTGCGATCAGGCCGCCGACACGGGTAGCTCGGCGACACCACCACGAGGGGTCGAGATCCCGTCCCGTGTCGCTGCGTACCGAGGCCGCGTTGCGGATCCCAGACCGCACAGTAGAAAAAACAGTAGAAATCTGGTCGTCTGGGCATGGAAGAGGCCCTCCTCGAAGTGTCGAAAAGGGCCTCGTTCCAAGGATTTCAGTTGGTGGCGGGGGCAGGATTTGAACCTGCGACCTTCGGGTTATGAGCCCGACGATCTACAGGGACAAGGGTGCGTCCCAGGCTTTCAGGCAACCCGTGCGGCGTCGGTCATCTGATCCGGGATCTCACGGGGGAACGACAGCATCAAGTGCCGATCGAGCGCAGTCGCAACGCGAGCGAAAGTGTCGATCCGATTCTTTGCGGCCCTTCAAGCCTGTCTCCTCCAGAGGGGCTACCCCGAAGCGTGGGGTTGGCCTGGCGTTACCCGCCCGCACCGACGGGGGAGAGCGTCTCGACTTTGTGTCAATGGCCATGAGGGTTTCCCTGTAGGTGGCCAGGTGGTTTCCCCGTGGGCGGTCGGGTGTTGTCCCCGGGGGCGGCCATGGGGATTCCCCAAGGGTGGCCG
>CAZWZC010000088.1:0-9731 GCA_964638755.1 uncultured Aeromicrobium sp. | reverse complement strand
GCGCAGCAGCTCCTGGCATCAGATCCGGGGCGGTGGCGGAGAGGTAGTCGGCGAACGATGACGATCCGGACAGACGGTTGCCGTCTGGGAGCATCACTGCCCGCCCTTCTGCACGAAACTGCGGACGAACTCCTCAGCGTTCTCCTCTAGCACGTCGTCGATCTCGTCAAGGATCGAGTCGACGTCATCGTCGAGCTTGACCTTCTGCTCGACGTCGACCTCGGTCGCCTCGGTCGTGACCTCGGGCTCGGTCTGCTTGCGGGTGTTCTTGTGCTGCTGCTCAGACATACCCGAACCCTATATCGCCGCGGAAGCGCTGCGGGGAGATCCGGCGTCTAGCGACGGGTGATGGCGGCGAACAACTCGGCGGCCGTGTGGCTTGTCTCGAATAGCTCGCCGACGTGCTCGGCCGTGCCACGCAGGGGCTCCATCGTGGGGATGCGCTGCAGCGAGTCGTGTCCGGGCAGGTCAAAGATCACCGAGTCCCATGACGCTGCAGCGATGTCCTTAGAGAAGCGGGCGAGGCACATACCGCGGAAGTACGCACGGGTGTCCTGCGGCGGATCGGTGACGGCAGCGGCAATCTGCTCCTCGGTAATGAGTCGCTCCATCCGCCCCGCGCGTACGAGCGAGTGGTAGAGCCCCTTGTGCAGACGGATGTCGTGATATTGCACGTCGATCAGGTGCAGCTTGGCGTGGTCCCAGTCGAGTCCGTCGCGCTCGCGGTACTGCTCAAGCAACGCCAGCTTGGCGACCCAGTCGAGCTCACGGACACATTCCATCGGATCACGGGCAAGGCGCGTGAGCACGCTCTCCCAGCGCGCCAGGATGTCGTCGGTCTGCTCGTCGGAGCCCTCTCGGGCCACGAACGCCATCGCCAGCTCGAGGTAGGCGCCCTGGATCTCCAGCGCCGTCATGGTCCGACCGTCGGCCATCTCGACCTTTTGGGTGAGCGTCGGATCATACGAGAGCTCGTGCAGCGCGGGGATCGGTGCCGCAAGGGCAAGGCCGCCGGTGATGAATCCCGCCTCGATCATCGCGAGCACCAGCGATGTCGTCCCGTGCTTGAGATAGATCGCGGTCTCGGAGCAGTTGGCGTCACCGATGATCACGTGCAGGCGGCGATACTTCTTGGGATCGGCGTGCGGTTCGTCGCGGGTGTTGATGATCGGTCGCTTGAGCGTCGTCTCCAAGCCAACCCCAACCTCGAAGTAGTCGGCGCGCTGGCTGATCTGGAAGGCGTGGACGCTGCCGTCCTGCTTCTGGCCGACCCGGCCGGCGCCGGTGAACACCTGGCGCGACACGAAGAACGGCGTGAGGTGCTCGACGATGTGCTCGAACGGAACATCGCGGCGCATGAGGTAGTTCTCGTGCGAACCGTATGACGCTCCCTTGTTGTCGATGTTGTTTTTGTAGAGCACGATCGGCGCCGTGTTGGGGATTTGCGCCGCCAGCTCGGCGCCGAGGCGCATGACGTTCTCGCCTGCCTTCTCCCAGATGACGACGTCCATCGGGTTGGTGACCTCGGGGCTGGAATACTCCGGATGCGCGTGGTCGACGTAGAGGCGAGCCCCGTTGGTCAAGATGATGTTGGCGAGACCCATGTCTTCGTCAGTCAGCTGTGAGGGGTCGGCAATCTCGCGGCTGAGGTCGAAGCCGCGCGCATCGCGCAGCGGGTTCTCCTCCTCGAAGTCCCAGCGGGCTCGCCGAGTCAGGCCGTGAGCAGCGGCGTACGAGTTCACGACATGCGTCGACGCGACCATCGGGTTGGCGTGCGGCTGTCCCTGCACGGCAATGCCGTACTCGACCTCGCTCCCCTGCACGCGTCTGACGCTCATGCCATCACCCTACGGTCGGTCGGCAGACCCCATCACACGGCGGGACCCGATCGTGGTGTGTCGGTGGACACCGAAACTGAAACGTGTTCTAGTTTTCCCATGACTGACACGTTTGGAACCGGGATCCTCGAGGGTAAGGTCGCCTTCGTCGCAGGTGGCACCCGAGGTATGAATCTCCAGATCGCTCGCCGCTACGCCGAGCAGGGCGCCAAGGTCGCCGTGCTGAGCCGGAACGCCGAGCGGGTTGACGCTGCCGTCGAGGAGCTGAAGCAGATCGGTGGCGAGGTTCGCGGCTATGCCGGGGACGTACGCGACTACGACGCCATCGATGCCGCCATGAAAGCCACCGCCACAGAGCTCGGCAACATCGACTTGGTCGTTGCAGGTCAGGCCGGAAACTTCTATGCCCCCGCGGCTGACATGTCAGCCAATGGCTTCAAGGCTGTCGTCGACATCGACCTGATCGGCACGTTCAACGTCTTCCGCGCCAGCTATGACGTGCTCAACAAGCGCGGCGCCTCGATGATCGCGATCACTGCGCCCGAGGCCGTAAGACCGCTCAACTTCCAGGCGCACGTTTGCGCGGCCAAGGCCGGCGTCAACATGCTGATCAAGGTCCTCGCACTCGAGTGGGGTCCGGAGGGTATCCGGATCAACGGCATCTCCCCTGGCCCGATCGAAGGCTCATGGGGCATGGAGAACGTGGTCTCGCCGACCCAGGAGATGAAGGATCACATCGGTCAGTCGATGCCGCTGCGCCGCTGGGGCACCGTCGACGACGTGGCCGACAGTGCACTCTTCCTGTCGTCGGATGCGGCGTCGTATATCACCGCGACGATCCTCGACACCGATGGTGGCGCCGTCATCTCAGTCCCGAACACCGACAAGGCCGACAAGAACGACGTCCGCCTCAAGGGCCGCGGCCACAAGGTCGAGTAGCTACAACACTTTGCCGAGATGGACGCTCAACGGTTCGCCGGCGTAGTAGCCGAAAGCAGGAATGTCTTCATATCCCGCGGCGCGATACATTGCCACGGCTTCAGGCTGTTCGAGCCCGGTCTCAAGGATGAGCCGGGTGAAACCGGCAGCCCGCGACGTGATCTCGATGTGTGCCAACAGCTCTCGCGCCAGGCCACGTCGCTGATATGAGGGGCGGACATACATCCGCTTGATCTCCGCATCTCCACCGTCACCGTGCCGACGCCAACCACCCATCGCGGCTGGCAGCTCATCGACGTAGATCATGAAGAATGCGCCGCCTGGCCCATCGAACTCCGAGGTGTCGACGGGTGCTGTATCGCCTTCGCCCCCATAACGACGGATGTACTCGAGCTGGACCTCCGCCGTGAGCAGAGCTGCGTCGTCGCTGTCATAACGCGCAACGCGGAGCTGGAGGTTCAGAGTGCTGAGCCGATCAGAGGACTGTGCCGATCAGAGGACTGTGCCGATCAGAGGTACTGGCCGGTGTTTGCGACCGTGTCGATCGACCGGCCAGGCTCGTTGCCGCTCTTGCCGGAGATCAGGGTGCGGATGAAGACGATGCGCTCACCCTTCTTGCCCGAGATCCTCGCCCAGTCATCCGGATTGGTCGTGTTGGGCAGGTCCTCGTTCTCCTTGAACTCATCCAGGCACGCCTGCAACATGTGCTGCACCCGCAGGCCCTTCTGGCCGGTGTCGAGAAGATCCTTGATCGCCATCTTCTTGGCTCGGTCGACGATGTTTTGGATCATGGCACCGGAGTTGAAGTCCTTGAAGTAGAGGACTTCCTTGTCGCCATTGGCATATGTGACCTCGAGGAACTGATTGTCCTCGGACTCGGTGTACATCCGCTCGACCGTGCGTTGGATCATCCCGTTGACGCACGCGGCTCGATCGCCACTCCACTCGGCCAGATCCTCGGCATGTAGCGGCAGGTTCGGCGTGAGGTACTTGCTGAAGATGTCGCGCGCCGACTCCGCGTCAGGACGCTCAATCTTGATCTTCACGTCCAGCCGTCCGGGTCGCAGGATCGCCGGGTCGATCATGTCTTCGCGGTTGGACGCACCGATCACCAGTACGTTCTCAAGGCCTTCGACACCGTCGATCTCGCTGAGCAGCTGCGGGACAATCGTGTTCTCGACATCGGACGACACGCCTGATCCACGGGTACGGAACAACGAGTCCATCTCGTCGAAGAACACGATGACCGGTGTGCCCTCGCTGGCCTTCTCACGTGCACGCTGGAAGACCAGACGGATGTGACGTTCGGTCTCTCCGACGTACTTGTTGAGCAGCTCGGGGCCCTTGATGTTGAGGAAGTACGAGCGCCCCTCTTCGCCAGTGCGCTCGGAAACCTTCTTGGCCAGCGATGCCGCCACAGCCTTGGCAATCAATGTCTTGCCGCAGCCCGGAGGACCGTACAGCAGCACACCCTTGGGTGGCTTGAGCTCGTGCTCGATGAACAGCTCGGGGTGGAGGTACGGCATTTCCACTGCGTCACGGATCGACTCGATCTGACTCTTGAGCCCGCCGATGCTGTCGTAGTCGATGTCAGGGACCTCTTCGAGGACGAGCTCCTCGACCTCGCTCTTGGGCACGCGCTCGTAGACGTAGCCGGAGCGGCCGTCTAGCAACAACGAGTCGCCGGGACGGATCTTCAGACCGAGCAGCGGCTCGGCGAGACGTACGACGCGCTCCTCGTCGGCATTGCCCATCACGAGTGCACGCTCACCGTCTGCGAGGATCTCCTTGAGCGAGACGACTTCACCGGTCTGCTCGAAATCGAGCGCCATGACAACGTTCATGGCCTCGTTCAGGATGACTTCCTGGCCTTTGCGCAGCTCGTCCTTGTCGACCGTGGGGCTCACATTGACTCGAAGTTTTCGTCCCCCGGTGAACACGTCAACAGATTCGTCGTCGTTGCGCTTCAGGAACGTGCCGAAGCCGGTCGGCGGCTGAGCCAGCCGGTCGACCTCTTCCTTGAGGGTGACGATCTGGTCGCGTGCTTCACGAAGCGTCGACGTCAGTCGTTCGTTCTGGGAGTTTGTGGCTGAGAGCTTGGCTTCGATGTCGCGCAGGCGCGAGTCGGTCGAACCTTCGGTGCCGAGCCGCCGGCGAAGGTGCTCAACCTCCGCGCGCAAGTAGCCAAGCTCCTGCTCAGCCTCGCTGGACTGACCACGCTTTCCAGACTCGTTCTCGGTCATCGCCACCTCCTGCTCGTACGGCCGACCCTACCCGCACGTTCCACGCAGATGGGTGTCATCTTCGCGACATGCTGGTGTCGCTATCTGTGGCGGTCATATGTGACGGCGCTGCGTCAGGATTCTGCATCGACCTCGAAGCCCATGGGGCGCGGGCCCTGGTAGTCGGGCCCGTAGGCGCCAGGGGCCGGGCGTCGGGACTTCTCGAGCGAGCGTTGGCCGGGTGCCATCCGCCTGGCTGTGACCAGGAAGGCGGTGTGGCCGATCATCTTGTGGTCGGGGCGCACCGATAGGCCTTCGAGGTGCCAGTCGCGCTGCATCGTCTCCCAGGCATGCGGCTCGGTGAAGCCGCCGTCCTCACGGATGCTTTCGACGAACAGCGACAGCTGCGTCGTCGTCGCCACGTACGCGCAGACGATGCCACCTGGCACCAGCCGTTCCGAGGCCAGCGGGATGCAAGTCCACGGATCGACCATGTCGAGGATCAAGCGGTCAATTTCAGTCTCCGTGATCGCCTCCCGCAGGTCTCCAACCGTGAGGGTCCATCCGGGAGTGTTGATGCCGGCGACCTGCTCGACGTTGCGTCGCACGTTTTCTGCAAACTCCTCGCGGACCTCGTACGACCCGAGTGTTCCTGTGACGCCGATCGCCCGCAGGAGGTAGGTCGTCAAGCTCCCTGACCCAGCTCCGGCTTCAACCACCCGCGCACCCGGGTAGATGTCAGCCATCGTGATGATCTGCCCGGCATCCTTGGGATAGATGATCGCGGCGCCTCGTGGCATAGAGACCACGTATTCGAACAGCAGTGGTCTGAACACCTGGTAGGCGGCACCCATGGACGATTCGATGACAATCCCTTCGGGATGTCCAATCACGTCGTCGTGGCTGATCTGACCCTTCTTGGTCGAGAACTGTGCGCCCACTTCGAGCAGGAGGTTGTGCTTGCGGCCTTTGGGATCAGTCAGTCGGACCCATTCCCCCGCGACCAACGGTCCGCTGCGCATGCCGGCGCTCATCGGCTCGCCCGGTAGGCGTCGTCGACGGCACGTGCGGTGAGTGTCCCGTAGACCGATCCATCAGGCTCGGTGAGGGCATACGTGTCGGCGGGATTCGCGGCCATGGCCTGCAACAGCGGGGCCCCGCGCAGATCGGCAGCCAGACGGGGTGAGCTGGACGGCGGCGACTGGGTCCGGTCAGCCAGCGTGCGAGCCACCAGCAGATTGATGCGAGTGGTTCGGCCTGCGTGGTGCAGGGCATCGCTCGCTCCCTGCCAGAGGAACCATCCCACCAGAAGTGCAATGGCGAGATTGATGCCGATCTGGCTGCCCCGGCTTCCACCCAACAGTGCAAACCCCACGACGCCGACAGCGGTGGCTCGCCCAATCCAGGCGGCAATCCGTACGCCTGTCTCCTCGCGCCCGGTGACCTGCCAGATGATCGCCCGGAACACCCGCCCACCGTCGAGTGGCAAGCCCGGGAGCATGTTGAAGATCGCAACGAGGACGTTCACATATCCGACCGACCACAACACGTCCGAAACGGTTCCGGCCATTGATCCCGAGATCGAGAGGGCGGCCAGGCCAATTGCCAACGAGGTGAGCGGGCCCGCGATCGAGATCGTGAGCTCTTGCCAGGGCGTACGACTTTCGCCGTCGATCAGGGTCTCGCCACCGAGCAGGTGCAGCGTGACCGACTGGACTCGCATACCGAAGCGTCGAGCGATGAAGACATGGGCGAGCTCGTGCACGAGCACGGACACGTACAGCGCGATCACGAACGCCGCCGCCAGTGCGTACGGATTGCTCTGCGACCGGTCATCGAACCGCGGCGCGAACAGTGCGACTAGGACGACCCCCATCAGCACGATCGACGGCTTGATCAGCAGGTCTACTCCACCAAGGCGACCGATGCGCCAGGTGCCGGGCGGGATGCTCATGCTCACGCCGTCACCTCAATGAAGAAGCAAGAGTATTGAGGCAACGGCATGATGGCTCTGTCGGTTCGCTCTCTCCGCTCACTCACGCGGCCAACCTATCGCCTCGCCGCGTGGTTCCCGATTTCCGTCAGTGCCGCGGTCTAGCCTGCAAGAATGGACGCACCACAGCTTGAGCTCCACGACGTGACCCCAGCGGTGACGACAGTGCGCAACTCGCTCTCGCCGTCCCGCGCAGGTGACTTCCAGAACTGTCCGCTGCGCTATCGGTTGCGGGTCATTGACCGACTTCCTGAGCCCGCAGACGCGGTGATGGTGCGAGGCACGTTGGTCCACGCAGTCCTGGAGGACCTGCTCGCCGAGCCCGCCGCTAGCCGGACACTCGAAGAGGCAGTCAGGCTCCTACCGACCGAGTGGGACAAGCTTCGTGCCGAGGAGCCACGACTCGCCGAGCTGTTCACCACCGAGCAGGCTGCCGACGAGACGGCGTGGCTCGCCTCAGCGGTGACGCTGCTCGAGACGTACTTTCGCATGGAGGACCCGCGCCACCTCGGTGAGCACACCCGCGAGGAAAAGATCAGCCACGAGCTTGAGTCCGGGTTGACGCTTGCCGGCATCGTCGACCGGATCGACATCGCCCCAGACGGCCGCATCAGAGTGGTGGACTATAAAACTGGCCGAGCTCCGAGCCCGCTTTTTGAGGACAAGGCGCTGTTCCAGATGAAGTTCTACGCGCTCGTCATCTGGCGCACCCGAGGTGTCATCCCGACGGTGCTGCAGCTGATGTACCTCGCCGACGGATCGTTCCTGACCTACGAGCCGGTGGAGTCTGAGCTGCTGGCGACCGAGCGCAAGGTCAGTGCATTGTGGGATGCCATCTCGCAGGCGCTCGACGCTCGTGACTTCCCCGCCCGCAAGAGCAACCTCTGCCAGTGGTGCTCCCACCAGTCGATCTGCCCTGAGTGGGGTGGCACTCCCCCGCCGTTCCCCGAGTTCGAGCTCGTTCCCGGCGCCCAGGTCCCCTAGCGCCGGCTCAGCCAAACAGTGCGCGCAGGGCTTCAGGCCCGACGTGCTCCAGGGTCGGCAGCTGCGTACGACGGGGTGCATCCGGCACATTGACAAAATGCGGCACCACAAGCACGTTGCACCCGGCGGCGTTGGCTGAGGCGGCGCCGGTGCCAGAGTCCTCGATCGCCAAACAATCTGCTGCGTCGACGCCCAGCAGCTCGGC
The DNA here is from genome assembly GCA_964638755.1 of uncultured Aeromicrobium sp. Taxonomy (GTDB): domain Bacteria; phylum Actinomycetota; class Actinomycetes; order Propionibacteriales; family Nocardioidaceae; genus Aeromicrobium. The sequence goes on along the minus strand of CAZWZC010000088.1, from coordinate 1,550 downwards.
AGCAAGCAGGTAGGGCTCAGGATGCGGCTTGCCTCGGGTCACGATGTCTCCTGTCACAACGGCACCAAACGGCAGGGCCGCAGCGATCGGCGCGGCGATGGGGGCGTACGACATGGTGACCAGCGCCTGCGGTGTACCTTCCGCATCGAGCGCGTCGACGAGCTCGCGGGCTCCCGGACGCCATGGGATCCCCACACGCAGCGAGGCGGCCAGACGCAGGACCAGGAAGTCGATGATCTCCTCGGCTGACATGTCTGCAGCCAGTCGTTCCTTGATGTAGTCCCCCGATTTGATCAAGGAGTTGCCGACCAGTGCGAGTCCGTCCTCCTGCGTCCACGTCCTGCCGTATCGCTCGGCGAGCTCGTGCTCACCGGCCATCCAGAGCGGTTCGCTGTCGATGATCGTGCCGTCGAGGTCCCAGAGCACGGCGGCGTAGTTGTTCACGCCTCAACCGTAGGCCACGGAAACTTTCCACAAATGAGACAATGGGCTCATAGTTCGGGATCCCCCGAGGCCTAGGCGAGCCCGCCGCCGGCTGGAGGTCCCCAGCATTCCTGTTGATCTCTCTATCAAGGATTGCTCGTGTCTGAGTCACTCACCGCCGCCGCTGTCGATCTCCGCCCTGACGCGACCGACAAGCTCACCGCGCTCATGACCGAGCGAATCCTCATCCTCGACGGGGCCATGGGTACGGCGATCCAGCGCGATCGACCCGACGAGGCCGGATATCGCGGCGAGCGGTTCAAGGACTGGCCCAGCGACGTGCAGGGCAACAACGACCTGCTGTCGATCACGCAGCCGGAGATCATCGCAGAGATCCACCGTGAATACCTTGAGGCCGGCGCTGACCTGATCGAGACCAACACGTTCAACGCCACCACCATGTCGCTCAGTGACTACGGCATGGAGGAGTTGGCCTATGAGCTCAACCTCGAGTCGGCACGCCTGGCCACGCGTGAATTCGACGCGATGACAGAGAAGAAGCCGAAGAAGCCTCGCTATGTGGTTGGCGCGATCGGTCCGACCAGCCGGACTGCCTCAATCTCACCCGACGTCAATGACCCCGGCGCCCGCAACGTGTCGTTCGACGACTTGGTGACGGCCTATCTCGAACAGGCCAATGGTCTTGTCGACGGCGGTTCGGACGTGCTCATGGTCGAGACGATCTTCGACACACTCAACGCCAAAGCCGCCATCTTCGCCTTGGAGACGCTGTTTGAGGAGCGCGAACGTCGTTGGCCGGTCATCATCTCCGGCACGATCACCGACGCATCCGGTCGTACGCTCTCAGGCCAGGTGACAGAGGCATTCTGGCACTCGGTACGCCACGCCAAGCCGTTGCTCGTCGGGCTCAACTGCGCGCTCGGCGCCAAGGAGATGCGTCCGTACATTGCCGAGATTTCCCGGGTCGCTGACACATTCATCTCTTGCTACCCCAACGCGGGTCTGCCCAACGCGTTTGGCGAGTACGACGAGGCGCCCGATGAGACGGCCGCGATTGTCGCGGAGTTCGCCGATGCTGGATTCGTCAACCTCGTGGGCGGATGTTG
>CAZWZC010000087.1:5413-9847 GCA_964638755.1 uncultured Aeromicrobium sp. | reverse complement strand
ACCACCGGACCCGCCCCCGGCCTTTGACTCCTCCCGCCACGTCCCGTCACCCACGACTCTTCACATCCTCGTCAGAAAGCCAGCTACACCATCAACGGCCACGTTCAGCCTCCACCGCACGAATCGACGCATCGAGCGCAGCAAGGTCCTTCTTCTTCGGGTACCAGAACTTGCTGGCCGTGGCTGCGCGGTCGCGTCGCAGCCCAGCGAGCTTGTTCTGCCGCGCCGTTTCCCGGGCGGCTTCCCGCGCGAGCCGTTCGCGCTCCCGTCGCTGGCCTTCCGCTGCCTCGGCGACAAGACGTTCGCGCTCGGCCCGCTCCCGTTCGGCCTGTACCCGGCGCCGCTCCTTCTCGTCGGCTCGCACGGCTGCCTTCGTGAGCCGGCGGTGCTCCTCGGACGCACTGGCCTGCTGCGCCGACAGCGCGGTCGCCTCGCCCGCCAGTGCGATGACCAGTTCGGTAGCCGCGTGAGCTTCCGGAGGAGGTGTAGGCACCGCAGGGTCGGGGCCAGATGCTCGCGCGGGTAACTCCTTCAGGCCCATGCTCTGCAGTGCCTCGCGGGACCGCGTCAACGCCGCCACTACCTCCGCGCGACAGTCCGCGACGCGCTGCTCGGAGGCCCGAAGCTCTGTGTTCGCTGCCAGCTGGTCGGCTCGCCCGCGTGCCTGCACCAGTGCGCGCTGCGTCTGCTCGCCAAGCTTGGCCAGTGACATCACGCCCTGCAAGTACCCCTCAGACATCGTTGGCTCCCAACAACTCGTCGACTACCGACGACGTCAGCGGGGTGAACGGAATCGCCGTGCGCACTTCGGGTCGGGATCGGGCATCCTTCATGACGATCCGGGGGTTGCCTTGGGGCAGCGGGTACCGCACGTCGATCAGCCCTTGCATCTCTTCGCGCGCCAAGCCGAACAACACGTGTGCCCCGATCCCGGCGAACGCATACCCCAGCATGGACTCGGCCGAACGCCGGTTGAGCCACCAGGCAATCGTGAACACCCCACGCGGTGAGCCCTCGCGGATGAGGGTGCGCAGCGTGTCCGCCGGGTTGATGTACTCGGCCCCGATCGTCTCCGGGGTTTCCAAGCCCGTGACGCGCTGTGGGGCCAGCAGGAACACGAACGTGTCGGGCGAATCGGGGCCCTGCTGGGCGACCAGGTTGGCGCCCTCACCAATCAAGTACCCGCGGACCTCATCGCGGTCATAGTGCTGAACGGTGTTGCCGGCCGCTGTGGCCATTGCGATGGCGGCTTCGAGCCACTGCGGCATCTGATCGGCTTCAGTGGCCAGCAGCCCGCACCGGGTCAGACCGTCAAGGACGATCCAGCGGCTGCTCTTGCCGCCGCTCATGTTGATCGAGGCCATCATCGAGGACAGGACCCCGGCCGCTTCGGTCTCGCCCGAGCCCAACAGTAGAACTCCCTGATCGCCCTCGCGCGCGATGGCAATTTCGGCGGGCTCGGCCCGGACTCCGATCGGCACGCCGGCCCATAGCCGGTACGTGCCCGAGATGACTGCCGGGTCGTGGCGGCGGGAGCGCAATGCGCGTATCTCGATATCTGTCCACGCCGCCGATCGTGCCCCGTAAAAGGTGAAGGGCCCGCTCTCGTGCGGCGCCGAGTCCTCCCACAGTTCTCTCCGGAGTTGCTCCAGATAGTCGTCGTCTGCGAGCGCAACGACACCGCGCACGTTGTCGTCGGGGCGGCCGAAGTTGTCGTTGGCGATGATCTCGCCTCGGTAGGCCAACTCAGCTGCAGATTTGTTGCCGCGTCCCAAGATGGCCTCGGACTCGGCGGGGGTGTTCTTCAGCGACAGCCGAGTCGGGAACTGTCCAAAGATCGCGTCCCCCTTGACCGACAGCCCCCGAATACCACTGATCGTCTGCGAGGCCAGGATCATGTGGACCCCGTAGCCGCGGCCTTGGCGGGCGATCTGCTCGACCAGGTCGACCGACCGGCGCGCGATCTCGTCTTCGCCTTCGAACAGCATCTGGAACTCGTCGATCACCAACAGCAGCCGTGGCATGGCGGTGCCACCATCTTCTCGATAATCCACGATCGACTTCGCGCCAGCCGCCGTCAGCATGTTCGAGCGCACCTGGAACTGCGCGACCAGGTATTCCAGTACCGCCATCCCGAACTCGCGGTCACTTTCCAGGCCGAGCACTTCGGCGTGCGGCAACCACGTCGGGTCCTCGGCTGTGGGTCCAAGGGAACTCAACTCGACGCCTTGGCGGAAGTCGAGCAGGTACATGCGCAACTCGTCTGGGCGGTAACGGGCAGCCAGCCCGTGGAGGATGGCCAGCAGCAGGTTCGACTTGCCCTGGCCAGTGGCGCCGCCGATGAGGGCATTGGGTAGCGGTGGATCGGCTGAGCGCAGCCGCAGCTCCAGGGGTCGGCGACCGACCCGGCCGTAAGGTGCTGCCAGGCCGGAGAACTCGGCATCGGACCAACGACCGGGGATCTCGTCGATGATGTCCTTAAGCGGCAAAGACGGCATGCTCGTCGCGCCGCTAGCCCCGACGATCCCAGCCACCGTAGCCTCGGCCATCGCCCGCGCCGGCGCTCCGTCATTGCTGACACGAGCTTCGGGCAAGCTCGCGACACTGAGCACTGTCGAGGTCACGTTCATCGCCGTGAGCAGCGAGGTCAGTTCGCGAGGAGCCAGGTCGACACCCCCGCCGCCCCGGCCGGTAGCGGTGGTCGCTCCCGTGCTTGCGCTCGAGCCCTTACCGCTGTGCACGATCAGTGACACGCCGCGTGTTCCGCCGGTGCGGGCAATCTGCAGCAGCGTCTCGTTGATCTGCGGGGTCACGGCCTGTGGGTAGGAATTGACGATGATCACCCGATAGGTGAGTTCTAGGCTGCCGATTGCCTTCCAGTGTTCGTGGACATTCGTGACACCCAGGTTGCTGAGCTCGTCGGTGGTGCGAACCATGCCCGCGACCATCGCCTCAAGCGCCCGGCCGAAGTCGTCGGGCGCGGTTGCCGTTGGCGCCAGGCTGCGGCGAGCTGCCTCGCGCAGGGGGGCGAACAGTCCCACCTGTAGCTCCATGGCTGGATCGAAGATCGCCACCTCTAACCGGTGCAGTGGCACCGTCGAGTAGAGCCGCAGCAGTACCGCCTGCACCAGAGCCGCGAAGTCTCCTGCACTGCCCCCAACGGACCAACCAGCATGATCGAGCAGCGGCACCAAAGCCGGGACTGGCTCGACATTGGACTCGGGGAAAGGCAGTTTCAGTGAGCCGACCCGTACCCACGAGACACTACGTGGTCGCAGGTCGGAATCGATCCGCGACCACTCGGGCGCTGACCACGGCGACGACATCGGGCCTGCGGCGATCGCGGCGGACACCCGGTCTAATGCCGAGGCGACGGCCGTCTGGGTCTCGGCAGCCCGCTGCCGGATCCCGGCGGCTTCGACCTCGAAGCCAGCCTGCGCCTGCTCGGCGAGTTGCTCGACCTGCGCCACGGCCATCTCCCGCCACTGCTGCTCAGCCGCGCTGAACTGCTTGGCGGTGGCGGTGAGCCAGCGGTGGCGCTCGGCTGCGGCGTCAACCAGCTCCGCTGCCTGCGCCCGCAGGTCAGCCCCCGTTTGATCGGTCATCGTTCCCCTTGTCCCCTTACACGCACCACGTACCGATACCCCTCGTGCTTGACGTCGTCGACGACAACGGGATCGGGCAGCGAATCCTGGTCGAAGGTCCACCGTGCTAACGGGTCAACGAGTACCGACTCCAGCAGGTTGCCGATGCCGCGACCGCCCATCATCAAGTTTTCGGCGGTCAGGCACTCGGTCTCGATGCGCGCCCGGGCCTCGGACGTGATGTCTAAGCTCGCGCCGCACTCGCGGGCAAAGGTCCGCTCGACGTTGTCGAGCATCATCGCCAGGATCGCCCGGGCGACATCACCTTTGATGAAGTTGAACACCACGATGTTGTCGCCAATGCGGTTGAGCAGCTCGGGTCTGCCAACCACCGACGTGAAGTGGTCACGCACTCGATCGGCCACCGATTTCGCCAGCGCCTCGTACCCCTCCGACGGCTTCACCGCCAGCGTGCGCCCGGTCACCATGCCGGTATGCGAGTCTTTCACGGTGTTGTAGATACCCAAGTTCGAAGTGAAGATGATCACGGTCTCAGTGAAGTAGGTCGTCTCGCCTCGACCGTCGGTCAATCGACCGTCATCAAGAATCTGCAGGAACCGGTCGAGTACTTGATGATCGGCCTTCTCGATCTCGTCGAACAGCAACAGGCTGAACGGCCGCTGTCGGACAGCGTTTGTCAGTTCGCCACCCTGGGCGAACCCCACGTAGCCCGGGGGCGCGCCGACTAGCCGCTCGGCGGCTTGCTCCGAGGCGAACTCGCTCATATCGAACCTGATCATCGAGCCTTCATCGCCGAACAGCAGGCTCGCCAAACCCTTTGCCAACTCGG
>CAZWZC010000087.1:0-5403 GCA_964638755.1 uncultured Aeromicrobium sp. | reverse complement strand
TCGGTCTTGCCGACCCCGGTGGGTCCGGCGAAGAACAGCACACCGCGGGGCTTACCACTGCGCGACGCCACCTGTGCCGAGCGCAAACCTGTAACCGAACGCACCAACACATCCAGCGACTTGCCGATGGCGGCATCCTGACCCCGGATCCGCTGCCGTAGTTCGCCTCCTTCGCCGGCTCGAACCTCAGCGCGCAGGCGGTCGGCCAAATAAGGCTGCTTCCATGGGTTCTCCAAGACTCCCAGGCGGAACACGCGGATGGCGTCGTCGAGTTCGTCTATCACATCGCCTCGTTGGCGAGCCAGCGTCAGGATCTGCGCGACCGAACGTAACGGGAGCCCGTCGGTCTGGTCAACCATTGTGCGTCGGGAATGAGAAATGTCGGTGGGCTTCCGATCCCGAACCTGGGCGAGGATCCGACCTGCGAGCAGGTCACGATCCGAGGCCGTCGGCAGCGGGATTGACACCGACCGGCCACGCGGATTGCCACCACACAGCCACGTCGGCACATCGTGATCGGTATCCACCACCCACACCAGCGGGTTGAAACCGCGGTCGGCAGTCAACTGCTGATCGTCCACCGCCCGCCGGACCTCCCTGAACATCTGTGATTCTTCGGCATTCAAACTCCCGGGTCGGGTCACGGCCCGGGACGCGTCCAACACCAGCAGTGCCCTTGCGCCACCGCCGGTGTTGAGTAGTCCAGTGAGCGCTCCCAGCATCCCGACCGGCACCTCCGGGAAATCGTAGGATGCAGTTTCGGTAGCACGTGCCCACAACTCCTCGACCGTTTCGTCACGTGACATTTCTTGCCCATCCCCATCCGGGCTTTCGACGGTCCGCCTTTCCCCGGCGGCGCGCACGACCGCGATTTCGGTGAAGCCCAGGCCCGCGAACATCTCGCGCAATAGGTCGGGGAGCCCGCGCACCTTCAGCTGCGGTGACAAAAACACGTCACGGACGTTTCCTGAGATGCAGAAGAGCCCCGAGGTGGGCAACAAGGAGTGGATCTCCTGCGCCCACGACGGGTACTTCCCGGCTGAAGGCGCCGACCCAGTCATCGCTCTCGCTCCCGGTCGAGATCAAGCTCGTCTTCCAGTTCTTGTTCAGCATCGCGCTGGCTACCCGGCGCTGCGGTGGACCTGCCCATTTGTGCGACCGTCGCGGGACGGCTCCGCGCGCGTGCGACTTTGGTGGCGCCGGGCGGGTCCTTGCGGTCCAGCCGCCACGCAACGCCGACGGCCGCGAGGCCGACGTGCAGGCTGTCGAACACCTCGCACGCCTCGACTTCGGCTCCGGTGTCTTGCGCTGCGGTCAAGGCATCAGAACCAACCGCCGACTCACCCACGCGCACCACGCTGAACCGCAGCTGCCCTTCGCGCGTCTGTACCCTGGCGATGTGGTCGCGGTGCCCCGGAAGTTCGACCAAGACACCGGCCTCGGCAACGGCAACAGCCATTGATTCGTCCACTCGATATCCCAGATCAGCTAGCACATCGACCACGGCAGCCTGCACGAACAGGGCATCACGTGCGGCAGCGTCGGCGCGGGCAACCTGTTTCGCCTCAGCGACCGCAACCGGAACGTCGTCCCCAGGTACCAAGTCCTCAACCGCGGACCGCAGCCGCTGCGCCGCAATCCCCTTACACCCGTCCAGCTCCGCGAGTACCGCCTCACGCTCCTTCGCATTGGTGAGCGCACCGCGCTGCTGATCACGCACCCGCTGCACCGCGAACCGCAAGTCGTCGAGTGCGAGCCGCTGCTGATCGATGCTCGTCGCGGAGCGGATTCCGACTAACTTGCGAGCCAGCACGGCCGGGACATCGGAACCAGTTCCGACGAGGGCTCCCGCCACCATCTTCTCGGCCGTCGCGACCACTTCCTCAGCGGCGGCCCCGGTCGCCGCAGCGTCGCGGGCTGCCTTGGTCGCGTAGGTTTTCTTGGTCGACCCAGCGATGCCGGTTCCCGTGGGCTCGGCGGCAGCACTCAGCGCTAAGGTGATCTTCGGCATTGCCGCTAGTGCAGCAGCCACCCGTTGTTCGGTAAGCTGTGCCCGCAACTGCGGAAGCTGGGCCTGAAGTTGCGCGGCCGCGGTCTGGACCGTGGACGAACCACCGGGAACCGCGCGTGGTGCCGCCGGAACATCCACCCCGTATCCCGCGAGCGACTGTGCCACCGCATCTAATTCACCGCACACGCGGGAGTACCGGTCAGTCGCTGCTGCTAGCGCGCGCCTTTCCAGCTCCTCGGCGGATACAACGGTGTAACGGCCGCCCTTCGGACCACTCATGCACGGACCACCCCCTCTGCGACAACTTCCGCACTGCCATGACACATCTGTGAACTCGACCCCACGCGCAACTAGTCGCTGTTGCAGCCTAGTCATGTCGCCCTCGGCCGGAATGCCGACCATCTACAAAGATCCTCCGGTTGTCGCGATCTGTATCCCGGACAACTGATCGACGTTACCTTCGTGCCGCTCGCGGCCGAGGTCCGTCATCGTCAACAGTCGCTGGTTGACACTGCCCTTCGTGCTGTAGCTAGGCGGCTCTCGAACAAAGAGTCCGGTCATCACCGCATCGACAAGGCCAAAGATCTCTGGATACTCGCGCTGCACCCGCGCAGCGGAGAACTCGGAATAGAGCAAAATGTCGGCGGTCGCACTGTCTGTGGCGTCGTGAAAACCGGTAAGCAACAGCATCCACAGCGCCGGGTTGTTCGAACGATTCGCCACCGCTCATGGTCAGCCCATCAACCGATCCGTGGCTGATAATCCATTCCAACAACTGCCGAACGACGACGAACTGGTCGGCAGCGGCCGGCTCCCTAGTGTCGCGCGAGATGCATCCCGCGCACCCAATACTGCAAGTCTGCGTCCACACCTCAACCCGAGTGCCATACCCGGTGCGGTCAATAGGTGGTGCACACGTGACACCCCCAGCTCCATCGAGTGCATCACCGACGCTTCCTTCGCCATGTCCATATTGCGCCAATTGCCGATCCGCGACCATCATGTTGCGACCGCCACCCGCGCCCTTCTCGGAACGCACGGGACCGAATCTACTGCGGCCGTCCGCACGTGCAGTCATCGCCTTGGCGAGCCGAGCGGCCACATGGCGGCAGCCATCGCCGTCATGCGCGCTCCTGCGCATCGAGCCTCGCCAACTCAGCATCGATCTCCCGGATGCGCGTCTCACGGTTGGCTTTGAGAATCGGCGGGACGCCGACGATCAGCCACGGCGGCGCCGCAAGGAGAACCAGCAAGGGGAACCCTGCAATAGTCGCTTGCGCGGCGAACAGCACGACAAAAACCAAGGAGAACAGTAACCATACTGTCCTCCACACCGGACCATCACTGAAGTGCATGCCATTGTTGATCTTGCCTCGAAGCTCGCCTCTCTCCTCTGCCAAGACCCGGCGTCTGGGTGCGTTCTTGTCCACGACTCTTTGGCGCTGCTCCTGCTCGCGGCGGGTATTCTCTTTGCGCTGTTTCTGCTCGTGGCGGGTATTTTGGACGATCTTCAACTCTTTTTGGGCTTGCTGGGCAAGGCCCACGCTGACTGCTGCCAGGACGACAAGTGGATCACCGCTGGCAGTCAACCTGACCCACCAGGTTTGCCCGGCCAGGCCCGGCCGGGCAGCGTCGATCACATCCTCGAGCGCGCTCGTGACAGGGCCGGGGTTGATCGCAAGCAAAGCCATCCAGGCGACCGCCACAAACACGGTTTGATCCCAGAACCTGTCGACAGACTTGCAGTCGAGTAGTTCGGCCCACCCCGCTTCCGTGCCCGCGGACCATCCAACATCACCGCCACCGCTGACACCCAGCCGTGGTCCGCCCATCAGATCGGGGAACTTCGAACTCGCAAGGCTCTTGATCCGCAAGCCTTCCGCTGCTTCCGCCGCGTCTTCCATTCCCGGCAGCCGACGCCACATCCGCCACAAGTCGTACTCCGTCGCCCACAACAAGGCCTGCTTCTGCTGGTCGGTGGCTCGACCGGCGGCGATCACGGCCTCGGCCACCTGCCCGATTGCGGCCGGTGTCATGGACTGCCCGGCCAGCATCGGGTCGAGCTGTTCGTCCATCTCCACCAACAACCGTAGGAATTTCTGTTCCCACGCACCAGACCGGTGCGAGTCCAGCACCGACTGTGCCTCGGACAAGCCATGCGAGCGCAACATCACCCGCAGGTCCTCCAGCAACACCGGATCCTTGACCTGGAACAACCCATCCCCCGCCTTGTTCGGCTGCGCCGCGATCGCCGACGCCAGACCGGCCGGGGAGTCGTAGTCGGCGCCAGCGAACAACACCGTGCGAACCCGGCCGGTCGGCTGGGCAGACACGCCTATACCCGCGCTGCCCCAACCCGTGGACGGGGACTGCCCACCCTGCCACGCCCGCACCTGCTCGATACCCCAACGACGCTCGGAGTCCCGCGTCAACAACCCCTGACATAACAACCGAACCCGGTCGTCCTCGATCCGATCCAAATGCGGAACATCACGCTGAGCCAACCAGGTTTGAATCTCTTGATCCTCGGGCAACGTTCCGTCCGGCAACTCGAACGGGTGATAGCCCAGCGCCGCCTGCGCTATCAGCATCCCCACTGACCACCAGTCCCCCGCTTTGGACACCAGCCCCTGCGCCGCCTCCGGTCCCTGATACGCGGCCGACCCATCGCGGTGCGAATACCGCTGCGCTGCCTCATCCAACGCCCGCGCCAACCCCACATCAGCCAGCACCAGCACCGGACCGTCCGACGAACGAATCAAGACGTTCGCTGGCTTCACATCCCGATGGGCACCAACCACGTCATGAAACACCGCGACCGCATCAACCAACCCCGCGAGCAGATCGCTCAGCGGCCAGGCATCCAACGCCACCAAATGACCACCGGCAACGAACTCCTGAACCTCGAAGAACACCTTCCAACCCGGATCGGTGCCCCAATCTTGTAGCCACAACAAACTGCGAAACCGCTCATCAGCAACCCACGACTCGTGTGTGTGGCCTTGGCGAACCGCCATCAAGCGCTGCAACACCACCTCATTAGCCGACCAACCCGGCACATACTGCTTGACCACCCAACGCGAGCCCTGCCCATCAGCGGCCAACAACACATCACCCTCACCACCACGACCAAGATCATCGGCCATCGAGTACCGGTCGGTCAACACCGGCACCAAATTCACCCGACCCCCCTTACCAGACCCAACACCGGCACCACCCCCGCCGCTGTCATCACCACCACGGCCACCCGCTGAACCGCCCTCACGGCCCTCACCGCCCTCACCGCCCTCACGGAAGGTGCCCGACCCAGGCACAGCCCCACCAGAACCCTCACGAAACGTTCCACCCCTGGTAGATCCAGACCCACCAGACTGACCCGGCAATCCGCCATC
>CAZWZC010000086.1:0-10131 GCA_964638755.1 uncultured Aeromicrobium sp. | reverse complement strand
AGAACGCGTTCATGGACAGCACGGTACGAAGTGGCCCTCTGCCCTTCCAATGCTCGACCGGCACTGCAGGACCCGACATGACCGGTGTCAGCAGGATGTCGACGTCAAGCGTGTCGTGCACGCCGTCGCCCCATTCACGACCCTTGCGAATCGCCCAGTCGACCGCCTTCGTGCCGAAGGGTCGGCCCAGACGCGCAATGCCCCTCGTGCGCTTCTCGAGCTTCGACGGGTCATCGGTGCCATCGGCACCGTCACGGATGCCAGCGAGATAACGGATCGTCAGCGACTTCGCGTCGTTCGCGTACGGGATCTTGACCTCGGTGACGGTGTGACCGGCGGCGCGGAAGGTCTCTGCAGCAGCCTCGAGAGCAGCCCGGACGCGGGGGTCCAGCGGCAACGCTCTGGTGGCTGCCGCCGCGCTGTACGACAGGCCGATGCTGAGCGGTTGAGGATCCCCTGCGGCCGCGTCGACGAGCGACGTCGGAAAAGTGCCGAACGTGTCCAGGAAGAGCGCGGCGTCAACGAGTCGCGACGCGACGCTGCCCTGTGTCGAGAGTCCGTGCCAGCCACCTGAGCTTGGCATTGTGTCGTGTGACGGCTTGAACCCGACGAGCCCGCAGCATGAAGCCGGTATGCGGATGGACCCGGCGCCGTCTGATGCCGTTGCGATTCCGACGATTCCAGCGGCCACAAGGGCCGCTGAGCCTCCCGACGATCCGCCTGGCGTGTGCTCATGGTTGTGCGGGTTGCGGGTGATGCCGAGCGCATCGGACTCGGTGAAGCCGAAGATCGCCAACTCCGGGAGGGTCGACTTCGCCACGATCACGGCTCCCGCCGCGCGCAGAGCTGCCACGAGATCGCTGTCGTGAGCTGCGACCGTCGAGGCGGCGTTGCTGCCACGCCCAGTGACCTTGCCAGCGATGTCGAGGTCGTCCTTGACCGCGAGCGGCACGCCGAGGAACGGCCCTGAATCCCCTGCTGCGCGTCTGCGATCGGCATCATCGGCTGCTTCCAGGGCCTCGTCGGCAAACACCTCGACAGTCGCATTGATGGCGGGGTTGCCGCGCTCGATGGCGGCCAGAGCAGCCTCGGTAAGGCCACGTGATGTCAGCGTGCCAGCGGCGAGCAGCTCGGTCTGGCGGGTGGGCCCTGCGGCGAGGGCGTCTGCAGCATTCATACGGCGAATCTATGCCCCACGCAGTGGCAAAACAATCTCGACATCAAGAATCTTGACGCATACCATGGGTTCATGAGTCGTGCAGCTGAGGATGACGTTGATCGGCTCATCGCTGCCTGGCGAGGGGAGCGTCCAGACATGGACGTCGCACCGATGCAGGTGCTGAGCCGCGTCACTCGTCTTGCCCTGCACCTCGATCGTGCCCGCAAACAGGCCTTTGCCGATCACGACCTCGAGTCGTCTGAGTTCGACGTGCTCTCCGCTCTGCGACGGTCCGGCAAGCCATATCAGCTGTCTCCCGGCCAGCTCGTGCAGGAGACGCTGGTGACGAGCGGAACCATGACCAACCGCGTCGACCGCCTGGTCCGCAAGGGCCTGGTCGAACGGCTGCCCGATCCGGCAGACCGCCGCGGCGTCCAGGTGCGTCTGACGGCGTCCGGACGCGCCGCCGTCGACGGGGCAATCGATGCGCTGCTCGAGCACGAGCACGACCTCCTCGCCGGACTCAGTGCCGCCGAACAAACCAGTCTCGCCAACGCGCTCCGTACGCTGTCACGCCCCTTCGACCGCTGACTGACCGCCAGCGCGCCGCACCTAGACTCGTGCGGTGGCACATCTCCTGGGCGTCGAATCGGTTGGCGTGGACTTCCCGACCAAAACCGTCTTCGAGTCGGTGACGCTCGGCATTGACGAAGGTGACCGCATCGGCATCGTCGGCCGCAACGGCGATGGCAAGTCAACGCTCCTCGCGATCCTCGCCGGCCGGATGGAGCCGCACTCTGGACGAGTGACTCGTCGCGGTGGAGTCACGATCGGCGTGCTCGACCAGACCGACACGCTCGACCAGGACCAGACTGTCGGCCACGCCGTGGTCGGCGACACCCCCAAGTACGAGTGGGCCGGCGACGCCAAGATCCGCGACGTCATCGCCGGACTCGTCGCAGACATCCCTTGGGATGCGAGAGTAGGAACGCTGAGCGGTGGGCAGCGGCGCCGGATCGCGCTGGCTCGGCTCCTGATCGGCGACGACGACGTGCTGTTCCTCGACGAGCCGACCAACCACCTGGACGTCGAGGGCATCACCTGGCTGGCCGGCCACCTCAAGACGCGCTGGTCCAACAACGCCGGCGGGCTGCTGGTCGTGACGCACGACCGGTGGTTCCTCGACGAGGTCTGCAACGCGACGTGGGAGGTGCACGATGGGATCGTCGAGCCGTTCGAGGGCGGCTATGCGGCGTACATCTTGCAGCGCGTCGAACGTGATCGGCACGCCTCGGCGACCGAGTCGAAGCGGCAGAACCTGATGCGCAAGGAGCTCGCCTGGCTGCGCCGTGGCGCACCAGCTCGTACCGCCAAGCCGAAGTTCCGCATCGACGCCGCCAATGCGCTGATCGAGAACGAGCCACCTCCGCGTGACCCGATCGAGCTCAAGCAGATGGCAACAGCCCGACTCGGCAAGGACGTGGTCGACCTGCACGACGTGTCGGTCTCCTACCCTTCGACAGGCTCAGGAGGGACCGGCGATCACGAAGTTCTCCGGCACGTCGAGTGGCGCATCGGACCTGGTGAACGCACCGGCATCCTCGGCGCCAACGGTGTCGGCAAGTCAACATTGCTCAATCTCGTGATCGGTACAGGTCAGCCGACGACGGGGCGGGTCAAGCGCGGCAAGACCGTCAAGGTCGTCGCCCTCACGCAAGAGCTCAATGAGCTCAGGGAAGTCGGCAACGATCGCGTCAGCGACGTCATCGGCCGCCAGCGCACCGCGTACGTGTCCGGCGGCAAGGAGATGACACCTTCGCAGCTGCTCGAGCGGCTCGGGTTCAGCAACGCGCAGATGGCAACCCCCGTCCGCGATCTGTCCGGCGGACAGAAGCGCCGCCTCCAGCTCCTGCTGATCCTGCTCGACGAGCCCAACGTGCTCGTGCTCGACGAGCCCACCAATGACCTCGACACTGACATGCTCGCCGCGATGGAGGACCTGCTCGACTCATGGCCCGGCACGCTGCTGGTCGTCTCGCACGACCGATACCTGCTGGAGCGGATCACCGATCAGCAGTATGCGATCCTCGACGGCCACTTCCGTCACCTGCCCGGAGGCGTCGACCAGTACCTGCGGCTGCGCAAGGAGCAGGATGCACGGCCCTCCGGCGAAGCACCAGTCTCTGCGGCGATCTCGGGGTTGTCGAGCGCTGAGCTGCGCAACACCAAGAAGGAGATCGCGTCGATCGACCGCAAGATGGAGAAGTTGTCCGCGCGCATCGACGCGCTGCACACCGAGATGGCACAGCACGATCCCACAGACGCGGCAGGTCTCATCGCTCTCACGACCGAAGTCGGAAAGCTCGAGCAGCAGGTGTCAGACCATGAGCACCGCTGGATCGAGCTCTCCGACCTCATCGACGCCTGACGCTGACAGGGTCACGCGAGGCGGGCACCAGGTACGGGACCGTGTGACTGTATGACGTCGGCGCACGTGGTAGCGCTGGTGAGTGCAAACGCGATGTCGAGACTGTGCTGCTCATCGGAGGCAAGGAACATTGCGGTCGGGCCGGAGCCGGACAAGATCGCTCCGAGCACGCCCGCCTCGATGCCGACCTCCAGGGTGTCCTGCAACTCGGGCCGAAGGGACAGGGCTGCCTCGGTGAGGTCGTTGGAGAGTGTGGCGCCCAGAGCTTCGGGGTCACCGGCTCGCAGTGCAGCGAGTAGGGCGTCGGGAACCGAAGGTTCAGGAACCTTGCCATCGGCGTTGAGGCGATCGAACTCGGCATACACAGCTGCCGTCGAGAGTCCTTCGGCGGCGACTGCAAACACCCAGTGATAAGAGCCCCTCGCCAGCACCGGGCTGATGGTCTCGCCGCGTCCACCGCCGACCGCGATGCCGCCATGCAGGAGGAATGGCACGTCGCTGCCGAGCTTGGCGGCGAGCTTTTCCAGATCGGTGCGGGCGAGCCCTGTCCCCCATGCGTCGTTGCAGGCCACGAGTGCAGCCGCGGCATCGGCAGAGCCCCCTGCCATACCGCCAGCCACCGGGATCACCTTGCGGATCGCCATGTCCACGCCGCCGACGAAGCCCGTGTGGTCGCGGAGCAGCCTCGCCGCCTTGACGGCAAGGTTGTTGTCGTCCTCAGGGACCGTTGCGAGCTCCGTACGTACATCGAGTTCGCTGTGCATCACGACGTTGATCTCATCGTCGGCGCGGCTCGTGGCACGTACCTCGTCGTGGAGCCCAACGGCTTGATAGACCGTGGCAAGCGGGTGATAACCGTCATCTCGGAGCGGTCCGACGCCAAGGCACAGGTTGATCTTTGCAGGGACCCGGACGGTGGCGATGCTCACCCGAAACAACCTAGTGCGTGGGCTGAATCGGCAGGTCTGGATCCTCGCGTTTGTGCCAAAACCACGTGGGTCGACGATCCGGAAGGTGCCGTCCCAAAGGAGGTCGGTACGTCTAGAGAAACCGGCCCAGGCGGGCGAACTCGGCAACACCCAGTGACTCGCCCCGAGCCAGCGGCGAGATATCGGCTTTGACCAGCGCATCCTCGGCAGCGACGCCAGACCCAGCCAAGACAGACAACGCAGCACGCATCGTCTTGCGGCGCTGGGCAAACGCGGCATCGATCACGGCGAACGTACGCAGGCGAAGAGCCTCATCACCAGGCTCGGGACGACGCTTCCACGCGACCAGCGATGACTCGACATTCGGCATCGGCCAAAAGACATTTCGGCCGACAGAACCGGCAAGGCGCATCTCGGCATACCAAGCGGCCTTGACGCTCGGCACCCCATACGTCTTCGAACCGGGGCCAGCTGCGAGGCGGTGAGCGACCTCAGCCTGCACCATGACCAAGCCGGTCTGGATCGACGGGAAGCGCTCGAAGAAAGTGAGCAACACCGGCACCGAGACGTTGTACGGCAGGTTCGCCACCATCGCGGTCGGCGCAGGGCCGGGCAGCGAGGTGACCTTCATGGCATCCGCAATCACCAGATCAAAGGCCGCCACCTGATCCGGCGCGTATGTGGAGATCGTCGACGGGAGCTGGGCAGCCAGCACCTCATCGATCTCAACAGCCGTGACGTGGCGTGCGATCTCAAGGAGCCCGAGTGTCAGGGAGCCGAGGCCGGGGCCGATCTCAACGACGACATCGTCGGGACCGATACCGGAAGTCTTGACGATACGGCGAACAGTGTTGGCATCGGTGACAAAGTTCTGCCCGCGCTGCTTGGTTGGCCGGATCCCGCAGGACTCAGCCAGCTGTCGAACGTCGGACGGTCCGAGGAGCCGAGGCGACGTCAGTTGAACCTCGCGTGGGCGCAGCCCCACTGGCCCCAACCCGAGCGGGCTTGGAGGATCTTCGCGTACTTGATCTGCACCTCACGGCTGTTCTGGTGTGGCAGGCCGGGACCGCCGACGCTCCGCCAGGTCGCGGCGCTGAACTGCAGTCCGCCGTAGTAGCCGTTGCCGGTATTGATCGACCAGTTGCCACCGGACTCGCACTTGGCGATCTTGTCCCAGACACTGTCCGGCGGTGTGGTGCTCGTGCCATGAGATTCGATCTGGCCGATCGGCTTCACGAGCACGCTGCTCTGGAGCACGATGCGGTCGCGAAGCTTGCCATCCGCCATCACCAAGGTGACCTTTTCGCGGTTCTTGCCCTTCTTGCCGGCCTTGACGATCGAGACTTCGCCGGCGTAGGCCTCCGGATCCTTGCGGACCTCAACCGGGAACTTCACCGACACCTCTTCGGTCTTGGCTACCTTCTCGATGCGGACGACCTTGAGCTTCTGATCGGGCTTCACGAACGCGGCCTTGCCGGGGTTGACTTCGTCGTCCTTGTCGAGCGAGACCTCCGCAGCATCGAGCACCCTCGCCACGGTAGGCGCCTTGGTCGTGATGGTGGAGGACTTGCCGTCAGCGACCACGGTCAAGGTCTTCTCAGTGCTGACGACGATCTGCGAACCCTTGCGGGACAACTCCTTTGAGCGCTTGTCCGAGACGTACGCTCCCGGCGCCGGCTTCACGCCGAGCTCGTCGAGGGCCTCGCCAACCGTGCGATCGAACACGGTGCGTTTCGTGACAGCGCCGTCGACAGCAACGGTGATGGGCTTGGCGTACGAGACGTCGATCGAGTCACCGTCATCAATACTGGCGCTCGGCGACGGACTCAGCTTGTCGCCATCGGTGACCTTGATCTTTTTGGCTTCGAGCACGTCGGCAACAGTGTCGCCGAACGTACGGACGGTGTCCTTCTGACCGTCGACCGTGACGGTGATGGTCTTGCTGAAGGATGCGTAGGCGGCGGTGCCACCGGCGACGATCAGGACGATGGCCAAGTTGAGGGTTATCAGCGCACTGGACCTGCGCGGACGACGATGGGCGTGGCGATGCTTGTTGGGCGCTGCTGCGTGGGGCACTGCATATTCCTCAATATTGACGTCATGGCAGTCTTTTAACCATAGCGAGCCCTTGAGCGAGGTCAAATCCGCTCCGGCCACCAACCGCCGTAGGCACGGTCGGTGTTGGCATTGATGTCGCGGCACAGGTGGTCGGCAGAAATCCTTAGAACGTCGGCCATTAATCGCACTGTCAGTGGGATCAGGTAGGACGCATTCGGTTGCCCCCTGTGCGGCGACGGTGTGAGGAAGGGCGCATCCGTCTCGACTAGGATCCGGTCGCGCGGAGTGACGACCAGCGCCTCGCGCAGGTTGGCGGCGTTCTTGAATGTCACGGTGCCGGCATATGACAGGAACGCCCCGCGCTCGACACATTCACGTGCGAATTCGGCGTCACCGGAGAAGCAGTGCATGACCGTGCGGTCCGGGATGCCCTCGTCATCGAGGATTTCTAGCACGTCGGCGTGGGCGTCGCGATCGTGGATCATCAGCGTCTTGTCGTGCCGCTTGGCCATCCGGATGTGCTCGCGAAACGAATGGTGCTGCGCTTGCCTGCCCTCATCGGCCGTACGGAAGTAGTCGAGCCCGGTTTCGCCGATTGCGCGTATGTGGTTTCCCGATCCGGCCAGCACGTTGATCTCGGCCAGCGCTTCCTCGAGCGTGCCCCCCTCAGCCAGCCGGGGTGCCTCGTTCGGGTGCAGCGCGACGGCTGCGACCACCGAGTCATACGCCTTCGCCGTCTCGACCGCCCAGCGTGCACCGGGGAGGTCGCAGCCGACCTGGACGATGCGGGTTATGTTGACCGCCGCGGCACGATCGAGCGCTTCGTCGACGGTCATACCGTCGGCACCTCGCGGCGGCATGTCCATGTGGCAGTGGTTGTCCACGACCGGCGATGGCAGCCGCTCGGGCGTCTCGGGCCACGTCACTGCGCGGAAGCCTCGATGCGAGGGAACAGCGATGCTGGTTTGGTGATCGTCGATCCGGAGGGCAGCTGGCCCCAGGCCGCAACACTGTCAATGCGTTGATCGACAAGGGCACCTAGGGTCGGCTCCGCACCGAGTGAGTCCCACAGCACCGCCGAAGCCTTGGGCATCACCGGGTTGAGGACGACGGCGAGAACACGCAGCCCTTCGGCGGCGGTCGCCAGGATCGTCGCAAGCCGGTCGCCTTGTGACTCGTCCTTGGCGACCTTCCATGGGGCCTGCTCGGTGAGGTAGCCGTTCAGCTCGTCGACGATGCGCCAGATCGCGCCAAGTGCGTCGTGAGGTGCCAATGCATCGATCGCCGCATCGGCTTCAGCGACAGCCGACTCAACGACGTCGATGACCTTCTGCTCGGCATCCGTGGTTGCACCGGCGTCAGGCAGCGCGCCACCTGCGTACTTCCCGATCATCGCGGCCACCCGCGAAGCCAGGTTGCCGAAGCCATTGGCGAGCTCGGCGTGATAGCGGGCGTTGATGTCTTCCCACGAGATCGAGCCGTCGCTTCCGAACGTCAGCGCACGCGCGAAGTAGTAGCGGTACGCGTCGGAACCGAAGGTGTCGACGAGCTCGTCCGGGCGGATGCCATTGGCCTTGGACTTGCTCATCTTCTGCCCGCCGACAAGGAGCCATCCGTGCGCGAACACCCGATGCGGCACCGGCTGCCCAGCGGCCATCAGCATCGCCGGCCAGATCACCGCGTGGAACCGCGCAATGTCCTTGCCGACCAGGTGGATGTTGGCGGGCCACACCTCGTCGAACCGTTTGGAGTCTGTGCCATAGCCGATCGCGGTTGCATAGTTGAGCAGGGCTTCGATCCACACGTACAGGACGTGCTTGTCGTCCCACGGCACAGAGATGCCCCAGTCGAAGGTCGACCGTGAGATCGACAGGTCGCGCAGGCCACGGCTGACGAACGAGATGACCTCGTTGCGCGCGGACTCGGGCTGGATGAAGTCGGGGTTGGCGTCGTAGAAGTCGAGCAGTTGCTGCTGGTAGGCGCTCAGCTTGAAGAAGTAGTTCTCCTCGGCGACCAGCTCGACCCGGCTGCCGTCGAGCTTGGAGACCTTGAACCCTTCGTCGTCTCCCTCGCCGTCTGCGACATCGTCATCCCCGACGAACTCTTCGCTGCCGACGCTGTAGTGCCCTTCGAAGGTGCCCTTGTAGACGGCGCCCGAGTCGTAGAGGTCCTGCCAGAACGCCCTGGATCCGTCGATGTGACGCTGGTCCGTCGTGCGGATGAAGTCGTCGTTGGCAATGTCGAGGGTGGCCAGCAGCGGCTTCCACTCGTCCTCGACCAGCTTGTCGACCCACTCCTGCGGGCTGACGCCGTTGTCCTCGGCCTTGCGGAGCACCTTCTGGCCGTGCTCGTCGGTGCCGGTGAGGTACCAGACGTTCTCGCCGCGCTGACGGTGCCAGCGCGTGATGATGTCACCCATGACCGTCGTGTAGCCGTGCCCGATGTGTGGGGCGTCGTTGACGTAGTAGATCGGGGTGGTGACGTAGAACGTGGAGTCGGACACGTCGTCAATCCTAGTGACCAGCGCAGATGGCGATGTCAGGAGTGCGCGGCGTCGTACACGTCCTTCTTGCGTGCTCCCGTCTCACCGGCAACCTGCTCGACGGCGTCCTTGCGCGACAACCCGTCTCCCTGGCGTTCGGCGACCAGAGCTCTGAGGTCGTCAGCGGTGTACGTGTGCGCGTCTGCCGGCGCTCCACCTACGACGATGGTCACCTCCCCGCGGACGCCCTGCTCCTGCCCATCGGCCCACGCGATGAGCTCGCCGAGTCCCCCGCGAGCAACCTCCTCATACGTCTTGGTCAGCTCGCGGCACACTGCGGCAGGACGCGAGACACCGAATACCTCCGCCATGGCGCGCAGTGTTGCCGCCGTGCGATGCGGCGACTCGAAGAACACCATCGTGCGCCGCTCGCCGAGGAGCTCGGCGAAGGCGCGCGTACGCTCCCCGGCCTTGCGTGGCGGGAATCCCTCGAAGCAGAACCGGTCGACCGGCAGCCCCGAGACCGCGAGGGCCGTGAGCACCGCCGACGGTCCGGGGATCGCCGTCACGGCAACGCCGGCCTCGATCGCGGCGACCACGAGCCGGTAGCCGGGGTCGGACACGCTCGGCATGCCCGCATCGGTCACCAGCACCACGGTCAGACCGTCGCGGAGCATCGCGGCAAGCTCGGGGGTACGGCGTTCTTCATTGCCCTCGAAGTAGGAGACGACCCGGCCCGTGACCTCGATTCCGAGCTCGGCAGTGAGCCGCTTGAGCCGACGGGTGTCCTCGGCTGCGACGACATCTGCGGTGGCCAGCGCCTCACCAAGGCGGCTACTCGCATCGTCGGCCTGACCGATGGGAGTCGCAGCAAGGATCAGCATGCTCCACATCCTCGCAGCCGTGAGCGGTGCATTCTCAACCGAATGCGCCGGTGACTCATCGATCGGTGCCGATCAAACCGAATGCACGTCGATTCCGTTGAGGATCAACCGCACCGCTAGGCCGCGATGCCCCGGATCGCTCGGCCATTCCCCTTGTCGAACAGACTCTCCCACCTGACCCCGAAATCGGG
>CAZWZC010000085.1:0-10256 GCA_964638755.1 uncultured Aeromicrobium sp. | reverse complement strand
GGGTGCCAAGACCAACAAGGGGATCAGTCCTCAGCAGGTGGCTTGGATCGACCACTATCTCGATGATGCAGACGCGGCCCTGTTCGGCAGCAACTTCAAGGACGACACCAACGGTTGGAAGAAGTACATCGACATCGGCTCTGCGGTTGACTACTACATCGCGATGGAGATGATGAAGCCTGTCGACGGCAACATGTGGGCCAGCGTCTACATGTACAAGCCACGCGGCGACAAGCTCAGGTTCGGCCCGTTGTGGGACTTCGACCTCTCGTCGGGTTCTGCCGCACGTGAAGGCAACACGGTGAGCTCATCGGGTTGGTACCTGCGCAACCAGATCAGCACGAGCGCCAAGCAGTCGTCGGTCACGTGGTTCAACCGGCTCAACCAGGACCCCGACTTCACCAACGCGGTGAAGGCACGGTGGAACGAGGTCTACCCGAATTTGAGCTCCACCGCATTCATCGACGGCCAAGTCAGTCTCATGTCGCAGTCGGTCACGGAGAACTTCAAGAAGTGGAGCATCAAGGAGCGGATCAGCAATGCGCAGATCATCAAGGGCTCCTACTCCGCGGAGATCTCCTACCTCAAGAGCTGGATGAGCAATCGCCGCAGCTGGATGAACAGTCAGCTCGACTGAGTCAGGCGGTCGGTCCGCGATTTGAGTCTGCCGCCTGAGTCGGCGTAGAATTGCGAGTCGGCCGTTTCAGGCCTGCACATTTATGCCTTGAACCGTTTCGGCGGCGTGGTGGAGTGCGCCGGGAATGACCGACACGCAGTAGACAAGCAGACCAACAAGAAAGTGGTTATGGCGAAAAAAGAAGGCGTCATCGAGATGGAAGGCGCTGTTGTTGAAGCGCTGCCCAACGCGATGTTCCGCGTCGAGCTCGCCAACGGGCACAAGGTTCTCGCCCACATCAGCGGCAAGATGCGTCAGCACTACATCCGAATCCTCCCTGAGGACCGGGTCGTGGTGGAGCTCTCGCCGTATGACCTCTCCCGAGGACGCATCGTCTATCGCTACAAGTAACCAGCCACAACTCAATACACACAACGTTCAGATCCCGCAGTACAGATTCGAAAACAAAGAGAGAATCTCGATGAAGGTCAACCCGAGCGTGAAGAAGATCTGTGACAAGTGCAAGGTGATTCGTCGCCACGGCCGCGTCATGGTGATCTGCGAAAACCCGCGTCACAAGCAACGCCAGGGCTGAACAGCTTCTTCACAGCAAAGCAATACAGAACACCTGATCGCTCCCGTCGCAGCCGGCATAGTTTCATGGCAGCGGCGGGCCACCCCCGGAAGCGTAGGCCGGGGCCCGACTTGGAACCACCGATGGTTTCAGAGGCAGTCGGGATGCATCAGGTGGCCAAACCTCGCCGAACGGAAGGAACTGCCTAGATGGCACGCCTCGTTGGAGTAGATCTCCCGCGCGAAAAGCGCATCGAGATCGCACTCACCTATGTATTCGGGATCGGTCGCACCCGCGCCGCCCAGACCCTCGCAGCAACCGGGATCAGCCCGGACAAGCGAGTCCACGAGCTCGACGACACTGACCTCGTAGCCCTCCGCGATCACATCGAGGCGAACTACGAGACCGAGGGCGATCTGCGTCGTACGGTCACCGGTGACATTCGCCGCAAGATGGAGATCGGCAGCTACCAGGGGCGTCGTCACCGTGCCCACCTGCCCGTCCGCGGTCAGCGCACCAAGACCAACGCGCGCACCCGCAAGGGCCCCAAGCGCACCGTCGCCGGAAAGAAGAAGTGATAGCGCATGCCTCCTAAGACAGCTGGCAAGAAGACTCGCCGCAAGGAGAAGAAGAACGTCGCTGCGGGCGAAGCCCACATCAAGAGCACGTTCAACAACACGCACGTGACGATCACGGACCCCTCGGGTGCCGTCATCGCGTGGGCCTCCGGCGGAACTGTCGGATTCAAGGGCTCACGCAAGTCCACGCCGTTCGCCGCAGGCATGGCCGCTGAGTCGGCCGGGCGCCAGGCGATGGAGCACGGGATGAAGAAGGTTGACGTTTTCGTGAAGGGCCCCGGTTCGGGCCGCGAGACGGCAATCCGGTCGCTGAGCGGAGTCGGCCTCGAGGTCGGCACCATCTCCGACGTGACACCCAGCCCCCACAACGGCTGCCGTCCCCCCAAGCACCGTCGTCTCTGACGCCTCAACCTTTCTAGGAGCTATCCAACATGGCCCGTTACACCGGACCTCTCACCAAGAAGTCGCGCCGCCTCGGCATCGACCTCGTCGGTGGTGACGCTGCATTCGAAAAGCGTCCTTACCCTCCCGGCCAGCACGGCCGCGCCCGGGTCAAGGAGTCGGAGTACCGCAACCAGCTGCTTGAGAAGCAGAAGGCGCGTTACACCTACGGAGTGCTCGAGAAGCAGTTCCGCAAGTACTACGAGCTCGCGTCACGTCGTCCCGGCAAGACCGGTGACAACCTGCTGCAGATCCTCGAGTCCCGCCTCGACAACGTCGTCTACCGTGCAGGCTTCGCCCGTACGCGTCGTCACGCCCGCCAGCTCGTCAACCACGGTCACTTCGTGGTCAACGGCGTCAAGACCGACATCCCGTCGTTCCAGGTGAGCAAGCACGACATCATCGACGTCAAGACCAAGTCGCTGGAGACCACGCCGTTCATCGTTGCGCGTGAGACCTTCGACAAGGACACGGTTCCTGCCTGGCTCGACGTTGCGCCCGATCGCGGTCGCGTCCTCGTCCACGCCCAGCCCGTACGCGAGCAGATCACCGTTCCGATCCAGGAACAGCTGATCGTGGAGTTCTACTCCAAGATCTGATTGCCCTCTCACACCAACACAGAAACACAACCCGGACCTTCAAATAGAGGTTGGTTCGGAAAGGAAGAAATATGCTCATCGCCCAGCGCCCCGCCCTGTCAGAAGAGGTTGTTGACGAATTCCGTTCGCGGTTCGTCATCGAGCCCCTCGAGCCCGGCTTCGGCTACACCCTCGGCAACTCGCTGCGGCGCACGCTGCTCTCGTCCATCCCGGGAGCTGCAGTCACGTCGATCAAGATCGATGGTGTCCTGCACGAGTTCTCGACCGTCCCCGGTGTCACCGAGGACGTCACCGAGATCATCTTGAACCTGAAGGAGCTCGTCGTCTCCTCCGAGCACGACGAGCCGGTCGTGATGTATGTCCGCAAGGACGGGGCCGGCGCAGTCACCGCAGCAGACATCCAGCCTCCGGCCGGTGTCGAGGTCCACAACCCGGACCTGCACATCGCCACGCTCAACACCAAGGGCAAGATCGAGATCGAGCTCGTCGTCGAGCGCGGTCGTGGCTATGTCTCGGCGGTCCAGAACAAGTCGGGCGACGAAGAGATCGGCCGTATGCCGGTCGACTCGATCTACTCGCCGGTGCTCAAGGTGACCTACAAGGTCGAGGCGACCCGAGTCGAGCAGCGTACTGACTTCGACAAGCTCGTCATTGATGTCGAGACCAAGAAGTCGATCCTGCCGCGTGACGCGATCGCGTCGGCCGGTTCGACCCTCGTAGAGCTCTTCGGCCTGGCCCGCGAGCTCAACGTCGAGGCCGAGGGCATCGACATCGGCCCGAGCCCAGTCGACGAGCAGCTCGCTGCTGATCTGGCTCTTCCGATCGAGGACCTCAACTTCACGGTGCGGTCCTACAACTGCCTCAAGCGCGAGGGCGTCCACACCGTGGGCGAGCTCATCACGCGCTCGGAGCAGGACCTGCTCGACATTCGCAACTTCGGTTCGAAGTCGATCGATGAGGTCAAGGCCAAGCTCGCTGAGATGGGTCTTGCACTCAAGGACAGCCCGGCTGGTTTCGACCCGTCGGCTGTCATCGACGCCTATGACGACGACGCAAGCTTCGCTGAGGACGAGCAGTACTAACTGCCCGCCCGAACTGATCTGAAACTGGAGTAATCATGCCCACGCCCACCAAGGGACCCCGCCTCGGCGGCAGCCCAGCGCACCAGCGGCTGATCCTTGCCAACCTCGCGCAGAACCTGTTCGAGCACGGCAAGATCACGACGACTGAGGCCAAGGCGCGTCGTCTGCGTCCGTACGCGGAGTCGCTCATCTCGAAGGCCAAGAGTGACACGGTGGCCAACCGTCGCCAGGTCGTCAAGGTCATCCGTGACAAGAGCATCCTGCACACGTTGTTCACCGAGATCGGTCCCGCCATGGCGACTCGTCCCGGCGGCTACACCCGCATCACGAAGGTCGCGCCGCGCAAGGGTGACAACGCCCCCATGGCCGTCATCGAGATCGTCGAGGCCAAGACGTTCGCCGCTCAGAACCAGGCTCCCAAGAAGCCCAAGACCGAGCCGAAGGCCACAGCACCCGTCGAGGCTCCGGCCGGCGAGGCTGAGGTCGCCGACAAGGCGCCTGTTGACGAGGCACCCGAGGTCGCAGTCGAGGACGCTCCGTCCGACGACCTCGGCACGGATGTCGACGTCGCGGAGGCGATCGACGACGCTCCTGAGGCAGCCGAGAACGTTGAGGCTGCAACTGAGGACGACGCCAAGTAGGCATCTGCTGCGTTCGGGTCAAACAGACCGAGACACCTGCAAGATTCTGAAACCCTTGAGGCTGGCCAACCGTTCGGTTGGCCAGCCTTGAGCGTTCAGCCAGGCCCGCAGCGAGTCGGACCCGAGGTTCTTGGCGACCACCATGCGTGCTGTTCCGTCGGGCGTGAGCCGAGGGAGCCACTGGAGCAGGAGCTCGTGCAGGGCAGTCTTGCCGATGCGGATCGGCGGATTGGACCAGATCTGGTCAAACGAGAGATCTGTCGGCACATTGTTCGGCAACACCGCGTGGACGTTGACTCCGAGCGCGGCAGCATTCGTACGAGTCAGATCGAGCGCACGCTCGTTGGTGTCCACCGCCCACACCTCGGCTGTCGGAGCTGAGGCGGCTATTGCGCAGGCGATGGGCCCCCACCCGCAACCGAGGTCGAGGATCCTGCCGTCTGCCGGCGGCGCGCTGTGCCCCAGAAGGACTGCGGTGGCCTTGTCGAGGCCGTCGGTGGCGAACACCCCGCTCGACGTCGTAAACGTCATGTCGCGGTCCCAGATGCGGGCAATGATCTCGCGACGCCGGTCAGGTATCGATGGCACCGCGTCGAAGTAGTGGTCGGTCACAGAACCAGTGTTTCAGCAGGTGCGGTACACGTACGCTGGGTCGCCGCTCGGCACGACGTCTCGATCGCGCCTGATGATCGAGATCTCGCCCGAGCGGTTGGCGCACGAGCGCTTGAACGGCGCGTCGGCGTACTCGATCTCGATGACATGCGCTCCGTACGCCGTGGTGTACCTGCTGCATTCGTCGTAGGCCTCGCACTCCTCGGCGACTGCGAAGTCGAAGCCTAGACGTTTGTCAGACCACTCTGCGGTGTTCTTCTGGGCGATCGCGAGCCCGGATGCGTGTGCTCGGGCAATCAGGAGCTTGGCGAATGCGAGAGCGTCAGTCTGCCTGATCAGACCGTTCGAACGGGTCCAGGAGTCGAGGTTGTCTGGCTCGATGGCATCGAAGCCGTCCGCGGCGCAGCCGTCGAACCATCGTCCTACAACGTCGGCCGCCGCTCGTCGCTTCGACCGGGTGCGCAGGTCGAGGATGACCTCGTCCGGCCAGTTCTCATCAACCAGCAGCTGTCCCCGGTCGCGGAGCAGAAGGGTGGGATGCGAGGACGTCCAAAATGCCAGCTCACCCGGTTGGGTCTGGAAGGCATTGACGTAGCAGATGTTGTAGCGGCCTGGGACCGGTGACTCGGTGCGATCGCGCGTCACGATCTGCACACCGGAGGCTGGGGGATAGGCGCCGCCGAGCTGATAGTCCGCGGCTCCGGCGACCGGCGGGCTCGCCGGACCCGTCAAGGCGAGAAGGGCAGCAAGTGCCTTCCCCACAAGGGCCAGCAGAGTGCTCATCCGGTCCGTTTCGATCGAACCTTGGCCGGAGCCGCGATGTGCCAGGCGTCGTCGATGAGCTCACCAAGTTCGCCCGGGTCGACAAGCTCGAGGTTGATCAGGATGTAGTTGTAGCCGTCGTAGTGCGGGGTGGTGAAGTACGCCGGGTCATCACCCGCGACCAGCGCCTCCTTGTCTGATGTCTTGAGCGCGAATGAACCGTCTGACTCGGTGCGCAGTCGACCCATCAGCTTGCCGGCCACCTTGAGCGCCGGGGTTCCGTACGAGGTGGATTCGGCGACCTCAGGCAGGTCCGAGGCGAGCGCCACGACTTGATCCCAGGTGATTGACATGCTGTCAGTGTCTCACCACGGACTGACTCACATCCCGCGAGAACACCAGCTGCCTAGTCGCAAGTTCACTCGGCCCTCCGCCTACGGGCCTCTTCGGCGCGTTCGGCCAGACCAGCAGCATCAGGGTAGATGACTTCCTCGAGCACCAGGCCGTGCGGCGGCAACACCGTCACTCGTGCATTGCGCGCGGCATGCGCAAGCACCTCACCGGCCCACGCCGGCTCGAATCGCCCTTCACCCACGGCAACGAGCACTCCCATCAGCGAACGCACCATCGAGTGGCAGAACGCGTCGGCGCGGACTGTCGTCTCGAGCGTCGAGCCGACGCGGACGGTGTGCAGGTCGAGCAGCGTTCGGATCGTGGTCGCGCCCTTTCGCTTCTTGCAAAACGATGCAAAGTCGTGATGGCCGAGCAGATGGGTTGCTGCCGAGTTCATCGAAACAACATCGAGGTGGCGCTGCCAACGTACGACCGAGCCTCGTTCAAGTGGATCGGGTCCGGCCGGAGAGTCCGACATGCGATAGACGTAGCGCCGCTCCAGTGCCGCGAAGCGCGCGTCGAACCCGTCGATCGCGACACTCAGTGCGGTCAGATTGATGTCTTCGGGCAGAAGCCGGCGCAACCGGCGCTCGAGCACTACCGGGTCGACCTTGTCGAGATCGACGTGGGCAACCTGACCGCGGGCATGAACTCCGGCATCGGTGCGGCCGGCGCAGGTCAGCGAGGGATTCGTGGGCAGGCGCAGGATCGTGGCGATCGCCGTCTCGATCGTGCCCTGGACGGTGCGGAGGCCAGGTTGCACGGCCCAGCCCTTGAAATGGGTGCCGTCATACGAGAGGTCGAGTCGCAGGCGCACCCCGCCACGGTATCTGCCGGGTCAGCGCCAGGAGTAGAAGGACCACGCGCCGAGGGCGACCCCGACGAATCCGAGTGCGAGGTAGGCCGCCCACCACATGGTCGACGTCGCAGGGTCTGGCCTGCTGCCGCCGGTGTTGGAGGTCCACATGGTGCCGCTTGTGAAGAGTATGAAAAGCAGGGCCGGGAAAGCCATGAGCTCAAACACGATGCCGCAGATCAACCAGCCCGGGTCGGTGCCGCCTGGCCACTTGAACGCAAACTCCAAGAAGTTCCAGCCCAAGGAGCCGAACAGGAGGGTCCACATGGGAACGAGCAGATTGGGTGCGGCCATCCTCACAGCTGCCACAGTCGCAGCGAGTGTTCCCAGGATCATCAGTGGAATCGCGATGCCGATGAAGCCAGCACCTTCCGGACACGGCTGGGCACTGACGTATGGGCCACCGTCAGCGCACGTGCCGCCGACATACATGACGGATCGCATGCTCAGGAATGTCCAGGTCAGGGCCAAGGACATCACGACGACGCCACCGACCAGCAAGGCGATGGGCCACGCTGGAGAGGATGTACGTGTCTCGCTCACCCGCACACTCTTGCAGAGAGCGAGTGCTTTGTGATCAGTTCCAGCGCTTGGCGGCCGGCACGAACTCCAGCTCTCGGTCGCCGGTGTAGATCTGCTTGGGGCGGGCGATCTTCTGCTCCTTGTCGTCGACCAGCTCAAGCCATTGCGCGAGCCAGCCGGCAGTACGCGGGATGGCGAACAGCACGGTGAACATCTCGGGCGGAAACTTCAGCGCCTCGTAGATCAAGCCTGAATAGAAGTCGACGTTGGGGTAAAGCTTGCGGCTGATGAAGTAGTCGTCCTCCAGTGCGATCCGCTCCAGCTCCTGCGCGATCTCCAGCAGTGGGTTGATCCCGGTGACCTCGAAAACGTCGTCAACAGCCTTCTTGATGATCGTGGCTCGCGGATCGAAGTTCTTGTAGACACGGTGACCAAAGCCCATGAGCTTCTCGTCACCCTTCTTGACGCCCTCGATGAATGCGGGGATCTTGTCGGGCGTGCCGATGCGCTTGAGCATCTTGAGCACGGCCTCGTTGGCGCCGCCGTGCAACGGTCCGTAGAGGGCAGCTATCCCGGCGCTGACCGCGGAGTAGGGGTCAACTTGCGACGAGCCGACCGAGCGCACCGCGTTGGTCGAACAGTTCTGCTCGTGGTCGGCGTGCAGGATGAAGAGAACCTCGAGGGCCTTGGCGAGACGCGGATCGGGGTTGTACGTCTGCTCGCTCATCTTGAAGAGCATCGACAGGAAGTTCTCGGTGTAGGAAAGATCGTTGTCGGGATAGACGTACGGCTTGCCCTGAGCGTGGCGGAACGACCAGGCACCGAGGGTCGGCATCTTCGCGATGAGACGAACGACCTGGTCGTGACGGACCTTCGGATCATGGATGTTGCGCGCTTCGGGATAGAAGGTCGACAGCGCGCCCACGCTCGACAGCAGCATTCCCATGGGATGTGCGTCGTAGCGGAAGCCCTGGAGCTGCGCCTTGAGGTTCTCGTGCACGAACGTGTGGAACGTGATCTCGTGCACCCACTGCTCGTGCTGCTCCTTGGTGGGCAGCTCGCCGTGAACGAGAAGATAGGCGACCTCAAGGAACGTGGAGCTCTCGGCGAGCTGCTCGATGGGGTAGCCGCGGTACTCAAGGATGCCCTTGTCGCCGTCGATGAACGTCACGGCGCTTCGGGTTGAGGCGGTGTTGAGGAAGCCGGGGTCATAGACCGCGAGGCCGGGGTCATCCTCGCCGGTGCCGATCTGGCTGAAGTCGGCCGCGCGTACGGTGCCGTCGATGATCGGGAGCTCGTATTCCTCGCCCGTACGGTTGTCGCGTACGGTCAGGGTCTGGTTGTCGGTCACGATGGGTCTCCTGTGACGTGTGCTCTGGCCTGATGGCTGGTGCGGCACCGCAGGGTGAGGCAGCGCCCTACCAACTTAGTGCCGCTGTCGCAATTGCTTCTTGTGGGGTGGAGGACCTCACCCCGTTTTGACCCGAGGACGCCTCGACGGTTAACCTTGTGTGTCGGGTCGTGGGCGGCCATTGCCGTGCAACAGACCGCCGAAACGCCGAAATCAAGTCTCAATCCAAGAACGAGAAGGTCACGCCGTGCGCACGTTCAGCCCCAAGCCGTCTGACATCACCCGTCAGTGGCACGTCATCGACGCCGAGGACATCGTCCTGGGCCGTCTCGCCGTCCAGGCTGCGACACTGCTGCGCGGCAAGCACAAGCCGACCTTCGCTCCACATGTCGATGGTGGCGACTTTGTCATCATCATCAACGCCGAGAAGGTCGCCCTGTCGGGCAACAAGCGCACCGACAAGCTCGCCTACCGTCACAGCGGCTACCCGGGTGGACTCAAGTCCATCGCCTACGGTGACCTGCTCGTGAAGGATGCGCGCAAGGCGATCGAGAAGTCCGTTCGCGGCATGCTCCCCAAGAACCGTCTGGGTGATCAGCTGATCACGAAGCTCAAGGTCTACTCCGGCCCCGAGCACCCGCACACCGCCCAGAAGCCCCAGCCGTTCGAGATCACGCAGATCTCCCAGTAAAGAAGAGATAGCAGGCGCATCGTGGCTGAGACCACCACAGAAACAGTGACCGAGAACGATTCGGACTTCGTCCCCAACGCAGAGGGTGTTGCTTACACCTCTGAGACGGTTGGTTCGTCGGCGACGCCCGACAAGCTCGCGACGATTGCTCCGGGCGCTGCCACCGGTCGCCGTAAAGAGGCTGTTGCGCGTGTTCGCATCGTCCCTGGAACAGGTGTGTGGACCGTCAACGGCAAGCCGCTTGAGGAGTACCTCCCCAACAAGCTGCACCAGCAGATCGCCAAGGAGGCGTTCGCTGAGACCGGACTGCAGGATCGCTTCGACGTCATCGCTCGCGTCACCGGTGGTGGCATGACCGGCCAGGCAGGTGCCCTCCGCCTGGGTGTCGCCCGATCGCTCAACCAGATCGACGAAGAAGCCAACCGCCCGGTCCTCAAGAAGGCCGGACTCCTCACGCGCGACTCGCGCATCAAGGAGCGCAAGAAGGCTGGTCTCAAGAAGGCACGTAAGGCTCCGCAGTACAGCAAGCGCTGACCAG
>CAZWZC010000084.1:0-10258 GCA_964638755.1 uncultured Aeromicrobium sp. | reverse complement strand
GGAAGCGGGACCAAGGCGAGCACCAAAAGGACATTCACCGTGACCGCCAACCAGGCGACGTTCCCGATGTGCGCCACGGGCCACGCCAGGCCGGCCACCAGCACCAAGGTGGCGGCCACCCGGGCACCGACTCTCTTCAAGACGACGGCAGCCAGGACGAGGGAGAGTGGAAAGAAGAGGCCCAGCGGCTTGATGATGGCGCCGGGCCCGCTGGTGTCGACGAGATCCACACCGCCGAGAGAGACATGGATCGTGTTGAACCCGTACGCCACGTTGCCGGCGGCACCCACAACTCCGACAAACAGCGTCGAGGCAGCGAGCCAACCCGTCGCCCAGGAAGCAACCCTGAGAAGCACGAACGCGTACGCGATGGCTCCCAACACGTGGATCCCGCCGGCATCGGCGTCATCCCAGCCGCGTGATGCATAGACGCTGTCGGCAAGCAGATAGACAATCGGCGCAACGACAAGAGCACCAGTCAGGAGTAGATCAGTGGGGGTTCGCTCCGCCGTGGGAGTCAGCAATTGGGTCATGTCCTCACGATGCACCCGCCAAAGCGGCTCGGCATCGGGGCTGACGCTTCGACATCATCAGTGCCACCACTGATACATGCACGCCGATCCTGTGTCACTATCGCGCCATGAGACGACTCCTCGCGGTGGTGGCCGGAGTCGGCCTCTTGGTCGGGTTGGGGTTCGCCCTCGGCGCCGCTCTCGAGAACCTGCACAACGGACTGCTCGCACTCTCGTTCACCTTCGTCGGGGCGTTCGTGCTCTACCGACAGCCGGGTCAGCGCGAGGCGAAGCTGTTCGTCGCAGCGGGAGCCGCTCATGCCTTGATGTTCTTCGGCAGACAGGTCGGGCACCATCCAGACCTGCCCGCCGCACAATGGTTGGGGTGGCTTGGTATCTGGCCACTGCCACTCGTGCTGGCCTTGGTCGGTGCCGCCGTCATGGGATTCCCCGACGGGCACCTCCCGGGCCGCGGGTGGCAGATCGCGTTTCGCGTGATGGTGGGAACCGCCGTGCTCCTGTCCACCGTGTCGGCGCTTTGGCCGGTCGAGTACCAGCGAGCGGGGATTGTCACCTCGCCGCCGTTCGACCTGGCCGGCGGGCAAGAGGCCGCGGCAATCTTCGACATCGCACGCCCTGCCTGCTACACCGCGTTCCAGTTGTTGTGGGTCGCCTGTGTCATCGTGCGGTACCGCCGCGGCTCAGTGGACGAGACCTATCAGCTGAAGTGGTTCGTGTCTGCGGTGGCCGGGAGCGTCGCGGTGCTCCTGCTCGGTCTTGCTGTCACCGGCACCCCGCGCGCAGGGGTACTCGCTGCGACGTTGATCCCGATAGCGGCCGGCATCGCGATCGTCGAGACCGCGTACGCCGTGCTGCTTCGCGATCTGCGAGCGGCCGCAAAGCGGATCGTCGCCGCCCAGGACGATGCACGACAGCGGATCGAGCGAGACCTGCACGACGGTGCACAGCACCGCCTCGTGACCCTCGGCATCGAGCTCGGAAGACTGGTGGAACGGGCCGAACAGGCGGGCGACCCAGGTCTCCTTGCGGCGGCCGTCTCCGCCCGTGGGCAATTGCTGGACGCCACCGCGGAGCTGCGCGAGCTCGCGCGTGGCATCCATCCCGCCGCGCTCACCCAGGATGGGCTAGCCGCGGCACTGGAACTGCTTGCTGATGGTTCATCAGTGCCGGTACGGGTCGCGGTGGACCTCGACACCCGCTGCTCCCCGGAGACTGAAGCCACCGCGTACTTCGTGGCCAGCGAAGGGCTCACCAATGCCGCTCGACACAGCCGAGCCAGTCAGGTGCAGGTGACCGTCAAACGTTCTCGTTCGACGTTGCGCCTTGAGGTGACCGACAACGGGCAGGGTGGCGCCAACCTCGGTCGGGGGCTGCAAGGTCTCGCCGACCGAGTCAACTCCGTCGGTGGCCGTCTCGGCACCGACACACCTCCCGGCGGCGGGACCCGACTCTGGGCGGAGCTGCCATGCGGGTGATGCTCGCCGACGATGCTGTTCTATTCCGCGAAGGAGTGGCACGCGTATTGGTCGATTCGGGGTTCGAGGTCGTTGGCCAGACCGGTGACGGTGAGTCGATACTCGATCTCGTGACCGCCGACCCACCTGACGTCGTGATCATCGACCTACGAATGCCCCCCACGCACACCGACGAAGGACTCACCGCAGCAGCAGAGATCCGTTCTGCTGCTCCTGATGTCGGACTGCTGATCCTGTCCCAACACGTCGAGGCACACCATGCGCTCCGCCTGATGTCAGAATTCGACAGGGGCGTCGGCTACCTGCTGAAAGACCGAGTGTCAGACCTCTCGGCATTCGCGGTCGACGTGCGTCGGGTGGCTGGTGGCGATGTTGTCATCGACCCCGAGTTGGTGAGCAGGCTTGTCACCCGACAGCGCGAGCACGACCCGCTGGCGACGCTTACGGATCGTGAACGCGACGTCCTCTCCTTGATGGCACAGGGCCTCAGCAACCTCGCCCTCTCCGAGGAGCTGCACCTGAGCGTAAAAACGGTTGAGACGCATGTGCGCAGCATCTTCAACAAGCTCGACCTACACCTTGATGACCGCGACAACCGACGCGTTCTCGCAGTCCTCGCGTTCCTGCGCGCGCCATGAGCTCCGCTCCTGAGTTGCTCA
This sequence comes from uncultured Aeromicrobium sp., assembly GCA_964638755.1. Taxonomy (GTDB): domain Bacteria; phylum Actinomycetota; class Actinomycetes; order Propionibacteriales; family Nocardioidaceae; genus Aeromicrobium. Next base: position 7,591 of record CAZWZC010000084.1, on the reverse strand, counting down.
CCGTTGGACACGGACAACTCGATCGTGAAGGCCTTTCCACGCTTCTGCGCAACGCAAGCGTGCAGACATTGGTCGACATCCGGCGATATCCCGGCAGTCGACACAATGTCGACGTGTCCAGCGATGAGATGGCCGAGTGGTTACCCGCAGCTGGCATCGACTATCGATGGGACGTGCGTCTCGGCGGACGGCGCAAACTCCCACCCGGCCCATCACCCGACACGTGGTGGACGGTCGAGTCGTTTCGCGCCTACGCGGCACACACCCGATCGTCGGAGTTCGCCGAGGGACTGACCGATCTGTTCGCCTCGATCGACGGTGGACGCACCGCGGTCATGTGCAGCGAGGCGGTCTGGTGGCGATGTCACCGCCGGCTGGTTGCCGACGTCGTGCAAATTGGGTACGAGATTCCCGTCAGACACCTCATGCACGACGGCAAGGTTCGTGACCACCGGCCTGCAGATGGTGCTCGCCGCGTCGGCGACGGCCAGCTGGTCTGGGACGGCGGACCCGTCGACCGCAATTCGTGACAGGGTGTCCGGTCAGAGCGCGGCATAGGCCGGCTTGATGACGTTGTTGATGAGCGCGAGTCTCTCGTCAAACGGCAAGAACGCGCTCTTCATCGCATTGATCGTGAACCACCGCAAATCATCGGTGCTGTAGCCGAACGCGTCGACCAGCAGCTGGAACTCGCGGCTCATCGACGTGTCGCTCATCAACCTGTTGTCGCAGTTGACCGTGACTCGGAAGCCGAGGTCCTTGAGCTTGCCGATCGGATGATCGGCGATCGAGGTCATGTTGGGCACAGCGTGCGTCTGCAGGTTTGACGACGGACACATCTCAAGCGGGATACGACGATCTCGAATGTATGCCGCCAGTCGCCCGAGGACGGGTCCCCCCGGTGCGTCGAAGTCGATGTCGTCGACTATGCGTACACCATGACCCAACCTCTCTGCGCCACAGCGCTGGATCGCCTGCCAGATCGACGGAAGGCCAAATGCCTCACCGGCGTGGATCGTGAAGTGCGCGTTCTCGCGGCGCAGGAACTCAAAGGCCTCAAGGTGCAGGATCGGCGGATAGCCGTCCTCGGCACCGGCGATGTCGAAACCGGCAACCCCGCGATCGCGATATTCGACCGCGACCCCGGCCACCTCCAACCCACGCGTCGCGTGACGCATTGCGGTGAGCAGCTGGCCGATGACGATCGGGGTCCCTTGGGCGGCCGCCTCTGCACGACCCTCGTCTATGCCGGATTGAACTGCCTCGACGGTCTCCTGCAAGGTCAGTCCTGCAGAGAGGTGCTGTTCCGGTGCCCACCGCAGCTCGGCATAGACGACATTGTCGCTGGCGAGATCAAGGACTGACTCACGCGCGACTCGGGCGAGATCCTGGGGCCGCTGCATGACGGCAACCGTGTGGATGAAGGTTTCCAGATAGCGCTCCAGCGAACCCGAACTCGAGGACTCCTCAAACCACACGCCGAGCGACTCGGCGTCCGGTGCTGGGAGGTCGTGACCGATCTCGTGGGCGATCTCAACAATTGTGGCCGGACGTAGGCCCCCGTCGAGGTGCTCGTGCAGGGCCGCCTTGGGCGCCTTGGCGATCTGTTCTGCGGTGGCTGCGGCCATCAGGACCCCATCAACAGGACAACGGTCTCGGCAACGCAAGCGGGCTTGTCGCTGCCCTTGATCTCGACGGTGTGCTGAAGGGTTGCACGCTGTCCTTTGTCGATGTCCTCGACGGCGAGCAGCTGGACCCTGTTTCGAATCTTGGAGTTGACCTTGACTGGTGAGATGAACCGCACCTTGTTGAGTCCGTAGTTGACCCGTGCGACGTCGCCGGCGAACGCGTAGACCTGGGCGCCGAGAAACGGAAGCAAGGACAATGTCAGGTGACCGTGTGCGACGGTGGCACCGAACGGCCCTTCAGCGGCCCGCTCGGGATCAACGTGAATCCACTGTCGATCTCCGGTGGCATCAGCGAACAGGTCAATTCGCTCCTGGGTGACCGCCAGCCATTCGCTCACGCCGAGCTCTTCGCCCGCGGCGTCGGCGATCTCCTGGCTGTTGTTCAAGATGCGCATCAGTCCAACCTAACCAACCCGGTCGATCACCACAGAGGGAGCCTCGATCTGAGCCGTACCGATGTCGTATCCGCCCTCCAACGCCGCGATCGCACGCTCGAAACGGTCAGGGGTGTCAGTGTGCAGCGTCATCAACGGCTGGCCCTCAGTCACCGTGTCCCCGGGCTTGGCGTGCATCACGATGCCTGCCGCGGCCTGGACCTGTTCGCCGGGCCGGGAACGCCCAGCGCCGAGTCGCCACGCAGCCACACCCACGGCAAGAGCGTCCAGGCGCGTAAGCGTGCCATTGCTAGGCGCGTTGATTGCATGCGTCTCCTTGGGCTTTGGGAGCTCGGCATCCGGGTCGCCGCCCTGCGCCGAGATCATCCGCCTCCACACGTCCATCGCTTCGCCAGACGCCAGCTTCTCAGCAGGGTCGACGTCTTCCTTGCCGGCCGCGGCGAGCATCTCGCGGGCCAAGGCAACGGTCAGCTCGACGACGTCCGATGGTCCTCCGCCCGCGAGCACCTCGACAGACTCAGCGACCTCGACGGCATTGCCCGCGGTCAGCCCGAGCGGCGTCGACATGTCGGTCAGCAGGGCGACAGTCTTGACCCCGGCATCGGTACCCAGAGCCACCATCGTCTCGGCGAGCTCGCGGGCTTGGTCGAGGCTTTTCATGAATGCGCCTGTGCCGACCTTGACGTCGAGCACGAGTGCGCCGGTTCCTTCGGCGATCTTCTTGCTCATGATCGAGCTGGCGATCAGCGGAATCGCCTCGACGGTGCCGGTCACGTCGCGGAGTGCATACAGCTTCTTGTCGGCGGGAGCCAGCCCGGCGCCAGCCGCGCAGATCACCGCGCCCACGTCCTCGAGCTGCGCCATCATTTCCGCATTGCTGATCTCAGCACGCCAACCCGGGATCGACTCGAGCTTGTCCAGGGTGCCGCCGGTATGTCCGAGCCCGCGCCCTGAGAGCTGTGGGACGGCGACGCCACACGCCGCCACGAGCGGGGCCAGTGGCAGGGTGACCTTGTCACCGACACCGCCTGTCGAGTGCTTGTCGGCGGTCTTCCAGGACAGGCCGGAGAACTCCATGCGCTCGCCGCTGGCGATCATCGCATTGGTCCAACGGCTGATCTCTCGACGGTTCATGCCGTTCAGCAATATTGCCATCGCGAGCGAAGACATCTGCTCGTTGGCCACGACACCGCGCGTATAGGCGTCGACAACCCAGTCAATCTGTTCATCGCTCAGCTCAGCCTTGTCACGCTTGGTCGCTATGACTTCGACAGCATCAAACGGCTCGGTCATTTTGCTGTCTCCTCAACGTTGATGCTCTCGAATCCCCGCAGCACCCAGGTCGGTCGTCGTGGCGCTTCACCGACCAGCTCGAGTCCGGGAAAGCGCCCGAGCAGGTGTGTCATCGATATCTGCAGCTCCATGCGTGCAAGTGGCGCACCGAGGCAGAAGTGCAGTCCCATGCCGAAGCCGACATGGGGATTGGGGTCGCGCCCCACATCGAATGAGTCGGCGTTCTCGAACACGGCGCTGTCGCGGTTGGCCGAACCCATCAGGCAGGCGACCTTCTCACCGGCCTTGATCTCGGTGCCCGCGACCGTCGCGTCGGCACTCGCCGTGCGTTCGAACAGCTGCAGTGGCGCGTCGAATCGCAGCAACTCCTCGATCGCCTTCTCGACAGGTACGTCGCCGTCGGTGATGCGAGCCAGCTGGTCCCGATGCGTCAGCAGTGCATACATGCCATTGCCGAACGCGTTGACCGACGCCTCGTGGCCCGCGTTGAGCAGCAAGACGACCGACGCGACGAGCTCATCATCTGACAGTTGTGCGCCACGGTCTCGGGCGCTGATCAGATCGCTGATCAGGTCTTCACCAGGGCTCTCGCGGCGATCGGCAATGACATCTCGCACGTAGGCCGCGAACGCCGTGCTCGCCGCCGCCGCAGCGGCGGAGACCTCAGTGCTGACGTTGGGCTCGTACATGTGCACGATGGCTTGCGACCAGGCGCGGAGGCGCTGATGGTCCGCACGGGGCACGCCGAGCAGATCGGCGATCACATAGACCGGCATCGGTTCGGCGTAGTCGGCCAATACATCGAACTCCTCGTCGAGCTCGGCGACCATCTCAGCGGCTAGGGACTCGATGCGCGGACGCATGCGCTCGACGTGCCCGCGGCCGAACGCTCCCGCCACCAGCTTGCGGAGTCGAGTGTGTGCAGGCGGTTCGTTCTCCATCATCTGGTTTCGGTGCAGGGCATTGAACGGCTCAAGCTCGTCGACTGGTTCGCGGTCAGACCAGATCCGTCCGAAGGCACGGGTACGCAGGACCTTGCTGACCGCATCATGTGTGGTGGCCAGCCACACGCCCATCGGCTCGTGCCAGATGACAGGACCCTCCTCGCGCAGCGAGGCGAGCACCGGGTAGGGATCGCTCATGAAGGACGCGTCTCCCAGGTCGAGCTGGTCTGCGGTCAACGCTCTGCCAGGTCGTCCGCGCCGAATGCATCGGGCAAGACCTCGGTCATGGTCTTGACGCCTCTCGCAGTCATCAACTCCATGTCGGCGCCACCGTTCTCCCACAGTAGCTGGCGGCAGCGGCCGCACGGCATCAACGGCTTGCCGTGCGAGTCGACGCAGGCAACCGCACGCAAGCGTCCGCCGCCGGTGGCGTGGAGGGCGGACACCATTCCGCACTCTGCGCACAGCGCGACACCGTAGGCGGCGTTCTCAACATTGCAGCCGAGCACCACACGACCGTCGTCGACCAGTCCCGCGACGCCGACCTTGAAGTTGGAGTAAGGCGCATAGGCCCGCTCCATCACCTCGGTGGCATAGCGGTTGAGCGCATCCCAGTCGACCGGGTCGTCGGACCCTTTGATCCCCAGAGCCCCACCCTTTTCGGCCATCAGCCCGCGCTGCCCTTGCGATAGGGCTTGCCGTCGGCCGCAGGCATTCGCAGGCGTTGTGACGCCAGCGCCAGCACCAGCAGAGTCGTCACGTACGGCGTCATTCCGGTCAGATCGCCGGGGATCGAGTCACTGAAGAAGTACCACAGACCAACGGCGACGCCGATGCTGGCAGACACCACAGCCGAGTTGCGGCGACCTGCTCGCAGCTGCCACACCGCCATCAGTACGAGAATCGCCGCGACCAGCAGCAGCAGGCCGTGGATCGAGTCTCCACCACCACGCAACCGGAGCGTGTCTGTGTAGCCGAACAGACCCGAGCCGGCCAGCAGTCCGCCGGGACGCCAATTGCCGAAGATCATCGCGGCCAGGCCGATGTAACCACGGCCTCCAGTCTGCCCGTCGCGGTAACCGCTGGCCGCCACCAATGCGAGGAATCCGCCACCAAGGCCGGCGAACCCGCCGGAGATCATCACCGCGGTGAACTTGTACCGGATCACGTTGATGCCCAGGGACTCGGCCGCCGCAGGGCTCTCACCGCACGACCGCAGCCGCAGCCCGAACGACGTACGCCACAGGACGTAATAGGTGAGCACGAACAGCGCCAGACAGATGATGGTCAGAACTGACAGGTTGGTCACCAAGGCGCGCAGCACTGATGCCGCATCGGAGACGAAGAACCAGTGCTTTGTCTCCAGATCACCCAACGGGTCGGAGACTGCGGAAAACGTCACGGCCGGTAGATCGGGGATGCGCGGTGACTGGGTCTGGCCGCCTCCCGGTGTGCCGGTGAACGCGATCGCCGCCAAGTACTGCACCGCGCCGAGGGCAATGATGTTGATGGCCACGCCCGAGACGATGTGGTCGACACCGAACGTCACGGTCGCGATCGCATGCAGCAGACCGCCGGCAGCACCGAGCGCGATCGCGCCGAGCACGCCCTGCCACGGTCCATAGAAGTAGCCGAAGTAGCCAGCGCCGAAGGTGCCCAGGATCATCATGCCTTCGAGGCCGATGTTGACGATTCCGGCACGCTCCGACCACAGGCCACCGAGGCCTGCCAGGCCGATCGGGATCGCGGCCACCAACGCCGCCCGCAGCGTGCCCGACGAGTCGAGGTCGTCGGCTCCCGTGACGATGCGTAGCAGCGACACCAGGACGAGTCCCGCTGCAAGGGCGAGCAGCATCTTCGCGACGCTGAGGCGGCGTACAGGCGTCGTCGAGGGCGCAGCTTCCGTCGTGACGGTCATACGGGCACCTCCTCCGGCTCTCCCTCATCCACCGAGCTCGCCACCCGGGACTGCTCTATGCGTACGCCGTAGCGCCGGACCACCTCGTAGGCGATCACGACCGTCAAGACGATGACGCCTTGGGTGATCTTGACGATGTCAGGTGAGATGTTGAGAAGGATCTGTAGCGGGTTGGACTGCTCGTCGAGGAACGCGAACAGCAGCGCACCAAACGCAATGCCGACCGGATGGTTGCGCCCGAGAAGCGCGATCGCGATGCCGGCAAATCCCAGCCCGGACTGGAATGTCGAGCCATATGAATAGTCATTGCCGAACAACAACGGAAGACCAACCAACCCGGCAGCGCCTCCGGACAAAAGCATCGAGACCACGATCATCCGCTTGACGTCGATGCCGCTCGCGACGGCGGCCGACTCCGAAGCGCCGGTGGCACGCAGGTCAAAGCCGAAGCGGGTCTTGTTGATGACGAACCAGTAGGTGAAGCCCACCGCGGCTGCGAGGAATATCATCCCGTAGACCGTGGCAGGCACGTCACCGTACAGGGTGATGCCCGGGATGCGGCTGCCTTCGGGAATCTCCTTGGTCGAGATCGTGTTGCCGCCGCCGCCCACCGCAGCCTTGCGCAGCATGTATGCCACGAGGACGGTCGCGATCGCGTTGAGCATGATCGTGGAGATGACCTCGCTGACGCCGCGGGTGACCCTCAGGAGACCAGCAATGCCGGCCCAGGCCGCACCGACGAGGATTGCGGCGACAACGGCGAGCAGCGTGTTGAGGTAGCCCGGAAGCCAGCCCTCACCAGCCACGACCGCGGCCGCGAACGAGGCGATGCGGTACTGCCCGTCGACACCGATGTTGAACAGGTTCATCCGGAAGCCAATTGCCACGGCAACCGCAGAGAGATAGTAGACCGTGGCGGCGTTGAGGATGTTGACGATGCCGCGGTGGCTCGGGACGCTGAGGATCTGACCCCACACTCCCGAGACCGAGTCCCCAGCAAGCAAGAGTACGAGGCTGGTGATGAGGAAGGCCGCCAGCAGAGCAAGGACGGGGGCACCGATCGCGAGTGCGATCCGGTTGAACCGCACGTTGTTCATGCGTCCGCTCCTGTCATCGACGAGCCAAGCTGCGAGGGCGTCACGGTCGCTGGATCGAACTCGCCGACGAGCTTGCCTCGCAGAATCACCCGGATGGTGTCTGACAGTCCGATCAGCTCGTCGAGATCAGCGGAGATCAGCAGCACTGCGAGGCCGTCTCGACGGGCGTTCTTGATGTGGTCCCAGATCGCCGCCTGGGCACCCACATCGACGCCTCGGGTGGGATGCGCTGCGATCAGCAGGATCGGCTCGCTAC
>CAZWZC010000083.1:0-10457 GCA_964638755.1 uncultured Aeromicrobium sp. | reverse complement strand
GCAGCCTCGGCGAGCTTCTGCGCTTCGGCTTTGGCTTCGTCGATTCGTTGTTCGGCTTGCCGGTCGGCTGCTGCCTGCGCGGCAGCGACTCGTGCATCCGCGGCCTGTTGCAACTCCTGGATCTTCACCGCGGCAGCGGCACGTTCGCGCTCGATGTCGGCGGAGACTCGGTCGGCCTCCTGGCGCGCGGCGCTCACTCGCTCGGCAGCAGCTTGCTCGGCAGCCTTGAGCTTGGCAGCGCTGACCTCACGCTGCGCGGCCTCGTCAGCCGTCAGCCTTGCGGTGACCTGGGCACGCTCCCGAGCCGCTTCCTCCATGAGACGGGCAGCCTCAGCGCGGGCAGCTGCCACCCGTTGCTGGGCGGCGGCGCTGGCTGCGGCAAGCTTTTCAGCAAATGTCGACTCGCCATCAACCGGAGGTGCGGACAACGCCGTCTCCTCGCGCGCCGGAACGTCGTACGACCTGGCCTCAGGCGCCGGCTCGTACATCGCCGGCTCTGGCTGAGGCACTGCTTCCGGCTCCGGCTCACGATTTTCGACGACCGGCACCTCGTAGCGCTCTGGCTCGGGAACGGGTTCGACGGACGGCTCATCGTCAGCCATCACGGCAACGACGAGGGCTGGTTCGAGGCTCGTGTCGCCTGACTGCGGCCGCGCTGCTGGCGAGTGTGAGAAGTCTGCGGCAGTGGGCGTGTCGCTCCACGGGCTCGACTGCTGCACTTCCTGATCCACCGGCAGCGATTCGACAGGTGGCTGCTCGGCCACTGGCGGAGGTGGTGTGGCGACAGCTTCGCGAGCCTCTTCGAGCTTCTCGGCTATTGACTTGCCCTGGTCTGGACTGGACTCAGGAACCTGTTCAGCGGTGTCTTCAGACGGTCTGTCGTCTTGGTCCCGCCGACGTCGGTTGGTCGAAAGGGACTTGGCTGCCGCCCGCTCCTCGCGTCGCTTCTCGAGCGCTTCCTGGCGAGCCGCGCGGGCCGCAGCGCGGCGCGCCTTCGGCGAGCTGTCGTCACTGTTGTCGACGTGTGAACGCGATCGGCTCTCGGGGGCGTGACGGGGGCCGGATGACGCAGGCGAGTTGCCAGCTTCTTCCTGGGCCAGCGTCTCGGCCGCAACCTGCAGTGGGTCAGCGCGCTTGCGCTCGACCGGCTGGTTGGATTCTGAGTCGGTCATGACTCCCTTTCGTAGTAGCGCATCGGCGCCACGCGTGTGCACGTCAGATGGTCAGTATGCCCCATGCGTCCCGCCAGTAACGTGCAGTTGAGCGGGCTCGGGTCACCGAATTCCGACGATTCCGCGAGCAGCTTTTCAGCTCAACGACCCTCGAATGTCGCCTTGCCCGGGCCGTTCTCCATGAACGAAACCATCCCTGTCTTCTGATCAGCAGTCGCGAACAGTGCCGCGAACTCGTCACGCTCGATCGCGACGCCGCCCTCGAGCGAGACGTCCAGGCCTTGGTCCACAGCTCGCTTGGCGGCGCCGAGCGCCAGCTTGGGACCGCCGACGAACTGCTTTGCCCACTCGACGGCTTTGGCGTAGACCTCGTCGGCCGGATGCACCTGATCGACCAGACCGATTGTCAGTGCTTCCTGTGCGTCAATGAAGTGGCCCGTGAAAATCAGATCCTTGGCCCTGGAAGGACCAACCAGACGTGCGAGGCGCTGTGTACCGCCCGCGCCCGGGATGATGCCAAGGAGAATCTCGGGCTGACCGAGCTTGGCGTTGTCGGCGGCGAAGCGGAGATCCGTCGAGAGGGCGATCTCGCATCCACCGCCAAGGGCGAATCCGGTGATGGCAGACACCGTCGGTTTGTTGATGGCTGCCAACGACTTCGTGAAGTCCTGCAACAGGTGAGCGTGCTTGGACATGTCCTCGTGAGACATGTCCGCCATCTCCTTGATGTCGGCGCCAGCGGCAAACACCCGCTCGCCGCCGTACACGACCACCGCGGCGACGTCATCTCGGCTGTCGGCCTCGGCACTCACCTCAACCATTTCGCTCTGCATCTGCGCGTTCAGCGCGTTCATCTTGGGTCTGTCGAGGCGGATCGTTCCCACGCCGTCGCTGACTTCGAGTCGTACGAGCTCTCCCACGTGCAAGCCTTCCGATCGATACTGCTGTCGTCGATCGAGCATAGAGCGTCGACTGTGAGCAGCCATGGTGCGCCCGACCGGGCTGGCACACTCCTTCTCTCGCATTAACCTGAGGTCATGGTCACGCGCGTACCGATTCTCGACGTGCAGCCTCGCCTCGAAGGTGGATTGCCCGTCAAGGCGGCCGTCGGCGAGGAGTTCCATGTGCGCGCCCGCGTGTTCGGCGAAGGGCCGATGATCGTGCGAGCAGCTGTCATCCTGACCGGGCCCGATGACATCTCGCTGTCACCCGCCCCCATGCAACCCCTCGGCGACGATCGGTGGGGGGCGGCGGTGATCCCCGACAAGATGGGCTGGTGGTCGTACGCGATCGAGTCGTGGCACGACCCGATCGAGACGTGGCTCCGAGACGCCAGGTTGAAGATCACGGACGGCATCGAGGTTGAGCTCACACTTCTCGAAGGTGCATTGCTTCTGGCGCAGATCGAGCCGGCGCTGGCCGCAAGCGACCTCGCAGACCTCAGCAAGGCGACCCTGCCGGCCGATGAACGCATGGAGCTGGCGACGGCCCTCGCACAAGGTCACTCGATTCGCCAGCATCTCGGAACCACCGAGTCGTTTCCGGTCTACGTCGATCGCGAGCGCGCCCTCTACGGCTCCTGGTACGAGATGTTCCCGCGGTCCGATGGTGCGACCCTGGACGCAGAGGGCGCGATCGTTCCCGGCACGTTCGCCACAGCCATCAAGCGCCTCGACGAGATCGCGGCGATGGGCTTCGACGTGGTCTATCTCCCACCCATTCACCCGATCGGCACCCAGGGACGAAAGGGGCGAAACAACTCGCTCACCGCCCTGCCCGGAAACCCCGGTTCGCCCTGGGCCGTCGGCGCACGTGAAGGCGGTCACGACACCGTGCACCCTGAGCTGGGCACACTTGAGGACTTTGAGGCATTCGTCATCCACGCCGCCTCCCTCGGTCTCGAGGTCGCGCTCGACCTGGCCCTGCAGTGCTCGCCGGACCACCCGTGGGTCAGGGACCATCCCGAGTGGTTCACGATGCGCGCAGACGGCACGATCGCCTTCGACGAGAATCCGCCGAGGCGAAACCAAGACGTGTACCCGCTGACCTTTGACAACGATCAATTCGGTCTCTACAGGGAGATACGCCGGGTCATCCGTCATTGGATGACCCACGGGGTACGTGTTTTTCGCGTCCATCGAGCTCACGCCCAACCGCTGTTGTTCTGGGAGCGGCTCCTGGCTGACATCCGAAAGACAGACCCGGAGGTCATCTTCCTGGCGGACGCGATCACGGCGCCGGCAACCATTGATGCTCTCGCAATGGTGGGCTTCCACCAGAGCTACACCGCCTTCACGCAGCATGAGCACCCCGCCGACGTGGCCGCCTTCCTTGACGAGGTCGCCAATGACACGAGCGACTCCATGCGACCCAACCTCTTCGTCAACACGCCCGACATCCTGCCGACCTACCTTCAAGCCGGTGACGTCTCGATGTTCAAGATGCGCGCGGCGTTGGCGGCGACGGGTTCACCGTCGTGGGGCATGTATGCCGGCTACGAGTTGCTTGAGCACCAGGCACTGGCCCGAGGGTCGCAGGAATACCTGTTCTCTGAGAAGTTCGAGATCAAGGTCCGTAACTGGGACTCTCCTGACTCAATCGCTCCCTACATCACCAAGCTCAACGAGATCCGCCGACGCCATCCGGCGCTGCAGCGTCTACGCAATCTCGAGATTGTGAAGACCGACCACCTCAGCATTGTCGCGTTCACCAAGATCACGGGACCCGATGTGGTCGTCGTGGTGATCGACCTGCGCCCTTCGTTCGAGAAGTCCGTACGCCTCGACGTCAATTTGATCTCCCTCGGCCTACAGCCAGGAGCATCATGGCGCGACGAGCTGGATGGCACGGTGTGCACCCTCGATGGTGTACCGATCAGCGACGCGAAGCCAGCGCGGATCCTCGTACCTGTCTAGTGGCGCTGACCTTCGACTGCCGCGCCGCGTACGCCGGTTGGTGGTTGGCTCAACCTGGCTCTGGATCGCGGCTGGCAGGATGAGGGGATGACGGCGACGCTGCGCGACGACGACTTGTCACTCGAGCCGACAACAGGATCGGATGAGTTCATCGGATTCGCGATGGTCGTGGGCGGCGAACGCGTCGGGACTGTCGCCTTGCGCCCCGAAGACCGCCGGTCCGGATCAATCCGCTGGAATGCTGGCGTCGACAACCTCGGTGTCGCGATTCGCGCTTTGCGGCTCGTCCTCGACCATGCCTTTGGTGAGCTCGGCTGGAAGCGGGTCGAAGCGCGGATACCCGTGGACCGAACCGTCGACATCCGGGCCGCCTCGATCGCCGGTCTGCGACGTGAAGGCATCACTCGCGGCGCTGGCGATGATCCCGATCGCGTCTTGTTGGCCCGCCTGATCGACGACCCTCCCCCACTCAGTCGCGACGGATTCATAGCGATCCTGAACGCCGGGCTGCCAACCAAACGGGTCATCAGCCAAGGCCTGCTCCGCGACGAGCAAGGTCGAGTGCTGCTGTGCGAGCTGACATACAAGCAGGAATGGGACCTGCCCGGCGGTGTGGTCGAAATGGGCGAGGCGCCGGCGCACGGGTTGGTTCGTGAGCTGCGGGAGGAGCTCGGGATCACCGTTGAGGTCCACGGACTCATCACGGTCAACTGGCTGCCGGCCTGGCGCGAGTGGGACGACGCGTGCATCTTTCTGTTCGATCTCGGCATCGTCGACAGCACGATGACCGCAAGCATGGAGCTGCAGGCAACAGAGATCAAGTCTGTTCAGTGGTGCGACGTCGAGGCAGTACGCGCAAACGCCGCGCTGGCAGCGATCGAGCTGCTGGACGCCGTCGAGCTCGGCGGGCTCGCGCCATACCGCGAAGCACCCAAAGCCGCGGAATAGCGACTGGACATCGGCGACAAAGAAACGCCCCGGAGCCGAAGCTCCGGGGCGTTTCACTGAACTAAGTCAGTTGCTGATTCTTGAATCAGAGGGGACGGATGTTCGTCGCCTGCAGGCCCTTCTGGCCCTGCTCGACGTCAAACTCGACCTTCTGGTTCTCATCCAGCGAGCGGTAGCCGCTCGAGGCGATGGCGCTGAAGTGCGCGAATACGTCTTCGCTGCCGTCGTCGGGGGCGATGAATCCAAAGCCCTTGTCAGCGTTGAACCACTTGACGGTTCCTGTTGCCATGTTCCTACTCCTATTAGCGAGTTGTGACCCACGCGTTTCGCGAGTCACACCGCCACACACATTCAACCTTCGAGGAGAACAAGACACCCATTAAGGAAACCAGATTCATTCGTACGGCCCAACGTTGTGCAACTACCTCAAGTGTACCGCCTTTGGCTGTCAAATGCGCCTTAGGCCTTGGCCGAGTCGATCGCCTTCTGCAGAGCTGCCGGTGTCGGCGCTTCGACCTTCTTACCGCCGACGTAGACGGTCGGAGTGCTGTTGACGCCCCGATCGGTGCCAATCTCCTTGGCCTTGTCGATCCACGGGATGAACTTGCCGGAGCGCACACACTCGTCGATGCCGGTGATGCCAGCAACTTTGAGGGTTGCGATCAGTTCCTTGTCCTCGGGGCCCTTGGTCCGCTCCTCGGGCTGGTTGGCATAGAGGAGGTCGTGCACCTTGACGTAGTCGGCTATGCCACCTGCGTCCAGAGCACACAGCGCGACATTGGTCGACCGGTGGGAGTAGCGGTTGGGGCTGGCCCCGTTCTCGTCGAGGAACGAGAAGGGGCGATATGTCATCGTGACCGCGCCACGTTTGACCTGGTCCTTGAGAAATGCGCTGCTCTGCTGCTCGAATGCGAGGCACGCTGGGCACTGGAAGTCCTCGTACAGCTCGACCGAGACCGGCTTTGTGCCAGCTGGGACGGTTCCTCCGGCATCCTCAGGGGTGAAGTCGATTCCGAAGTCCTTGGTCACACCTTTGGGGTTGATGACCTTGGTTTCTTGTTTGTTCTTGTCGTTCTCGTTCTTGATGGCATAGCCACCTGCACCGACCAGGACAATGACCACTGCGACTATGGCGAGCGAAATCAGGTTGCGCTGCTTGCGGTCGGCCTTCTCGCGCTCCTTGCGCATCTGTTCGGCACGGGCGGCGCGCTGCTGTCGTTCATTCGGCACGTAGATCTCCTGGGGTCCGGCGGTCACGATGACCAACGCGGGGCTTGCGTGGAAGGTTCCATCAGACCCTATCGGGCTGGCTGCACGACGTTGTTGGGAGTGCTGCGTCAGTGCTGCGCAGTAAGGTGCACCACGTGAACGACAAGTTGGTGTGGATCGATTGCGAGATGACGGGGCTGAGCCTCGAGACCGATGCCTTGGTCGAGGTCTCAGCTCTGGTCACGGACTACGAGCTCAATGTCCTCGGTGATGGTGTCGACCTCATCATCAAGCCTCCGGCCGAGGCACTCGATCAGATGGACGACTTCGTACGCAACATGCACACCAACTCAGGCCTCATCACCGAGCTCGACGCAGGGCTCACCCTGCGCGAGGCCGAGGAGCAGGTGCTCGACTACGTGCGCCAGCACGTCAAAGAGCCCCGCAAGGCTCCGCTCGCCGGCAACACGATCGGCACCGACCGGATGTTCCTCGCCCGCGACATGGTCGAGCTCGAGACATGGATGCACTACCGGGTCGTCGACGTCTCGTCGATCAAGGAGCTCACCCGTCAGTGGTACCCGCGCGCCTACTTCGCTGCACCAGCCAAACGCGGCCACCACCGTGCCTTGGTCGACATCCAGGAAAGCATCGAGGAACTGAAGTACTACCGTGGCGCAGTTTTCGTGCCGCAGCCCGGCCCCGAGACAGAGGCGGCCAAGGCCGTTGCGGCTCAGGTCGCGGGGTCGGTCACGGGCGCGTCATAGAGACCGTCCGCCCTGCGTTAGACTTCCTGTCGCCGTGTCGGGTGCATACCCGGCACGCGTGGTGGGCGTAGCTCAGTTGGTAGAGCACCGGCTTGTGGTGCCGGTGGCCGCGGGTTCAAGTCCCGTCGTCCACCCTGTAGAATTGCCTCAAATCCCAACGGATTTGGGGCCGTTCTTTTTTGACGTCAACACCACGTCAACAGACGGCATCTAACCTAGTCAGGTGGCAACGATGCGAGAACGGCAATCAAAGGATGGGACCATCACGTTTCAGGTGCTGTTCCGCGACGGCTCAAGGCAACGATCCAAGACGTTCACCACTGCCAAAGCTGCCCAAGCCTTCGCCGACAAACTGCGCGTGAACGGCGTCAAGCGCACCCTGTACGAGGTCGGCGACGACCCCAACGGGCTCACCCTCGACGAGCTCGCGGAGAAGTATTGGCCGTGGGCCGCGGCGCGTCACCGCTCAGATCGCACCGTCCACGACTACCAGCGCGACTACACCAACTGGATTAAGCGCGACCTTGGCTACCGTGTTGCCAGCGGCATAGACGAGGCCGACGTACAGGAGTGGGTCGACTCTATGCGCGGCAGACTCTCGGCCAAGTCCATCGCCGACCGCCACGCCATCCTCCACGGCATCTACAAATTCGGCTCCTCTCCCACCCGCCGCCTGATCCCGACCGGCCACAACCCGACCATCGGCACCGACCTACCCAAGAAGGTCAAGAAGCAACCCAAGGGACTGCGCCCCGCCGAATGGCAGGCGCTCGCAGCGGCGCTGACACAGATCAACACAGACGCCGGCGACCTCGCCGAGTTCCTGGTGGCATCCGGCTGGCGCTGGTCCGAGGCCACGGCACTCACCACGCACGACGTGGAGGACGACGGCCGCTACATGCACGTCACCGTCAGCCAAGTCGCCCGACGCGACGCAACCGGAGCAACCCAGATCGTGCAGGACGCCAAGAGCAAAGCCGGACTACGCCGCCTCAAACTAGACGCCGACATCTCTGTGATGATCCGCCGACGATTGGCCGACCTCGAACCGGGCGCGTTCCTGTTCACCACGACAGACGGCTCGGTATGGAACTACTCGCACTTCCGCTCACGGTTCTGGCGCAAGGCAATCAAGGCCGCGAACCTGCAACGCACGCCGACGATCCACTGGCTACGACACACCGCCGTAGGACTGATGGACGCCGCCGGTATCCAGATGACCGAGATCCAGCGCCGGGTCGGGCACGAGTCCATTCAAACCACCATCGACGTCTACGGCGGGATGATCGACAGTGTGCGCGACGAATCGTTAGACCGAATGGCAGAACTGCGAAACGCTAAGCCCGTCGAGCTGACCGGGACTGCAGACGTTGTGATCGAAGCCGACGAAGCCGATTAACCACGGTCGGGAACTCAGCGAGCGCGGCCTCGGTGTCACAGAGGCGATTGACGATCTGGGTGGCGCGAGTCATTGAAAGGCCCGTGGCCTCACGCACAGCCTGTTCCTTGTAGCCGCTGTAGGTCCACGACTTGCCGAAGATGCCGAGCAATGCTCTGTCGGTATCGGTTAGCTCAGTCATGGAATATTGGCCTCCCGCCTGTCCATCTCGTCATTGATGAATTTACGCTCGGCATCTGACAAATCCCGAAGCCTGTCCCGCACGGTCGCCACATCAACGTGCAATTGCTCGGCCAACTCGTTCTCATCTTGGGACCAGAGCAAGGCGTCGATCAGGTCATCTAGTGGGATGAGTGCGGCGCCAGTGATCCTCTCCACCGCGCGTTCCTCACGGGCTGAAAGGTGGTCGCAATCGGCAACCGCTCCCCGTTCAAGATGCTGCATTTCGTGGGCCAGAACTGCACGCCGCGACGGCTACGCCACCGCCGGTTCGTGGCGCGAAGGAATCGCCGCACTCAACCTTGACGTGCTGATCCTGCAAGACCTCATGGCGAACGACTCCTCAACACTCACCGCAGCCCAATGTCAGACCGCGCTCGCCGCGTTCATCGTCATACTCCGTGCCGGCGGGATCACCTGCCCGATCGTGCTCGCCGCGATCCAAGACATCTCAGGCGGCATCACACCACTGTCACCGTGGGCCGACTACGCCGCAGCCATGAAAGCAATCGCAGCCGCCGACCCAACAATCATCTTCATCGACCACTCCACCCGGTTGCCCTCCACCGCTGGCACCGACACCTACGGCCTCTACTCCACGACCGACCACCTACACCCCCGCCCCAACGGCATCGTCAACGCATGGATGGCCGCGACCTACCGACAAGCCCTCGCACCCCGATAGGAGCCACCATGCCCGCAGGAGACGTAGAGGTCGTCCGCATAGACCGGCTCTGGCACGTCCGCACCCAAGGCACCGGACACGACTTCGGTTCGTACCGCCTACAAACCACAGCCATCGCCGTCGGCCGCGCCCTCGCCCGCTGGTTCTCCGTCGAACTCATCATCAAAAACCGTCGCGGTGCCATCCGCGCCCGCGACAGTTCAGGTAATGACCCTCGCAGCATCCCTGGCTAACCCCACACACGTAGACCGCCCGGCCCCCGCTGCTAGCCACCGAGCTAGTACGGGGCCGGTTTTTACGTTGACGCTAGGACAAGCGGAAGGCGTCAGGTGGAGGCGCAACAAACACAATCGGTCGCGGAGAGTCTTGGCGGATACGACCAGCCATCTCTTGCGGGCACTCAACGACGTGCTGCTCCCAGCCGATACGGTAATAGTCGGCTCCGGGTATATCGCCAGCCATCTCGTCCCACTCGGTGCTCTGCTCTGTTGGGTGCAGGAAAAATAGGCGATGCCACCAGCGGCGAGGCGAAGGCTTCTCGACCTCTCGGACGAACAGCGACCCACGAACGGCCATACTCGGATCGTCAGTGGCCGTCACCACGAACCCGCCATTCTCGACCGGCAACTTCGCCGCGTGAATCTTTAGGCGGTGCGCGGCATCGATGGCGGCCATTCGCATGAGAACCTCATCGCTACGCACCGCCGCGCGAATCTCATGTGTCCAGCCGATTGTCTTGACCGGCACCGTCAGCTTCGAGCACGTCGGCTCATCTTGGATATAGTTGCTCATGGTTCACTCCTTACCGAGTGGATCAGCCGTCGTCACCTAACCGTGGCGGCGGCGCGTGTCTGCATACTACTCCCCCACACGTCCGCGCATCCGAGACGCGGCGACCACCCGGCACCCTCCCAGCTCATACCTGGTGAGGGCGCCGGGGTTTTCTTGCGTACACAGACACGCCCCGCTTCGAGCTCCGGCTCAGGCGGGGCGCTGTTTGCGTCGGCGGGCATGTTGCCGTGTCAACATTTACTGCGTTTTGTACGCCGGAATTGTCGACAACCAAACGCGATCCCCGCGTAAATCACGCCTAATCGGACGACTCGCGGGGAAATGCAACACGTTCAAGTCCCGTCGTCCACC
>CAZWZC010000082.1:0-10590 GCA_964638755.1 uncultured Aeromicrobium sp. | reverse complement strand
CATGACGGCACTGCCTACCATCACGACCTTCAAGGCGGTGACGTCATGAGTGCAGCTACCCGTGAAAGCGTGAGCGCTCGCCGCGAGCGCCTGCTCGGCGATGAGCCCGGCGCGTTTGCCGTGGCGCGCTTCGTGCGCGTCACCGCGCAGAAGTCGCGACGCATCGGCGACCTGATCCGCGGCGAGTCCGTGGACAACGCCCTGGCGATCCTGCAGTTTGCGCCGCAGGCCGTTGCCGAGAACTTCTACAAGCTCGTGGACAGTGCCGCTGCCAACGCCGAGACCACTGAAGGCCTCGACCGCTCGCAGCTCGTCATCACTGTCGTCCACGTGGACGAAGGACCGACGATGAAGCGTTGGCGTCCACGCGCCAAGGGTGCGGCCAACCGCATCCTCAAGCGCAGCAGCCACCTGACCGTGGTCGTACAGCCGGCAGATCTCGTTGCTGCCAAGCGCGAAGCGGCCAACATCAAGAACTCCAAGAAGAAGGGCGGGAACCGATAGTGGGACAGAAAATCAACCCGCACGGGTTCCGACTGGGCATCTCGACGGATCACAAGAGCCGTTGGTACGCCGACAAGCTCTACAAGAGCTACGTCGGTGAAGACGTGCAGATCCGCAAGATGCTCACCAAGGGCATGGACCGCGCCGGCATCAGCCGTGTCGAGATCGAGCGCACGCGTGACCGCGTACGCGTTGACATCCACACCGCTCGTCCCGGCATCGTCATCGGCCGCCGAGGCGCCGAGGCTGACCGCATTCGCGGCGACCTCGAGAAGCTCACGGGCAAGCAGGTTCAGCTGAACATCCTCGAGGTCAAGAACCCGGAGATGGACGCTCAGCTCGTTGCCCAGGGTGTTGCCGAGCAGCTGTCGGGTCGTGTCCAGTTCCGCCGTGCAATGCGCAAGGCGATGCAGACCACGATGCGCAGCGGTGCCAAGGGCATCCGTATCCAGTGCTCGGGCCGCCTCGGTGGCGCCGAGATGAGCCGCTCGGAGTTCTACCGCGAGGGCCGCGTGCCACTGCACACGCTCCGCGCTGATGTCGACTACGGCTTCTACGAGGCCAAGACGACGTTCGGCCGCATCGGCGTCAAGGTCTGGATCTACAAGGGCGAGGTTGCGGGCACCCGTGCCGAGCGCGAGGCCGAAGCAGCCAAGCGTGCGGCAGCCCCCGGCAGCAACCGCCGTCCCCCGGCACGTGGTGGCGCCAGCGCTCCGCGTCGACCTGCACGCGACGAGGCCGCCCCGGCGACCGAGACCGCTGCAGCGCCCGCGGCTGCCGAGGCCGCTCCGGCAGCCGAGGCCGTCGCAGCCGTTGCCGGCACTGATTCAGGGCCGGAAGGGGGGAAGAGCTGATGTTGATGCCACGTAGGGTCAAGTACCGCAAGCAGCACCACCCCACCCGTCGCGGTGCAGCCAAGGGCGGCACCACGTTGGCGTTCGGTGACTACGGTATCCAGGCGCTCACGCCTGCATACGTGACCAACCGTCAGATCGAGTCCGCTCGTATCGCCATGACGCGCCACATCAAGCGTGGCGGCAAGGTCTGGATCAACATCTACCCGGACCGCCCGCTGACCAAGAAGCCTGCCGAGACCCGCATGGGCTCCGGCAAGGGTTCACCCGAGTGGTGGGTCGCCAACGTCAAGCCCGGACGAGTCATGTTCGAGCTGTCCGGCGTCGACGAGGTCACAGCTCGTGAGGCCATGCGCCGCGCGATCCACAAGCTGCCCATGAAGGCACGCTTCATCAGCCGAGAGACAGGTGAGCTGTGATGCCGCAGTCGACAGCCGCAGAGCTGCGTACCGTGGGCGCCGATGACTTGGCAACCAAGCTCGCAGAGGCCAAGGAAGAACTGTTCAACCTGCGTTTCCAGAACGCAACCGGTCAGCTTGACAACACTGCCCGACTTCGGGCAGTGCGCAAGGACATCGCCCGGATCTACACCGTTATGCGTGAGCGCGAACTCGGCATCGTCGAGACCGTGTCCGAAGAGGTGGCCAAAGCATGACCGACAAGAAGCAGAAGGAAGAAGCAGTGACCGACCGCACCGCACGCAAGACCTTCGAAGGTCTCGTCGTCAGCGACAAAATGGACAAGACCGTCGTGGTCAACGTCGAAGAGCGTGTCAAGCACGCGCGCTACGGCAAGGTTCTGCGTCGCAACATCAAGCTCAAGGCTCACGACGAAGCGAATGACGCTGGCATCGGCGACCGGGTTCTCATCATGGAGACCCGTCCACTGTCCGCCACCAAGCGTTGGCGCCTCGTCGAGGTCCTCGAGAAGGCCAAGTAGGAGACGACAGATGATTCAGCAAGAGTCGCGACTCAAGGTTGCCGACAACACCGGTGCCAAGGAAATCCTTTGCATCCGTGTCCTCGGCGGCTCGGGTCGGCGCTATGCCGGCATCGGTGACACCATCGTCGCCACTGTCAAGGACGCGATCCCCGGCGGCAACGTCAAAAAGGGTGAGGTCGTCAAGGCTGTCGTCGTACGCACCGTAAAGGAGCGTCGTCGTCCGGATGGTTCCTACATCAAGTTCGACGAGAACGCAGCCGTCATTCTCAAGGCCGATGGCGACCCGCGCGGTACGCGCATCTTCGGTCCCGTTGGGCGCGAGCTTCGCGACAAGAAGTTCATGCGCATCATTTCTCTCGCACCGGAGGTGCTCTGAGATGGCCCGCAACGCAGGATCCATCAGCATCAAGAAGGGTGACCAGGTCAAGGTCATCGCTGGCAAGGACAAGGGCGTGACTGGTTCGGTGATCGAAGTGATCGCTGCGCAGAATCGCGTCATCGTCGAAGGCGTCAACCGCGTCAAGCGTCACACCAAGGCTGGGCAGGCCGGTGGCGGAAACACGGGGGGCATCATCACCAGCGAGGCTCCGATCCACATCTCCAACGTGATGCTGCTCGTCGATGGCAAGGGCGGCAAGACCACCACGCGCATCGGCTTCCGCCGTGACGAGGTCACCAAGGCTCGTCCCGACGGTTCCACCTACTCCGCGCACCGCAGTGTGCGCATCGCCAAGAAGACCGGAAAGGAGATCTGAGATGAGTTCTACAGCCACTGAGTCCAAGGGCTCCTCCACGGCTCCGCGTTTGAAGGCTCGGTATCGTGAAGAGATCCTTCCGGCCCTCCGCGAGGAGTTCAGCTACGGCAATGTCATGCAGGTTCCGGGCCTCACCAAGATTGTCGTCAACATGGGCGTCGGCGAGGCTGCTCGCGACGGCAAGCTGATTGAAGGCGCCATTCGCGACCTCACCGCCATCACGGGCCAGAAGCCGCAGGTCACTAAGGCGCGCAAGTCCATCGCGCAGTTCAAGCTGCGTGAGGGTATGCCGATCGGTACGCACGTCACGCTGCGCGGCGACCGCATGTGGGAGTTCCTCGATCGTCTGCTGACGCTCGCTCTCCCTCGCATCCGCGACTTCCGCGGGCTCTCGCCCAAGCAGTTCGACGGTCGTGGCAACTACACGTTCGGTCTGACCGAGCAGGTCATGTTCCACGAGATCGATCAGGACAAGATCGACCGCTCGCGCGGCATGGACATCACCATCGTCACCACGGCGACCAACGACGACGAGGGACGCGCGCTGCTCAAGCTGCTCGGGTTCCCTTACAAGGAGAACTGACATGGCGAAGACTGGACTGAAGGTCAAGGCCGCTCGCAAGCCCAAGTTCGCTGTCCGCGGCTACACCCGCTGCCAGCGGTGTGGACGCCCGCGCTCGGTCTACAAGAAGTTCGGCCTCTGCCGCATCTGCCTTCGCGAGATGGCACACCGCGGCGAGCTGCCCGGCATCACCAAGAGCTCCTGGTAATCAATCACCTCTGAATGGCGTAGGTCCCGTCGCCCTTGTTTTTGAAGGGTCGGGAAACCACTCCAGGAATGGAACACCTGAACTATGACAATGACCGATCCGATCGCCGACATGCTGACGCGTGTCCGCAACGGCAATCAGGCATACCACGACAGCGTGAGCATGCCCTACTCCAAGCTGAAGGCCGGCGTCGCCGAGATCCTGAAACAGGAGGGTTACATCACCTCGATCGAGGTGACAGAGCCCAAGGAGGGCGAGGTGAGCAAGTCGCTCACGATCACCCTCAAGTACGGGCCTCATCGCGAGCGTTCGATCGCTGGTATCCGCCGCATCAGCAAGCCCGGTCTTCGCGTCTATGCGAAGTCGACTGGCCTGCCCAAGGTGCTCGGTGGACTCGGCGTTGCGATCATTTCCACCAGCCAGGGGCTCCTCACGGACCGTCAGGCAAACCAGAAGGGCGTAGGCGGAGAAGTCCTCGCCTACGTCTGGTAGAGGGAGGTACGACATGTCACGCATCGGCAAGATGCCCGTCGCCGTACCGTCCGGTGTCGAGGTGACGATCGAGGGTCAGGACGTACGCGTCAAGGGCCCCAAGGGCGAGCTGTCCCACACCGTCGCCGAGCCCATCACGGTCAGCAAGGCCGACGATGGCACTCTCGCGGTCGAGCGTCCCAACGACGAGCGTCGTAGCAAGGCACTCCACGGTCTCTCACGCACTCTGATCAGCAACATGGTCGTGGGCGTCACTGAGGGCTACGAGAAGAAGCTCGAGATCGTTGGCGTCGGCTACCGCGTCCAGGCCAAGGGCCCGGCTGCACTCGAGTTTGCGCTCGGCTTCAGCCACCCGGTCCCAGTCCAGGCTCCTGAGGGCATCACGTTCACGGTTGAGTCGCCCACCAAGTTCGCTGTTCACGGCATCGACAAACAAGCCGTCGGTGAGGTCGCAGCCAACATCCGCAAGATTCGCAAGCCTGAGCCCTACAAGGGCAAGGGTGTGCGTTACGCCGGCGAGCACGTACGCCGCAAGGTCGGAAAGGCCGGTAAGTAAATGGCAATCTCGATCAAGCACGCCAAGCACACGGCGCCGCGCACGGCTTCGCGCCTGCGTCGCCAGGTGCGCGGACGCAAGAAGATCGAAGGCTCGGCCGACAGGCCGCGTCTCGACATCACCCGTTCGAGCAAGCACATTGTCGCGCAGGTCGTCAACGACCTCGAGGGACGCACGCTGGTTTCTGCGTCGACGATGGAAGCTGATCTGCGTGGCCTCGAAGGTGACAAGTCAGCCAAGGCCAAGCGCGTCGGTGAGCTCGTGGCTGACCGCGCCAAGAAGGCTGGCATCTCGACGGTCGTCTTCGACCGCGCAGGCAACAAGTACGCAGGACGCGTCGCGGCACTTGCCGACGGCGCCCGTGAAGCAGGACTGGAGTTCTGATGAGCACCCAACAGCGCCGTGGCGGCGGAGGCGGAAGGGGTCGCGGCAATGATCGCGGCGCCGAGAAGTCCCAATACATCGAGAAGGTCGTCACGATCAACCGTGTCGCCAAGGTCGTCAAGGGTGGTCGTCGCTTCAGCTTCACCGCCCTGGTGATTGTCGGCGACGGTGACGGTCAGGTCGGCGTCGGCTACGGCAAGGCCAAGGAAGTTCCCACAGCGATCGCCAAGGGCGTCGAAGAGGCCAAGAAGTCCTTCTTCCGCGTCCCGCGCATCCAAGGCACGATCCCGCACCCGGTGCAGGGCGAGAAGGCGGCTGGCGTCGTCTTCCTGCGTCCCGCCTCGCCCGGTACCGGCGTCATTGCTGGTGGCCCGGTGCGAGCAGTGCTCGAGGCCGCCGGCATCCACGATGTCTTGTCCAAGTCGCTCGGCTCGTCCAATGCGATCAACATCGTCCATGCGACCGTTGCAGCGCTCAAGCTGCTCGAATCGCCTGAGATGGTTGCAGCACGTCGCGGCCTCACGGTCGAGCAGGTCGCTCCGGCGGCGCTACTGCGCGCTGGCAAGGAAGGCATTGCCGAAGCCAAGGCCAAGGCTGATGCGGGAGTGGGTGCCTGATGGTCAAGAAACTTCAGGTCACCCAGCTCCGCTCGGCGATCGGCCGCAAGCCCAACCAGCGGGAGACCCTGCGTTCGCTCGGCCTCAAGCGCATCGGTGACGTTGTCATCAAGGAAGATCGTCCCGAGATCCGTGGCATGGCTGAATCCATACCGCACCTCGTGGACCTCAAGGAGGTTGACTGACATGGCGCTCAAGCTGCATCACCTGCGTCCCGCTCCCGGAGCCAAGACCGCCAAGACCCGCGTGGGTCGTGGTGAAGGTTCCAAGGGCAAGACCGCCGGTCGCGGTACGAAGGGCACCAAGGCTCGCTACCAGGTACCCGTCGGCTTCGAAGGCGGCCAGGTCCCGATCCACATGCGCCTGCCAAAGCTGAAGGGGTTCAAGAACCCGTTCCGTGAGGAGTACCAGGTCGTGAATCTCGATCGCATCGAGGAGCTCTTCCCCAAGGGCGGCTCCATCGACGTCGAGGCTCTCGTCGCCAATGGCGCTGTCCGCAAGGGCCGTCCCGTCAAGGTGCTCGGTCAGGGTGAGATCACCGTCAAGGTCCAGGTCACGGCGAACAGGTTCTCCGGTTCCGCCAAGACCAAGATCGAAGCGGCCGGCGGCAGCGTAACCGTGCTCGGCTGATGCTCGCCGGGGCAAGACACCTGTCCTGCCCCGGCGTTCTTCGTCACTGTTAGAGTCTCAGGGCGGGCGAAAGCCCGCTTTCGTCCGTTGCATTCGCACGTTTTACACACGCACAGTGGTGCACGAGGAGGAACGCGGTGCTTAGCGCCTTCATACATGCGTTCAGAACACCTGATCTGAGGAAGAAGATCCTCTTCGTCCTGTTCATCATCGTGCTGTTCCGCCTTGGCTCGACCACACCGGCTCCCGGCATCAACGTCGGGAATGTCCAGCAGTGCGTCACTCTCGCCTCTGAGGGCGCCAACAGCAGCCTGTTCTCCCTGATCAACGTCTTCTCCGGTGGCGCTCTGCTGCAGCTGACGGTCTTCGCGCTGGGCATCATGCCCTACATCACGGCGAGCATCATCCTGCAGCTTCTCGTGGTGGTGATCCCGCGTCTGGAGGCCCTCAAGAAGGAGGGCCAATCCGGACAGACCAAGATCACGCAGTACACCCGCTACCTGACGCTGGGCCTGGCCATCCTGCAGGCCACCGGCATTGTGGCCCTGGCTCGCAGCGGCAACCTCTTCGGTGGCCAGGACTGCGGCGACCTGCTCTACAACCAGGACAGCATCCTGTCGTTCCTCCTCGTCGTCCTGACGATGGTCTCCGGTACCGCGGTCATCATGTGGCTCGGCGAGCTCATCACCGACCGCGGCGTCGGCAACGGCATGTCGATCCTCATCTTCACCCAGGTCACCGCGACGTTCCCCGGCGCGATGTGGGGCATCCAGCAGCAGAAGGGCTGGGCAACCTTTGTCCTCGTGGTGCTCGTCGGCCTGGTGATCGTTGCGGCGGTCATCTTCATCGAGCAGGCGCAGCGACGCATCCCGGTGCAATATGCCAAACGCATGGTTGGGCGCCGCATGTTCGGCGGATCGTCAACCTACATTCCGCTCAAGGTCAACCAGGCCGGCATCATCCCGGTCATCTTCGCCTCGAGCCTGATGTACCTCCCAGCGCTGATGG
Organism: uncultured Aeromicrobium sp.; assembly: GCA_964638755.1. Lineage (GTDB taxonomy): Bacteria > Actinomycetota > Actinomycetes > Propionibacteriales > Nocardioidaceae > Aeromicrobium. Next base: position 3,078 of record CAZWZC010000082.1, on the reverse strand, counting down.
CGCAATTCAACTCGGACTCACCGTGGTCCAACTGGGTCATCACGCACTTCGTCAAGGGTGATCATCCGCTCTACATGGCGACGTTCTTCGTTCTGATCGTCTTCTTCACGTATTTCTACGTGTCGATCACGTTCAACCCCGAAGAGGTTGCCGACAACATGAAGAAGTACGGCGGGTTCATTCCCGGCATTCGTGCTGGCCGGCCAACACAGGAATACCTCGCGTACGTCCTCAGCCGCATCACACTCCCCGGCGCCCTATACCTCGGTTTGATCGCGCTGATCCCCTCCATCGCGATCGCCCTGCTCAACGCCAACCAGAACTTCCCGTTCGGTGGCACGACGATCTTGATCATCGTGGGAGTCGGTCTGGACACCGTCAAACAGATCGAGAGCCAGCTGCAGCAGCGCAACTACGAAGGTTTCCTGCGGTAATGCGCCTGCTGATCATGGGCCCTCCAGGCGCAGGCAAGGGCACGCAGGCGGTCGCGCTCGCGAAGCGGCTTGGCGGTGCGCACATCTCCACGGGCGACATCTTCCGGGCCAATGTCGAGGAGCAGACCGAGCTCGGTCAGGCCGCACAGCGCTTCATGGACGCTGGTGAGTACGTGCCTGACGAGATCACCAATGCGATGGTGAAGGATCGGCTGGCGCGCGACGATGCGCGCGATGCTTTCATCCTCGATGGCTATCCGCGGACCGTCGATCAGGTCGATACGCTCAGGAAGATTCTGAACACCCTCGGCACCCAGTTGGACGGCGTCATTTCGTTGGTCGTCGATCCCGAAGAGCTCATCCAGCGGCTGCTCAAGCGCGCCGAGACGAGTGGTCGCGCAGATGACACCGAAGACGTCATCCGGCACCGCCAAGAGGTGTACACGCAGGAGACCGCTCCGCTGCTTGCGGTCTACGGCGAGCGTGGCTTGCTGATCGAGGTCGACGGCATGGGCGAGGCCGACGAAGTTGGCAAACGGATCGTCGACGCGCTGCCAGTGTGATGGCGGGCAGCGCTGATGTTTGACCGCGGTATCGAGATCAAGACACCGGCCCAGATCGAGTCGATGCGAAGCGCTGGCCTGGTCGTCGCGTCGACTCTCGACCTGCTCCGTACGTCAGCCGTGGCCGGTATGTCGACCGCAGAGCTGGATGTCATCGCCCATGATCACATTCGATCTCAGGGCGCGACGTCCAACTTTCTCGGCTACCACGGGTTCACCGGCGTCATCTGCACATCGGTCAATGACGAGGTGGTCCACGGAATCCCTGGGACGCGGACACTCAACGATGGAGACATCATTTCGATCGACTGCGGCGCGATCATCGACGGCTGGCACGGCGATGCCGCGATCACCGTGGCAATCGGCGATGTGCCTGACGAGATCACCGAGCTCATGCGGGTCACCGAGGAGTCGCTGTGGGCCGGCATCGCCGCTGCAAGGCTCGGCGGGCGGGTGTCCGACATCAGCCATGCCGTCGAGAACTCCATACGCGCTGAAGGCGACTACGGGATCGTAGAGGGCTTCACGGGTCATGGAATCGGCTCGGCCATGCATCAACCCCCCAACGTCCCCAACGTCGGCCGTCCCGGACGCGGCGCGAAGGTCGTCAGGGGGCTGGCCCTTGCAGTCGAGCCGATGGTCACCATGCACTCGCCCTACACGCGCACCCTCGACGACGACTGGACGGTGGTGACGGAGGATGGATCGTGGGCTGCGCACTTTGAGCACACGTTCACGCTCACTGATGACGGCACCTGGGTCCTGACTGCGATCGACGGCGGGAAGGCACGACTTGATGCGCTCGGTGTCCCGTACGGTGGTCACTGACCCACTGGTCACTGCAATGAGCGCTAGCGGTGCATCTCCATGGTGCAGCACTTGACGCTGCCGCCTGCTTTGAGGAGTTCGCTGAGGTCGACGGGGACCGGCGTGTAGCCTCGCTCGCGGAGCTGGTCGGCAAAGTGCAGGGCGGCTGACGGAGCGATGACGTTGTGGCCGTCGCTGACCGAGTTGAGACCGAGCACAAGCGCGTCGGCCTCAGAGCAGATGATCGCGTCGGGGAACAGTTCGCGCAGGGTGCGCTGGCTGTGTTGGCTGAACGCCCCGGGGAAGTACGCGATGTCTGCTGGTGTGTCACCGTTGCCGTCGTCCAGGATCGCAATGGCAGTGTCCAGGTGGTAGAACCTCGGGTCGACGAGCTCCAGCGAGACGACGGGACGGTCGACGGTGTTGGCAGCCTCGATGTGAGCCTCGAGCGACGTACGGAAGCCGGCTCCCGCCAGGATCATCGCCTTGAGCGCGAGGAAGTCGCCTTCGCCCTCATTGATCTGGGCAGGCTCGCTCACCTCGATCCCGGCGTCGCGCAACCAGTCACCGTAGGCCTGCCCTTCGGCGCCGCGCTCCGGGAAGCGGAACTTCGCACCGTAGGCGCGCTTGCCCACGACGAGTCCGCCATTGGCCGCAAACACCATGTCGGGGTGTTCGGGCATGGGCTCGATCAGATCGACGCGGTGGCCGAGGCTGAGGTAGGTGTTGCGGAGCACGTCCCACTGCACCAGGGCGCGATCGACATCGACGGGAACCTGGGTGTTCATCCACGGGTTGATGGCGTAGGTGACGGCGAAATGCTGTGGCGGGCACATCAGGTAGTGGCGTGTGCGTGCTGTTCGGGCCGGACGGCTGGTCTTGGAACGAGTCCGGGTGTCAATGACGGTCAACGTAGCCTCCGTGGCGTGAGCTCCCATGCAATGAATCAATGCTAGTAGTGCGTGCCACGGGTGGACGAAGCCGAAACCATACGCAACCCCGAAGATTTCTTGTTCTGTTGCACATTTTCCGGTGTTTTCTTGCAAGAATGGTTCCATGGACGATCTGGACCGCCAGCTCATTAGCTGCCTTCTGATGGATGGCCGGGCGAGCTACGCAGCAATCGGTGACCGCATCGGCCTATCAGCACCGGCCGTCAAGCGGCGGATGGATCGATTGCTCGTTGACGGCGTGATCAGCGGTTTTACCGCGGTCCTTGACCCTGATCTGGTCGGATGGAGCACCGAGGCATACGTCGCGGTGCACTGCAAGGG
>CAZWZC010000081.1:0-10671 GCA_964638755.1 uncultured Aeromicrobium sp. | reverse complement strand
GGAAGAATGCCTGAAATCCGGGATCGGTGCGACGGTCGGTTGGTGCTGATGCGGTGGTGGTCATGTTGTCTCCAGTTCTAAAGAATAGTAATTTGGACTTTAGACCGCAGAAATTGTTTCGTCAATAGTTTTGTCTTTTAGAGAGTGAGTGGGTATGCCGGAGTTCAAGGACAACGTCTCCGGTATCGGCCTGCTCTCCGATCCCCTCCGACGCGAGATCTATCTCTACGTCTGTGCCCAGGCTGCGCCGGTCGGTCGCGATGAAGCCGCCGAAGCCCTGAGCATCCCCCACCACAAGGCGAAGTTCCACCTCGACAAGCTCGAGGATCAGGGCCTTCTCGATTCGGAGTTTGCGCGACTGACCGGTCGAACAGGACCGGGCGCCGGGCGACCATCCAAGCTCTACCGCAGGGCGGCCGGGGAGATCGCCGTGTCGCTGCCCGGCCGCGAGTACGAGCTCGCCGGCAAGCTGATGGCAGATGCCATCGCATCCTCCACCATCACCGGAGAGTCGGTGATTGATGCGCTCAACCAGGCCGCGGCCGCGTACGGACGCGCCTGGGGACGCTCCGCCATCGTGCCCGGAGCGAAACGCAAGGCGCTCGACATCGCGCGTGATGCTCTGGCAAGTCATGGCTACGAGCCGCGCCACGAAGGTGAATCGGTCGTGCTGTCGAACTGCCCGTTCCACTCACTCGCCACCGAGCACACCGAGATGGTCTGCGGGATGAACCTCGCGCTGATCAACGGGCTGGTCGACGAGGTGGATTCAGCCGCACTCCGGTGCACGCTCGAGCCTGCCGAAGGCCGCTGCTGTGTCGTCCTTCGTCCGACCTGACACAGATCAGTCGGTTGCCTCAAGCACTGGCGTACGACGGCGACCCCCCGGGAGCCGGCCAGCAAGCGAGCCGAGGGGTTCAACTGCTCCGCTGAGGATGTTCACGGCAGAGTTGAGGTTGGGGATGGCGTTCCCCAGCGCCTCGAGTCTCGGCACGATCGCGTCGAATGTCGCTCCGAGATCGATCAGCTGGTCGAGCGTGCCGCCGGGCGCGAGAAGCTTCTCGAGGATGCCGTCCTCGTTGAGAAGCTGCTCAAGGAGCCCGCCCTCAGCAAGAACTCGGTCGATGGCTCCTTCCTCGGCGAGGAGGCGGTCCAGCGGACCGCCGGGCGCGAGGAACCGGTAGAGCGGTCCGTCCTCGGCCAAGGCACGGTCGAGCGGACCATCTGCCTCGAGGAGTCGTACGAACGGGCCTTCCTCGTCGGCCATCCGATCAAGCAGTCCGTCGCGCGCAAGCGCCTTGCCGATCGGTCGGTCTTCGGCCGTGAGGTCCGCGAGGGTGTTGGCGAGGCTGACAGGCCCTCGTTCGTCGGCGAGGATCTTGCTGACCTGATCGAGCAGCCCGCCCTCGCCGATGAGCGCACCCAGGCGGTTGGCATACCCACCCTCACGCAAGATCGGACCATCTGGCGATGCCAATTGGCCGAGACCGAGAGTTGCCCGAGTCGCCGCAACCGTCACGCGCACGGGAAGCAGGGCCAGTCCGCGAAGATCCATACCCGAAGAGTAGGACGATGACACCGGTGATGTCACATAGATCGCCGACCCGCGAGTTGACGCGATATGGCTTCGGACATATATTCAACAGATGTTTAATAATGCCATCGAGGTTGCCAACCTCACCGTCATCCGGGGCGACAAGACCGTCCTTCCCCATCTCAACCTGACAGTCCCCACCGGATCGGTGACCGGACTGCTCGGTCCCAGCGGCAGCGGCAAGACCACGTTGATCCGCTCCATCGCAGGCATCCAGATCGTCGCCTCCGGGTCCGTCACCGTGCTCGGCGAACCAGCCGGCACGGCACGCAACCGAGCGCGAGTCGGATATGTGACCCAAGCGAGCTCGGTCTACCCCGATCTGACGATCCGGCAGAACCTCGCATACTTCAGCGCGCTCGCCGGCAAGGACGACGGAACCGTCACCTCGACAATCGCCGATGTCGGGCTGACCTCCCGAGCCGATGCACTGACCGGCAACCTGTCCGGCGGTGAGCGGATCCGCGTCTCCCTCGCGGCCGCCCTGCTGGCCGATCCCGAGCTCTACCTGCTCGACGAGCCGACGGTCGGCCTGGATCCGGTGCTCCGCCGAGACCTCTGGAAGCTGTTCGCCGGTCTGGCCGCCGATGGGAAGACCCTGCTGGTGTCGAGCCATGTCATGGACGAAGCCGGTCGATGCGACCGCGTGCTATTGATGCGCGACGGAGGGCTGATCGCTGATGCGACACCCGATGAGCTGCGGGCACTGGCAGGGACTGATGACCTCGAAGAAGCGTTCCTCGTACTCGCAGAAAGGGACGTGGCGGCATGACGAGAACATGGGCCACCGCGCGTCGGGTCCTGCAGCAGCTCAGCCACGACCGCCGCAGCATCGCGTTGATCGTGCTCGTGCCATCGATCCTCATGGTGCTGTTCAAGTACATCTACGACGGCCAACCCGGGGTCTTCGACCGCGTTGGTCCGCAGATGCTCGGACTGTTCCCGTTCATCGTGATGTTTCTGGTGACGTCGGTGACCATGGTGCGCGAACGCACGTCCGGCACCCTTGAACGCCTGCTGACGACGCCGCTTCGGCGCGGTGAGCTGATCGGCGGTTACGCCATCGCCTTTGGTCTCGCCGCGCTCGTTCAGGCCCTGGTCAGTGCCGCCGTCGCCATCTGGCTGCTCGACCTCACCGTCGCGACTCCGTGGGCGATCGTGCTGTTCGCCGTCGTCGACGCGGTGCTCGGCACGGCGCTCGGCTTGCTGATGTCAGCGTTTGCACGCACGGAGTTCCAGGCGGTGCAGTTCATGCCGCTTGTGGCCTTCCCGCAGATCTTGTTGAGCGGGTTGCTCGCACCTCGCGACTCGCTGCCGGACGTACTGCGGTGGATCTCCGACGCACTGCCGCTGAGCTATGCAACGGATGCCTTCACCGAGCTCGCCAACAGCGATACGTGGTCCGCCACCCTGGGCCGTAACCTCGGCATCCTCGTCGGGTGCTGCGTCGTCGCCATTGCCCTCGCATCGTTGACGCTGCGTCGGCGCACGCCGTGACCGAACGCCGCCGGAGCCGGGGCCGCCCCAGTGCAAGCTCAAGTGGCGACACCCGGCAAGCAATCCTTGACGCTGCGCGGATGCAATTTGCCGCCAAGGGCTTCGGCGGGGCCTCGCTGCGCGCGATTGCCGGTGACGCCGGTGTCGATGCGAGCCTGATCAGCCACTATTTCGGTGACAAGGCGAGCCTCCTTGTCGCGACAATGCAGCTGCCGGTCAACCCCATCGAGAAGATCGCCGCCGTGGTCGAGGGCGGCCCTGATGGAATGGCCCGGCGGTTGCTCACGACCTTCCTCGAATCGTGGGACCCGCACCGAGATGCGTTCAGCACCCTGGTCCGCACAACCCTTGGGTCTGGCGACGGGCAGGCGCCGATGCTGCAAGTTGCCCGCAACGTCCTAATCACCTCGTTGATGGGCGTGCTCAAAGGTGAGGACAACGAGCTGCGCTCCACACTGATCGCCAGCCAGCTGATCGGCATGGCAACGATGCGCTACGTCGTGCGCATGGAGCCACTGGCCGATGCAACGGTCGGCGAGATCGTCCGGCTCTACGCCCCATCGATGCAGCAACTGATCGGTTAGAGCGACCCAGCGATCGAGCCGATGACGGCAAGCAGTGCCACGACGATCGAGATTGGGATCAGCCACAATGCGGCGACGGCGACGGTGACCGTGGTGCCGATCTTGGGCGGACCGAAGTAGCGGGCTCGCGGCAGGTCTCCGATCCCTTCGATCCAACGGCCCGTCATCGCCATGCCACCCCAGACGCCCTTGAGTCGAGCAAAGATGCGCCATCCGCCTGCACCGGCGATGGTCGAGATCGCGCCTCTCGTCTCCTCGACCTTGTCGGTCATGCTGATCATGATGGCCAGCTCGGTGGCCAGCTTGTCCGGCTCCTCGACGGCCTGGATGATCCGGCGGCGGCGTCCCCAGAATGCGCCGCCGACGAGCAACATCAACACCCCGGCAGCGAGGAGCACCCACTTCATGCCACCTTCAGCGAGGAAACCCAGCGCGATCGTCGTGATGATGAACGGGATCGGTGTGATCATCACCAGCGCCGTGGGAATCCGGGCGAGCCTGACGGCAACCGCGATGACCCCTGCGGCGCGCTTGGCGACCTCGCCGGTCTGGTCGTCCACCTTGGCTGCGAGGTCACCTGCAGCCTTGTTGGCCTGGGCGCCGAGGCCCTTGACCTGTCGTAGTTTCATACTCCCAACCTTACGTATGAGGCACTAGGGTCACCGTCATGGAACGACTCGTCTCGCGGTGGAAGCTGATCCTGCTGGTGACGACCGTCGCTGGAGCAGCGATCTTCGCCTTCTATCCCGATTACAACACCCTGCAGATGTCCAAGGACGCCAACGACTTCACCCAGGTTCTCGGCGGCGACAGCGGGCGGGCGACTGTCGCGAACCTCTCCGACATGGTCTTCGCTCTGGCGTACGGCGCGCTCGGCGTCGTTGCGTTCAATGGGCTCGCGTCCGGCACGGTCGCACTGAACGGCTCGATGCTCGCCGTGGGCGCAGCGCTGGCCGACGAGATCGAGAACGTTCTGGTGTTCCTCAACATCCATACGGACTCCCTGACCAACGGGAAGGTCGGTGCCATGACAACGGTCGGCCTGGTCAAGTGGATGCTGGTCGGCGCCGCGATCATGATGCTGATCGTCGTCGCCGTACGCGCTCGTCGGTCCAAGGCGAGCAACTCGTAGTCTTCGAGCGTGGCCATTGTTTTCTCGCTGATCTCAGCGCTGGCGTATGGCATCTCAGACTTCCTCGGCGGCATCTTCGCCAAGCGTGCCTCTCCTTGGCAGGTCGCCGTGGTCGGTCAGACTTCGTCGGGCTTCTTCAGCCTGATCGCCGCATACCTCATCGCCGGTTCGCCGACCGGCCGAGACCTTGCCTTCGGTGCACTCGCCGGGCTCGGCGGGGGTTTCGGTGTCGTGTTCCTCTATCGGGGGCTGGCGACGGCTCGTATGGGCGTCGTCGCTCCGCTGTCGGCAATCGGCACGGCACTGCTTCCGGTTGCCGTGGGGCTGTCAACCGGTGATCGGCCCTCCAGCCTCGCCGTGTTCGGAATCTTGTGCGCGTTCCCGGCGATCCTCCTGATCTCGCGGGTCGTCGACGAAAATCCTTCGCACCGTGGCGGGGTCGTCGACGGGATCCTGGCAGGACTCGGATTCGGAGCACTGTTCGCGTTCCTGGGTCAGGTTGGCGACGATGCAGGGCTCTATCCACTGGTGATGTCGCAGGCGACGTCGGTGCTCGCCGTCATCGTGATGGCGATCGTCCTCAAGCAGGGCTGGGTTCCCCGCGACCCGGGATCGTGGAAAGCCGTGATGATGGGCCCGCTCGGGGCGACGGCGCAGGGCTCATTCCTCTATGCCACGCACCACGGTCTCCTGTCGGTGGTCTCGGTCATCTCATCGCTCTATCCGGCCAGCACGGTCCTCCTTGCAGCCGTCCTGCTGCGCGAGAAGATCCACGGCTGGCAAGGCGTCGGCCTCGTCTTCGCTGTCGCCGCGGTGGCCTTGGTTGCAGCGAGCTGACTCAGCCATGGGCCGAGCCACGCGCCCTACTTCAGGAACTTGCTGGTGGTTCTGTCCTTCAACGGCTTGCCGCCGGTCTGGCAGGTCGCGCAGTACTGCAGCGACGAGGTGGCGTACGAGACTTCGCGCACGGTGTCACCGCATACGGGGCACGGCTCGCCGGTACGACCGTGCACGCGCATGCGGGTCCGCTTGTCATCCTTGAGTTCGGCGGCGGGCTTGCCGCGGGCCTCCTCAACAGCCTCGCTGAGGACATCGTGCAAGGCTGCTTCGAGTCGTATGATCTCGTCCTCGCCGAGACTCTCGGCAATCGCAAACGGCGACAGCTTCGCGGCGTGCAGGATCTCGTCGCTGTAGGCGTTACCAACGCCGGCGATGATCTTCTGGTCACGCAGAAGTCGCTTGGCCTGCATCTTGCGGTTGAGCAGTGGCCGCAGCTCGAAGCCAGGCTCGAGCGGATCCGGGCCCAGTGCAGCGATGCCAGGAACCTCCGACGGCGAACGTACGACATACATCGCCAGACCCTTGCGGGTGCCGGCCTCCGTCACGTCAAAACCCACAGTCGGTCCGTCACCACGATCCAGCCGCACTCGCGCAGCGATGTTGCTCGCTCCAAGCTTGAGCTTAGTGTCAGGAAGCTTGTCAGACCAGCGCAGCCACCCAGCCTTGGCGAGGTGCACCACGATGTGTATGCCGTCAACGTCGATGTCGATGAACTTGCCGTGCCGGGTGACGTCGGTGATCGTCAATCCCGGCAGCGCTGACACCGGCGGATCGAAGGTCTTCAGCACCGAGAACGAGGCGACCTCAATGCCGACGACGACCGCTCCCACCGCCTCAGTGCGAAGGAACTCGATCAGTCCGTTGACCTCGGGCAGCTCGGGCATGACCCCATCATCGTGCCTGACGGCAAAGTTCTGAAGTCGTCAGCCGGCGCGACACTTCGTGAACGCTGATTCGTACGGACCGAATTCGTCGTCGGTGTACTCGATGACCTTGCCGCCCAGCAGCGCAAAATATGGGGTCTCGATGTCACTGGTGTCCTTGAAGACATACGTCGCGAACTTGTCCGTGCCGTTGTCGCAGGTGTCGACAGGTCCGACGGTCTCACCCTCGACTGGCGCACACCCGCTGTAGGTCGCGGGCAATGCGGCGCCGTCCTTCCACACGTCTGCACACTTCGGAAGGGTCGCCGTGGTCTCCGTCGGCGTGGCCGTGTCCTCGGTCCGGGGCTCACTGTCGCTGCCGCATGCGGCGACGACGAGCAGCAGGAACAGCGCGAGGAAGGTGCGGATCATGCGGACACCCTAGCGGCGAGCGGCCCGGTCCGGGCGGATTCAGCCCGCGAAAGTCAGCCACAACAACACGCCGTTGAGGGCGATGACGATTGCCGCGACCAGGCACGCAGCAGCCGTCGTGAGTCGCCGGTTGACGTACTCCCCCATCACCTCTGATCGGGCGGTGAGCATGATCAGCGGAACCAGCGCAAACGGTATGCCGATCGACAGCACCACCTGTGAGATCACGAGAGCGCGGCTCGGCTCTGCGCCGATTGCGAGCACGACGAGGGCCGGGATCAGCGTCACGACGCGCCGTAGGAGCAGCGGCAGGCGAATCCCAAGGAGCCCGTTCATCACCTCTGCGCCTGCAGCACTGCCGACCGATGTCGAGGCGAGCCCCGACCCGAGCAGCGCCACTGCGAAGAGCAGTGCGATGCCGGCACCGAGCTCGGAAGTGACCACCGCGTGCACGCCGGTGAGTGTGTCGGTGCCGGGCAGACCGTCGAGACTGGCGGCCGCAACCACGAGCAACGAGAGATTGAGAATACCGGCGAGGATCAGCGCCAGCACGACGTCGGTACGCGTCGCCGACAGGAGCTGCCTGACCGTGAGTCCTTCGCCACGGCGGCCGAGCCGCGTGATGGTCAGGCTTGAGTGCAAGTAGATGACGTGAGGCATCACGGTCGCACCAATGATGCCCGAAGCCAACAACACGCTGTCGGCACCCTCGAAGGTCGGGACGAGACCGCGGGCGAGTGGACCGGGCTCCGGCGCGTTGACGAACAGCCCGGCGAGGAAGCCCACCGCGATCAGTGCAAGGAAGCCGACGATGACCCGCTCGAGCGCACTTTGACCCCGCAGGTCGCCGATGCGCAGGATCACCATGGCGACGGCCGCCGTGATGATCGCACCAAGAACCAGCGGGAGGTCAAACAGCAGGTTGAGGGCGATGGCTCCGCCGACGACCTCGGCAAGATCGGTCGCGACGGCTATCGCCTCGGCCTGCAGCCAGAACGCCAGGCGAGGAGTACGCGACAGGCGCTCGCCCAGCTGTGTCGCAAGTGACTTGCCGGTGACCATGCCGAGCTTGGCAGAGAGATACTGCACCAGCACCGCCATCACATTGGCCATCACCACGACCCACACAAGGGTGTAGCCAAAACGCGATCCGGCAGTCACGTTGGTGGCCACATTGCCCGGGTCGACGTACGCGACTGCAGCAATGAAGGCTGGACCCAGCAGGGTGACGCGACGCACCACCGGGGCCCTGGAAACCATGGCCCCCGAGCCTAGTGCCCCCGAGATCCCCGTGGACATTGACCATCCGTTGCCCTAGAGTAACCGTTACCCATGAGCAACCAAGTGAGATCTGAAGCCGCGTTTGACGCCATGGGCGACCCCATGCGCCGACGCATCACCGAGACACTGGGGCGAGGCGCTCTGCCGGTCGGCATGATCGCCGACAAGTTACCGATCGGACGGCCCGCGGTCAGCAAACACCTCAAGGTGCTGGAGTCAGCCGGCATCGTCGAGCACACCAGCGTCGGCACCCGCAACCTGTACGCGCTCGCTCCCGGTGGCCTTGCGCCGCTGCAGGTCTGGATCACCCAGACCTGGGATGACGCGCTCTCAGCGTTCGCCGAGCATGTGGACAACGGAGAAAACCCATGAGCACCGCACCTGTCGTACGTCAGATTGTCGTGTCGGTGGCGCCCGATGCGGCCTACGCAGCCTGGACCGGGCAGATCGGCGAGTGGTGGCCACTCAACCGGCACTCGGTGTACGAGAAGGACAATTCCGTCGAGTTCGTCGGCGAGGAAATAGTCGAGACATCGTCAAAGGGCGAGACGTCGGTGTGGGGACGGGTCCTGGAGTCCAGCCCGCCTGACAAGGTGAGCTTCACGTGGCACCCCGGTCGCGCGGCCGAGTGTGCCAGTACGGTCACGGTCGACTTCGTGCCGATCGCCGACGGTCGTACGTTGGTGCAACTCACCCACTCGGGTTGGGAGATCTTCGACGAACCCGCAGCAGCACGCGACGAGTACCGCAACGGCTGGCCCACCGTGCTGGCTGGCTTTCGGGATGCCATGCCTGAAGGCGCCGCATCCGACGAGGACGTATGGCTCGTGCTCGAGGCCCGTCCCGGAAATGTCACCACCGGTTCGGTCTTCGCTCATCCTCTGTTCGCCGAGCACCTCGCGTTCATCGGCAGCCTGAAGCGAAAGGGCGTTCTCGTCGCGGCTGGCCCCCTTCCTGACGATCCCGGAGCAGGTCAGACGATCATTCGCGTGCCAGCTGCCGAAGCGGCGAGCTACGTCGATGCCGCTCACGACGATGCAGCTGTCGCGGAGGACCTGCTCGTGCTCCGCGTACGACCGTGGAACGTGATGGTCTCAGCCTAGGCCGGCAGCGGCGGTGGCCGCAGACCTGTCTCTCGCAGCTCGAGCGAAGCGAGCGCATGGACGATCGCGGGATCCTTGGCCCGCCAAGCGCCCGCCGGGTCGTCATGTATGCGGGCAAGCTGTGTCATCGGCTGGCGTGCCAATGCTCGCAGCGCGAACAGGTCGAGGTCGGGAGCCGCGTCGATGAACCGTTGCGCGCTGGTGGCCTGCCGGATGAACCGGACACGGATCGGCGCCCACAGGATCAGCAGGATGAGGATTGGCATCACCGCGATGGTGACTCCGAGGAATGTTGCGAGCTTGTCGACGGCGTGGACCTGCGCCTCCCCCGCACCTCGCAGCGCAGCACCGGCTTCACTGGCCTTCTCGAACGGGGCACGGATGTTGTCGCCGATCAACGGAACTCCCGCAACCTTGTTGCCAGCATCGAGCAGCCCACCTTCAAAGCCGTCACCGGCACTCGGCGAGCTTGCGTCCGGGGACCGCGAGATTCAACACGAGATCGTCGATCTTCATGCCGATCCAGATCCACAGCACGATCCAGAACAGCATCCACGCATCCGAGGCGACTTGGCGGGTGCGGCGAGTGGGGGTGTCGGCATAGAGTTTCATGGCCCCACTCTGCCGCCAATTGACGACGTCGTGTTGCTTGAGAGTCAGGCGGAGTAGCTGCGGCTTCGTCCGCTGGCCGAGCCACCGCGGCGGCGCTGACCGTTGCCGTTGCCGCTCGGGCGACCACCACCGTTGCCACGGAATCCACCCTGCGGGCGACCTCCGCCACGGTTGCCCCCGTTGTTGTTCGACGCAGTACGCGCACCGGCGCGAACCGACGACGGGTGTGGTGCGTCCGTGCCAGCGCCCGACAGATTGGCGACCGTCATGGGTGACGGAGCCGTACGAGCCTCGTGATGCCGGGCCGTGACGCCGGCCTTGTTCTGCAGAGACATGACATCGCGCAGGGCCTCGGGCGTTGTCATCGTGACGACGGCTCCGGACTCACCCGCACGAGCCGTACGGCCCGAACGGTGCTGGTATGCCTTGTGCTCTGCCGGCGCGTCGTAGTGCACGACCAAGCCGATGCCGTCGACGTGAATGCCGCGTGCGGCAACATCGGTCGCAACGATGACGCTGGCCCTGCCGCTGCTGAATGCAGCGAGGTTGCGCTCGCGGTGGCGCTGCGAGAGGTCACCGTGCATGTCGACGGCCTCGATGCCGTTGAGCGTGAGCTGTCGGGCGAGCCGCATGGCGCCGCGCCGCGTACGCGTGAAGACGATGCTGCGCGGGTTGGCACGGAGCAGGTCGAACGCGGTCTTGGACTTCTCGGTCGCGGCACTGACCAGCACGT
>CAZWZC010000080.1:3636-10974 GCA_964638755.1 uncultured Aeromicrobium sp. | reverse complement strand
CAGCACCGCTGATCTTGATTCCACCCGGCGGCGTGATGGTCGGCACGGTGAGCACAGTCGACGACACGCTGAAGGCCGTTCCCTGCGATCGGTAGACTCCGCCGGCACCGCCCGAGCTGGTGACCCACGGCGAGGTGACGTTGTATCCACCCTCCTGGTCAAGCAGCACCCGGTACGGGCCCGGCGTCAGGCCGAGGATCGTGTAGGTCCCATCGGGCTTGACACGGTCGCCGCCAGCGACCTGACCAGCCGAGTCATAGGCAAACGCATACGTGTATTCCCGTGCGCCTGAAACGGTCTCGTTGACCGACCCACTGATCGCACCGAAGACGTCGCGCGTGTGGGCGCCGTTGATGGTGCTCCAGTCGCCCCAGGCGCCGTTGATGTAGGCACGAACCTGGACGAAATACAGCTTGTTGGTGCCGAGACCGGTCCAGATGGCCTCAGATATCGTCGGAGTCTTGGTGATCGGGCTCGACATCGACTGGCTCGCCGACAGCTTGGCTTCGTACTTCGTGGCGTCGGCAGTGTCGGGCCAGTCCATCTTGATGGTCTTGGCATCGGCAAAAGGCACCTGGACGACCGGACCCGGCGCCGACGTGTCCGTGTGGATCTCCAGTGGACGCCGCTGATAGCCGGTGATGGTGCTGCCGTTGGCGGCAACCGCGCTCACCAAGATGTAGTAGTCAGTTCCGGGCGACAGGCCTGTGATCGTGTCAGCCGGAGCACTCTGATTGCTCGGTGTGATGACGTGACAGGTCGGCTCGCACTTTGACGGAGGCGACGCGTCCTTGGTCCAGAAGACGCGGTACTTCGCCGCGCCGACAACCGGGTCCCAGGTGAGCGCTGCAGTGGTTCGGTCGACCGACGTCGCCTGGAGGTTGGCTGGTGGTTGGATCGGTTCAGTCGGTGCCGAAGTAGGTGTCGTGATCGACCGCGTACTGGTCCAGTTGGTCAGTTCGTAGTAACCAAAGTTGGAGCTGTTGGGATTGGCGCTCGGATCCACCTTCTGCTCAAGTCCCCTGACCCTGAACGAGTAGGTCTGACCCTGTTGCAGCCCCGTTGCCGTGTAGTAGATCGTGCGCAAGGTGTTGATGTCCTTGACTCGCACGTATCGGGTCGTGGAGGGGTTGCCACCCTTGATCTCAAGGCTGTAGGAGTCAGCATTGTTGACGAAGTTCCAGGACAAGTCGACCGAGGTCTGGCGAGCAAAGTCGGCGGAAAAGCTCGATGGTGGGTCGAACGAAAACTGATCCGTGAGAATGTTGACCGAGGACGAGTAGGCGCTCAGCAGTGTGTGACTTGCCACGGTCCCCTTGGCGGAGCGCACCTTGATGTAGTACCAGGTGGACGGCTGCAGGCCCGTGATCTGTTTCGTCGTGGATGTAGAGCTCAAATACGAGGGGTTGGACATCGAGCTGCTCGTCGAATATTGAACGTAGTAGAGGTTGGCACCCGAGGTGGCATTCCAGCCCACTGTGATCGACGTGCCGGTCTTCTCAACCTGGTGCAAGCCAGTCGGCGGGCTCTTGGCATACGCCGCAACAGCTGAGTCGGCGGCGACAACCAGGCCAGACAGCCCAAGTATCGCTGCAACGAAGAGGAGCAGAGGATTCTTCAGTAGTTCATTTCGCTTGGCCATCATCCACACAACGCCTTGCTTGCCCCGGCGCCGTTGTCACCCTTCATTGCCTTGAGTTGCCTGAAAATCGTGAGGTACTGCCCATACACCGCAGCAACATCTGCGCGGTAACCGGTCTTGTTCACGTTTTGAGTCTTGATCGACACAATGTGCTCGTCGCTGTACAGCTGGCCCGAGACAGAGAGGTTCTGAGTTCCCTCGAGAATCGATCCGGGTCCTTGGTCGGGCCCGATGAGAATCAGCTTGGTATGCATCGATCGGGCCGTGCACACGTAGGGAATCTTGGCGCCATTGAGCGTGGAGATAACGCTGCTGGAAAGCCCACGACCACCGCCTGGCAGGCTGAGCAGGACGTCAACCGTGCACCCGGAGTTCTTCAGTGCCTTGAGCCTGTCAGCCATGGTCTGTGCCAGACCGTCGGTCATGTTGAACATTGCGAACCGTACGTTGTTGTCAACTTTGCAATCGACCGCGTCGAGCTGGCTGATGTAGGCGTTGACGTCTGATGAGCGCTGGGGCGAGAAGATCACTTCAGTGCCCTTGCCGGCATCGCTCGGACGGCGTACCAGGTTGCTGGCCCAGATCGATCGGCCCGGCTCCTGGCTCAGGTGCAGGCTGGCGTAGGTGCCGGTCTGGTTGTTGGCAATCGCGCACTTGTCGTTGGCGCACGATTCCATCGCGTCCCAGCGCTGGCTGAACTCGTTGTAGAGCTTGTAGTCGTCGTAGAAGTACATGGCGTCCTGGACGTAGCTGTGGATCTGGCTGCGTGCCCAGTTGCCGGAAGATGAGATCACGATGGGGTGCTGGTTTGGGTCCGGTCCCGTTCCGGGGTGGCTGTTGGGCCACACCGTGTCGCTGATCGTCACGAACTTCTCGTGCTCGATGCCGTAGAAGTAGGTGCCAAAACGTGCGGTGTTGAAGCAGCCGTTGATGCAGTAGCTGACCTCGCCGATGCGGGCGAACCGGTCGGCCACGCGCTGACGGACGTCGCTGAGATCAGAACCTGCGTTGCCTGAGCCCGGGCTGCTGCACGACTGGCCATCCACAGCGACGACACAGCTGTTCTGGCCCTCAAGGATCATGCTGACGTTGACATTGCGCTTCTGGTGAACCCATTCGAGGGCGTCCCAGATGGCATTTGCATCGGTCTCCGGCGCGCTGGCGTCGATCACCAGGGCACGAACGAAGTACATGCTGATCTTGATCTCAGAGTTTGGCGCCGCACCACAGATGATGCGCGCCATACCTGTGGCGAACGACCACGGGATCCGGCCGGCCGGATCGTAGTAGCCGTACTTCTGCATGTCGGGAAGGTTGGACCAGGCTCCGAGCGAATACGGCGTGTAGGACGCGCCACCATCGATGTCCGCGTGGACGTCTGGGCCGTTGAACACCTCGGGCGGAGCGGGCCGCTCGCCGGCGGGGCACTGTGCCATGGCGGCAATGTCTGCTGAGCTGTGCTCATTGGAATCGATCGGGGTGGTCGCGGCAAAACCAGAGACTTCCGGCTCCACCTGTTCCTCGCCCTCGTCCGCCGGATCGTCGCTGGCCGTCGGGATCGGATCGGGAGTTGCTGAGGCTGAGGGGGGTGAGACCGGCTGAACCGGGTCGTCAGCCACCGCTGTCTGTGGGAAAAGGCATGCGAGAACGACGGCGCTCACAGCCGCAGATGCCCAAAAAGATCTATTCACCGAACTGGTCGCAATCTCGCAAGAGGTTCACATTCGTCTCTGGGAAATAGGGGCCAAAACGCAAGCGTCCCCTCCGCTTTTGAATCCCATCGAGGCTATCACGAAGCAGCAGGTACGTTTCCCGAACGCTGACGCGTGTAGATTTGCCGGCATGTTCAGCCCACGCAACCGACGATGGTCGTCGAGGCTTATGGTCTGCCTCATCGGCTTTGTCGTGCTCCGCCCGGTTGCGGCCCAGGCGGACAATTCCTATCTGGATGCAGACCCGCAGCCGAAGTCCCAGGTGTCGCTCCAGCCCAGCCGGGTCACGGTCGCATTTCACGACAGCATTCCTCGGTCCGCGGCGACGATCGTCGTCCGCGACGCATCGGGCAAGGACGTCAGCAACGGGACCTACCAGGTCGAGGCGAACAACATCTACGTCAACCTGACCTATCCGTTCCCGAAGGGAACGTACACAGTTTATTATCGCGTCTCCGACAAGGACGGCACGCCGTTCGGCGGCCAATACCAATTCTCCTACGGACCTGGAAGCTTCGCGCCCGGCAGCACCAAGACGTGGCGCGGCCAGTCAAGCATCCCGAAGGTCGTGGCGCTCCCCACTGATGTGGACAACTCCACGTTGCCGTCGACTGACACTCCGACGCCATCTGACGGCTCCACCGCGGCGGATGGAACCTCCGCGACGTCCGATTCGAAGGGTGCAGATGACGCGAACGCCGCCTCGACCGCGAGCAGTTCGTCCAATCTGCCGTGGATCGCCGGTTCTTTCGTCGCGATCCTGCTCATCGCCGGTGCAGTGATGGTCGCCCGCAAACGCAGCGCCTGAACATGGCGCTCACCACACCTCGCGCCCGCAGCGCTCTACGCAGGCTCAAGCATCGACGGAGTGCGCGTTCCGACGCTGGAGACTTTGCAGATCTCAACGGCGTCATTAGTACGTTCTCCTCGATCGACATCTTGTGCCGCACACCTGCAGGAATCGACCCGCGCACCGTTCAGGCTTCTCTCAACCCGTCGAAGGGCGCGCCCATCAGCGGTATTCCCATTCACGCGATCAAGGGGAACTACCGGATCGAGCTTCCCGTAGCACACCTCTCGCGGCTTGAGGGCGAAATGACATTCGCTCTCTGGCTCGAGTCCGGCTCCCGCCGTTGGCGCCTTGGTCGCTCGCCGTCGCCGGCTCGCAAACCGGTGAGCGTCCCGTCCGCGGTGTATCGCTGCGGAGACGACTCGATCCGGGTCAGGATCACGTCGAACGCTGCAGGCGCGCTGGCCGTGCACACGCACTCGATGTCACGGGCCGCATGAAGATCCTCGTCCTCGCGGCCGAGCAGTCCATCGGCCACGCCGACGGACGCCGGTCCCGTCGCATTGCCTCGCTTCTCGGCGACGCGCACGAGGTCGAGACGATCAGCCTATTCGGGACGGTTGAGGCAGGTGGCCTGCATCCCGCGACACGCGCACTGGTCCATCGGACGAAATCTGGGGATGAGCCGATTCGAGCTCACAGCCTGAGAACCGAAGTCATCGCCTCGGCGGTCGCCACGACCTCGGCGTCGTTACCAGGCCATCACATTCTGGCCGAGTCCGAGCTGAGGCTGGCTCTTCGCTCGCTCGACGTCGATCTCGTGATCCTGACCGAACCCACGCTGACCGACTTCGCTCGTCAAGCCCTCGACCCGACGGTCGCAATGGCGGTGGTCATCGACGATCCGACAGCGGTGGTGCCGGATCTGGTCGTTGCGGACGCCCTGATCGTGCCGGGACCTGAGTCAGCCAACACAGTTGCGGAAGCGCTGGGCTCTCTCTCGCCGCACATTCATGTAGTTCCGCCTCACGCTTGGCACACCTCGACCGAATCGCCAAAGGACACTGTGATCGCTGCCGTGGGGTCGGCGCCAGATCGCGACGTACTGGGATCAGTCGTCGACGCCTTCGTCGAGCTGTTCCCGAGCAACTCAGAGTGGTCGCTGAAACTCGCGTCCACGGGTTCGGAAGCATCCGCCTTGCAGCTTCGGGCCGAGTTGGCCGGTGTCCACGGTGCGGTTGCGTCGAGCTCGCGTGAGCTCATGGAGAACGACGTCCTGTGCCGGGCGGCCGCGATAATCGTTGCGGCACACGACGTCGGCGATGCGATGGCGTCAGTGCTAAACGGCGTCGCATGCGGATCTCGCGTCATTGTTTCCACCGACAACCCAGACGTCGAACAGCTGATCCGGGAGGCTCCCGGCGCCGAGCCGTGGACAGGGTCAGCGTCCAGGCACATCGCGGATATTCTCACCACTGGCCCTGCACGGATCCACGACTCGTCAACGAAGGACTGGCTGCAGCACTGGCGCCGCCACGCCGAGCAGGCTCTGCTCATTGCTGTGGACGACGTGGCGAACGTTGAGGATGACAATCGCATCGAGACGCTCGCCGAACGGACGCTCCAGGCACGCCATCGCACTGAACAGGCGCCACCAGATTCCGCCAGCTCGCAGAGCGTTCGACCGCTCGAGGACAAGCTCTCTGGCCGACACGCCGGACTGGTTCGGTGGTCCGGAACCCTCAACGAGGAGCACGACTCCCTCTTGGAACCAGATGTTCTGGCGCGCAACCTGGCGTTTGTGGCTTCGTCACTCCGCGCCGCAAACATCGAGTTCGTCGTCGTCTCCTCGCCACACGAGCCCGGCCGCATTGCTGTCGACGCAGGACTCGGCCGGTCAGCCGTGGAGGCGATCCGAGCTCATGGCGCCGATGTCCTCGTTTACACCGAGCACGTTGATCTAACTGGCCAGCGACGGAACCGCACGCTCGCCTCCGATACCGAGCACCTGGAGCACGACGCCGCGATCGTCGCCTACACGCCGGTCGTCTCGCGCACGCGATCCCTTCGCTATGGGCCGGCGCACGGATGCACGATCGAGTTCTGGCATCCTTCGACACCGCAGGAAGGCTTCACCAGCCCTGTCATCCCGACGCGCCGCGGCAAGGCATTGACATCGCTCACAGCAGACTCGACAACAACGGTCTCCGGCGTCGACTACCCGACGACCCACGAGATCGTCGCTCGCCGACTCGAAGACGTCGACTTCCCGATCGATGTCGTCTGGGCATGGGTCGATGACAATGACCCAGCCTGGCGCGAACGGCGCTCCTCCTTCTCCGGCTCCGGGCAGGTCGCCATCAACGGTGACGACCCCAGTCGGTTCAACAACCGCGACGAGCTTCGCTTTTCGATGCGTTCTGTGGCGATGTATGCACCCTGGGTACGACATCTCTACATCGTGACCGACCAGCAACGGCCCTCCTGGCTGGCCGAGCATCCGAAGGTGACCGTGGTTGATCATCGCGACATCTTCACCGATGCGAGCGCACTTCCCACGTTCAACTCACACGCTATCGAGAGCCAGCTTCATCACATCGAGGGATTGGCCGAGACCTTCCTCTACTTCAATGACGACGTGTTTCTCGGGCGAAGGGTCGAGCCTGAGCTCTTCTTCACCTCGACCATGCAGTCCAAGTCGTTCGTCTCGCCGACAACCATTCCGCCGGGCCCGGCGAGTCCCACCGATCTCGGCTTCTACGCTTCACGCAAGAACGACCGGCGTTTGATCGAGCAGATCTACGACCGCACAATGGTCCACGGCTATCTCCACACACCGCACGCCCTGCGGGTGAGCGTCCTGGACGAGATGGAACAGCGTTTCGAGGCACAGTGGGCGAACACGCAGCGCTCTCGCTTTCGTAGCCCGGGTGACATCGCCATCGCTTCGTCACTTCATCACGCCTATTCCCAGATGACCGACCGCGCCATCAACGGAGGCCTTCGCTCGCGCTACGTGAAAGCTGGCGTCGCCGAACATCAGGCCCTCATGCGGCAGATTCTCAAGCAGCGAAACCTTGATGCGTTCTGCCTCAATGACACGGCGGACCGCGACATGGATCCAGATCTTCAGACGAACGCAATGAGGGCCATGCTCGACGCCTATTTCCCGATGGCCGCGCCTTGGGAGCAGC
>CAZWZC010000080.1:0-3626 GCA_964638755.1 uncultured Aeromicrobium sp. | reverse complement strand
GCCCTGAGCGGTACTTGGCGTCACTTCTCGGGACCACGCCGCCACAGCGGTTCCCTTCCAATGACGGCCTGTCGGCACTAATGTGATCTCTTGTGCCACTCCTTCCCCATTGGCCACAAGGATGTTCTCATGTCGAAATCGTCCATTCCGACGTTCATTGTCGTGTGCAGTCTCGCTTTTGCGTCCGTGTTGGGACTGAGTTTCGCCGCCAGCAACGCCGCTTCGCAGACGTGGGCCCCGCCGGACACCTTCACGTTCGAGAAGGCAACTTCTGACTCTGTTTCGCTCTCGTGGTCCGCAGTCAAGTCTGCGCCGCAGTACCGAATTCAGCTCTCCGAGACCGCGACCATGGCGGACCCGGTCTACTACCGGGTCAAGGGCACCTCGACCACCCTCAAGTCACTCGACGCCCACACCACCTACTACGCAAAAATCAAGGTGATCACCCTCGATGGCAAGAACCTCAGCGCGTACTCCGATGAGCCGCTTGAGCTCTCCACTGCGGTGACCGTCCCGACTGGACTCATCGTGAAGACCACTGGGTCGACTTCCCTCGGCCTCGACTGGAACGACGTCAAAGGCGCTCCTAGCTACCGCATCCAGTTGTCCAACAGCCCGACGATGTCGCGCTCGACGTACTACCGGTTCACGGACTCCGAGGGAACCCTCACTGGCCTGTCTTCCGGCCAGCGGTACTACGCCAAGGTCAAGACGATCACGACCGACGGCGTCAACCTGAGCCACTACTCCGATCCTGCGCTCAGTGCCAAGACGGAGAGCTCGACGTCGAAGGCCTCTGTGCCATCGACCGTGGGTGGCCTCGCGGCACACAGCATCACCGCAACCGGGGCAACCATCACCTGGGACGTGGTGCCGACCGCCACCAAGTACCGCATCTACTGGTCCACCTCGCCGAACATGTCGGGTGCTTGCGAACCCACGTGCAAGCTCATCACCCCCGGCAACCCCGCGGCCCCGTCTTCGGCGCTGACCGGGCTCTCCGCAGGCAAGACGTACTACATCAAGGTCAGTGCGATCAACTCCGCCAACAAGACCATCACCGGCTGGCAGACAACACCACTGAAGGTCTCTCTCGACTACGCACCCGCGATCCCCAAGACGGTTCAAGGGGTTTCGGCAAGTGGGATCTCCACGACAGATGCAACTGTCTTCTGGGATCAGGTGCCGACAGCCACGAAGTACCGCGTCTACTGGTCAACCAGTCCGAACATGCCTGGTGCCTGCGAACCGCGCTGCAAGATCATCACACCGGAGCATGCCGCCAACCCGACTCAAGATCTCTCGCGCATCATGTCCCCGACGATTCCTGCCGAGGGCGGGCAGTACTACGTCAAGGTGAGCGCGGTCAATGCCTCCAACAAGACCATCACCGGCTGGCAGAGCACACCGCTGAAGGTGACTCTCGTCGACCCTGACACCAGCGCGATTCCGGCGTCGGTCCAGGGCCTGACGGCTACCGACCTGACCCCGAACAGTGCGACAGTCAGCTGGAACGCCGTGCCCACCGCTGTCAGATACCGGGTCTACTGGTCGTCGTCGGCGTCCATGTCCGGACGCTGTGAACCGAACTGCAAGATCATCACGCCAGCCACTCTCTCCAGTCCCTCACAGACTCTGGCGCAGGTCATGTCGCCGACGACTGCGACCTCCGGTGGCACCTACTACGTCAAGGTCAGCGCGCTCAACTCCGCCAGCAAGACCATCACAGGATGGCAGGCAGCTCCGCTCACCGTGGTGCTGCCGACTGCCCCCGACTCGGCTCCCAAGGGACTCCGTGCGGTGACCTCCTCGGCAACGTCACTCTCCTTTGACTGGAATGACGTCATCGATGCTCCGCAATATCGCGTCCAGCTCTCGGTCAGTCCGGACATGGCCGACTCGGTCTACTACCGGTTCAGCGACTCGGAAGGCGTCATCACCGATCTGACCAAGTCGACGACCTACTACGCGAAGGTCCGCGTGGTCTCCGCCGCCGGCGACAACCTCTCGGACTACTCCTCGGCAGTGCAGGCGAAGACCCTGTCCGCCGACAGCATTCCGCTTGACGTCGCCAGCTACAACGTCAAGTGTCAGAGCTGCTACCCCGCCAAAGCCTCTGATCGCGGACCTAAAGAACTCCCGTGGGTCGACCGACGACAGTCCGTCGTCGACATGATCATGTCCCGAAAGCCCGACGTGGTGGGCATTCAGGAGGCGTCACAAGGTTGGCTAATCGAGAATGGCAAGCAGATCGACCTTTCGCAGTTCGAGGACCTTCGCAACCGTCTGAAGGCTGACGGCGGCACATACGAGCTGACCAACGCGAATCGCAACAACTGCGTCAAATCGACGACTCCCACAAACTGCGTTGTCAAGGACCAGGGCGCCTCAAAGGGAACGAGGATCCTCTACAACACCCAGAAGCTGACCTTGGTGCGTCAGGGCTCCAACGGCCTTCAGCGAGCCCATTCCACCGGCCAGGAGCGCTTCGTCGCCTGGGCCGTGCTTACCCAGAAGTCCTCGGGCCAACAGTTCTTCTTTGCCTCGACACACCTTGAGCCCGGATCGGAGTACTACGCCCTGCGCAAGACTCAGGCCGAACAGGTTGCCCGCGCCATCGATGCAGCCAACACCGGCAAGCTCCCTGTCGTACTCGTCGGCGACATGAATGCGACTCGCTACGCCACCCCTGCCAATGCGCCGTACGACGTGTACATCGGCGCGGGACTGGTTGATCCGCTCGGCATGACGTACAAGTCACCGAAGCCGTCCTCCAAGGCGACGGTCGAAAGCCGAATCCACGCCAACTACAACTCGTTCAACGGATTCGACCCGAACATTCCGAGCTACGCCGAGGGTGAGAACGGCAGCAACCTCGACTACATCCTCACCAGTCCCATGCAGGTCAAGGAGTGGGAGACTGTGGTGAACCTCAACAGCAGCGGCAAACTCACCGGGATCATTCCCTCAGATCACAACATGATCACCGCCGAGCTGGTTCTACCCCACTGATGTCGATCGAGGTGTCAGCCCGACACTGGCTCACCTGACTCGGCCTTGCGCTTGGCCGCCTCATGGAAGATGTCTGCCCAGCGACGAACGATGGTCAGATCATCGAAGTCCTGAGATCGCTTGACGGCCGCGTCACGCATCGCCTGTCGTTGCGGAGCTGGGAGCTTGACGAATCGTGCGATCGCCTTGGCCATGGCGTCGAAGTCGCCCGGTTCGACCAGGAACCCGTCGACACCATCAGTGATGATCTCAGCCGGGCCGTAGTCGATGTCGTAGGCGATTGGCACACAACCTTTTGACATCGCCTCGATCAGTACGAGCCCCAGTCCTTCGCGATTGCTGGTCATCAGGAGGAACGAGGATCGAGCCATCTCCTGCTCGGGCTGGGTCGTGTAACCCGCAAGCTTGACCCGTCGGCGCACCCTGTGGCGGCGAATCGTCTCGCGAAGGTTCTCCTGCTCCCCGCCCACTCCGTAGATGTTGAGCTTCACAAAAGCAAGGTGCTTGCGGGCAAATGACACTGCCCTGACGGCGTGGTTGAACCGCTTGCCCGCCACGAGAGCTCCGAGCGCGATGCCCTGCTTTTCGTCGCGGACCACATCAACGAATTCGCT
>CAZWZC010000079.1:0-11162 GCA_964638755.1 uncultured Aeromicrobium sp. | reverse complement strand
CCAGCCGCTCCCTGGCGCGTACGTGACCGGTTGGATCAAGCGCGGGCCAGTCGGACTCATCGGTCACACCAAGTCGGATGCCGCCCAGACGATTCAGCTGCTGCTGGCTGACATCGAATCGCTTGCCGCTCCTGAGCATCCCGAGCGCGAGGCGGTCGATCGCTACCTCGACAGCCGCGAACTCGAGTACACGACGTGGAACGGCTTCGAAAAGATCGAGGACCATGAGATTGCCCTCGGCGAAGCCGTCGCGCGTACCCGCATCAAGGTCGTCCCGCGCGACGACATGGTGAAGATTGCCCGCAGCTAGCGGTCCCGACTTGGTGGTTGAGTAGGTCCGAGGAACGAGGACCGTATCGAAACCACGAACGACGGGATGCTCGCTCGAGCCCTCGAACTCACGAGGTTTCGATACGTCGGCCGCGGGCGGCCTCCTACTCAACCAGCGAAGGGGCGCGCTAGGCGCGCTTGGGGAACTGGGTGAAGTCGGGCTTGCGCTTGGCCTTGTAGGCTTCGCGACCCTCCTGCGCCTCGGCGTTGCCATAAAACAGCAGGTTGGTGTCGTGAGCCAGCTGTTGGATACCGGCGTAGCCGTCCTCGTGCGCATGGAAGCTCGCCTTGGTCAACCGCAACGCGTATGGGGACAGCTCAAGCATCTCGCGACACCACGTGATCGTCTCGTCTTCGAGCTCGGCGAGCGGCACGACGGTGTTGACGAGTCCCATGTCGAGGGCCTGCTGGGCGTTGTACTGGCGACACAGCATCCAGATCTCCTTGGCTTTCTTGGGGCCGACGAGATCGGAGAGGATGCTCGCACCAAAGCCGCCGTCGAATGAACCAACCTTGGGTCCGACCTGACCGAAGACGGCATTGTCGGCAGCGATCGTCAGATCGCACACGAGGTGGAGGACGTGTCCGCCGCCGATGGCCCAGCCGGCGACCATCGCGACGATGGGCTTCGGCGTGCGGCGCATCTGCACGTGCAGATCAGTCACGTGGAACCGGCCCACCGCATTTTCGTCGGTCTTGTAGCCACTGTCACCGCGTACGCGCTGGTCACCGCCTGAGCAGAATGCCTTGTCGCCCTGGCCCGTGAGGATGATGACGCCAACCCTTTCGTCCTCTCGGGCGACGTTCAACGCGTGCCCGATCTCGATGATCGTTTGTGGACGGAAGGCGTTGTGGACCTCGGGGCGACAGATCGAGATCTTGGCGATCCCTTCCGGTGAGGTCTCATACGAGATGTCCTCGTAGTCGCCGGTCATGGTCCACGTGACGGGTGCAGTGTTCATGCCGCCACTTTAGTGAGCCGTCAGAAGCGATCGGTCACCGGCGGAGCACTTGAACGCGGCAGGTGCCCCCGGCCTTGGGGGCAGGGACTTTGGTGAGGGCGAACTTCGCCGAGCCACCGGCTTCTATGTTCGCCAACTGCTTCGTCACGGCCTGCTCGGCCGTGCCGGCGGCTTCGCCCACGTGGACTGTGACCTGGAAGGTCGCCCTCGTCTTGCCCGAGTTGGCGATCGCACCTGAGGCGTTCCACACACCCTTGCCATCCTTGGCGCAGACGAATTGCGAGAGTGCCTCGGGCGCAGGGGTTCCCTTCGGCGCCGCGACAGTCGGCTTCGGAACCGGCGTCGCCTTGGTCTTCGTCGGCTTCGGTTTCGGCGTGGAGGACCCGGGGTCTGAAGCTCCGCCACATCCGGTGAGCACCAGAGTCAGGGCGACCGCGAGCGTACGCATGACGACATCCCATCACGTGTCGGCGGCGCACCGGCGGAGGCGCGAACCAGAGCCCAGGCCAACGAGATATTATGACGTCCTACTATCCACAGGGAGCAAAGATGGGCAGCATCGATCGCATTGGCGTCATCGGCGGAGGCCTGATGGGGTCTGGCATCACCGAGGTGGCTGCGCGGGCGGGGCTCGACGTCGTGGTCGTCGAGGTCAACGCCGACACAGCCAAGGCGGCGTCCGAACGAGTCGGCAGCTCGCTGCGGCGTGCGGAGAAGCGCGGCAAGATCGACGCCGCCCAGATCGAAGCCGTCATGGCCCACATCGCATTCGGCGATGATCTTGAGACGCTCGCCGACTGCGATCTAGTCGTCGAGGCCGCGTCTGAGGACGAGCAGACCAAGCTGGAACTGTTCCGACGCGTGGGTCAGATCCTGATCAAGGACGACGCGATCCTGGCGTCCAACACCTCATCGATCCCGATCGTGAAGCTCGGCGCCGTCTCAGGACGTCCGCACCACGTCATGGGTGTGCACTTCTTCAACCCGGCTCCCGTCATGCAGCTCGTCGAGCTCATCCCGTCGCTGACGACCTCGCCGGAGACGCTTGATCGGATGCGCGCTTGGGTGACCGACGTGCTGGGCAAGAAGCCCATCGATGCGACGGACCGCGCCGGCTTCGTCGTCAACAGCCTGTTGGTCCCCTACCTGCTGTCAGCGATCCGTATGTACGAGGCTGGCTATGCCTCCGCCGACGACATCGATCGAGGCATGGTGCTCGGCTGCGGTCACCCCATGGGGCCGCTCGCTCTCAGTGACCTGATCGGGCTCGACACCGTCAAGGCCATCGGCAAGTCGATGTACGACGAGTTCAAGGAGCCGCTCTACTCGCCACCGCCGCTGCTTGACCGCATGGTCGATGCCGGCTTGCTCGGCAAGAAGAGCGGGCAGGGCTTTTACGGCTACGAGAGCTGATCACCATAGGGTCGTTTCGTTCTGACAGGTAAGAATGGGAGCAACAGAACGAAGTTTGGCATCCGGAGGCAATCGTGTTCTTCCCGCTCACCGTGAACGACTTCCTCGACCGTGCCGTGACGGTCTACCCCGACCGCATCGCCGTGATCGACGAGCCAGACCAGCCAGCCGATTCGTGGGGTGAGATCACGTACGCCGAGCTCGGTCGCCGCGCCCGTGCCCAAGCCGCATCGCTCGACGAGATGGGGGTGCCGGTGGGCGGGCGGGTCGCGATCGTCTCGCAGAACTCCGCTCGAATGCTCACATCGTTCTTCGGGGTCTCCGGTTGGGGTCGCGTGCTCGTGCCGGTCAACTTCCGACTCGCCGTCGCTGAGATCCGCTACATCGTCGAGCACTCCGGTGCCGAAGTGCTGATGGTCGACCCCGACCTGCGTCATCTGGTCGACGAGGTCGAATGCAAGCGGACCTTCGTGCTCGGTGAGGACGACGACTTGCTCTGGGGCTCGAAGGCAGAGCCGGAGCCGTGGGAAGGCGACGAGGAAGCGACCGCGACGATCAACTACACGTCAGGGACGACCGCCCGGCCCAAGGGCGTACAGCTGACCCATCGCAACAACTGGCTCAACGCCACGGTGTTTGGCTGGCAGGCGTCGGTGTCTGACCGCGACGTCTATCTCCACACGTTGCCGATGTTCCACGCCAACGGCTGGGGCCACCCGTTCACGGCGACCGGCATGGGTGCGACGCACATCGTTCTGCGCCAGATCGATGGGGCCGAGATCCTCAAGCGCATCGAGAAGTATGGCGTCACCTACATGTGCGCTGCTCCTGCAGTGGTTGCTGCTGCGCTCGACGGCGCCAAGTCATGGGAAGGTGAGATCCCCGGACGAGACCGCGTACGCATCATCGTCGCCGGTGCTCCGCCCCCGACCCGCACGATCGAGCGCGTACGCGAGGAGCTCGGCTGGGAGTTCATCCAGATCTACGGCCTGACGGAGACTGCACCCCTCCTGACCATGAGCAGGATGCGCGCCGAGTGGGATGACCTCGACGCCCACGAACAAGCCCTCAACCTCGGGCGTGCCGGGGCTCCCGCGATCGGTGTGCGCATGAAGATCGACGACCAAGGCGAGGTGCTGGCGCAGTCCAACCACAACCTCGAGGCGTACTGGGACAATCCTGAGGCAACTACTGACGCGCTGGCCGGCAACTGGTTCCACACCGGCGACGGCGGGACGTTCGAGGACGGTTACATCGTGATCGCCGACCGCAAGAAAGATGTCATCATCACTGGTGGCGAGAATGTCTCGTCAATTGAGGTCGAGGACGCTCTCATGTCGCACCCGGCGGTCAGGGAGGTCGCCGTGATCGGCATCCCCGACGAGAAGTGGGGTGAGCTCATCACCGCACTGATAGTCCTCGACGCCGATGAGGACGCTGTTGACGAAGCCCGGCTGATCACGCACTGTCGCGAACACCTGGCGGGTTACAAGTGCCCCAAGCGCATTGAGTTCCGCGACGAGCTCGCGCGCACGGCGACCGGCAAGCTGCAGAAGTTCAAGCTGCGTCAACCGTTCTGGGAAGGCCACGACCGCCAGGTCAACTGAACGCTGAGGGGAGAGTTGCAGCGCCCGGCGGGAGAGTTGTCGCGACCATGACTCTTCCGTCAGCCGACGGAACTCTCCCGTCAGCGCGGGGTTGGGACGCGCTTGCCAGGCAGCGGAGTCAGACGCCGCCTCGCAGTTGCGCGGAGAGGGGACAGTCGAACGGGTCGCGGGCGCGAAGCCCGACGTTGTTGAGGTAGTCGACGACAATCGCGTACGAGTGGAGGAGCCCGACCTCCATGTAGCTGATCCCCTCGCGCTCGCAGTGTGCGCGTACGAACGGTTGAGCCTTCTTGAGGTTGCATCGTGGCATGTTCGGGAACAGGTGGTGCTCGATCTGGTAGTTGAGCCCGCCCATCGCCCAGTCGACGACGGGGTTGCCCTTCACGTTGCGCGACACCATGACCTGACGACGCAGGAAGTCAAGCTTCATCTCCGGGGGAATGATCGGCATGCCCTTGTGTGCTGGCGCGAACGACGCACCCAGGCAGAACCCGAACACCGCCATCTGGATCGCGAAGAATGCCAGCGCCTTGCCGAGTGGCAGGAACGTCACCAGGATCACGACGTACGCGGTGAGGCGGGTGACGACGAGAAACAGCTCGACCCGTCGCCACGGCTGCTTGGACGTCGTGTCACGCGCCGCGCGGATGCTCTCAGCGTGCAGGTTGAGGCCTTCGAGCGTCAGCAGCGGGAAGAACAGCCAGCCCTGTCGCTTGACGAACCAGCCGGCGAATCCGGTCGTACGGTGGGCGACGATGCCCGGGGTGAACGCGATCGCTCCCGGACCTATGTCGGGGTCATACCCCTCCAGGTTCGGAGCCTTGTGGTGCATGTTGTGCTTCGCCCGCCACCAGGCGAAGCTCAGCCCGGCAAATGCGCCGGCGAGGATGCGAGCAGTCCATGAGTTCCACGAGCCCGACGTGAACATCTGGCGATGGGCGGCATCGTGGCCGAGGAATCCAAATTGCGTGACGATGACGCCGAGTGCGGCGGCGAGGATCAACTGGAACCACGAGTTGCCGAGCAGGAAGAAGCCCACCCAGATCGCAAAGAATGCAGCGACGTGGGCGCCGATCTGCAACCAGTAGTAGGCGTGACGGCGCTCAAGGAGGCCAGCTTCCTTCACGTCCTGCACGAGCTCGGTGAAGTGGCTGACGTACTGCTGGTTCGGAGCCGATTCGACCTGGCGCATGGTTCCTCCGGTGCTCTCATGGGAGCCGCGGGGTCCAGGCGGCGACATTCATTCCAGCATGGCACACCCCAGGTCAGCCTGCTGAGCCCAGACTCGATCAGCCCAGGACCAGAAGCAGGTCTCCGCCCTCGGCCTGGCGGGTGTCGGTGATGACCAGGCGCTCGACCGTGCCAGCGTTGGCGCTGGTGATGGCCGCCTCCATCTTCATGGCCTCGATCGTGGCGACCGTCTGACCGGCTTCAACTGTGTCGCCCTCGGCAACCAACGGATTGACGACTCCGGCGAAGGGCACGGAGACGTGCTGTGGATTGCCGATGTCGGCCTTCTCCGACGAGGCAACCTTGGAGTCGACGGAGCGATCCCGCACCTCGATCGGTCGCATCTGACCGTTGATGGTGCCGAGTACGTTGCGCATACCTCGCTCATCGGCGTCACCGATCGCCTCGACACCGAACAGCAGCAGGTTGCCCTCCGAGATCTCGACCTCGGTTTCCCTGTCGGGACGAAGTCCATAGAAGAAGGCGCTCGTCGGCACGACCGCCAGATCGCCATACTGCTGCCGGGCTGAGTCAAAGTCCTCGGTCGGGCCTGGGAACAGCAACCGGTTGATCGTATGCCGCCGGTCCGTCTTGAGGCCTTCACGATCGTCGTCATCAAGCTCGGTGATGCGCACCTTGGTGTTGCGGCCCTCCAGGGCCTTGGTGCGGAACGGCTCAGGCCATCCGCCCGGCGGATCGCCGAGCTCACCGGACAGGAAGCCGATGACGGACTCAGGGATGTCGAACGATGCGGGATCGTCGGCGAACTCCGCGGGATCGGCGCCTACGGCAACCAGGTGCAGCGCGAGGTCGCCGACGACCTTGGACGACGGTGTCACCTTCACGATGTTGCCGAGGATGTCGTTGGCAGCGGCATACATGTCCTCGATCTGCTCAAACTTCTCACCGAGGCCAAGCGCAATGGCCTGCTGACGGAGGTTGGAGAGTTGTCCGCCCGGGATCTCGTGTCGATAGACGCGGCCGGTCGGTGCCGGCAACCCGGACTCGAACGGTGCGTACACCCGGCGTACGGCCTCCCAGTAGGGTTCGAGGGCATTGATGGCGTCAATGTCGAGGCCAGTCTCGCGCGGCGAGTAGTCGGTTGCAGCCACCAGTGCCGACATCGGGGGTTGACTCGTGGTGCCAGCAAGGGCGGCCGAAGCGACGTCGACGGCGTCGACCCCCGACTCGATGGCCGCCATCAGCGTGGCGAGCTGGCCACCGGCGGTGTCGTGCGTGTGCAGGTGAACGGGCAGGTCGAACCGCTCGCGCAGCGCGGTGACGAGCGTACGAGCAGCGGGTGCACGTAGGAGCCCTGCCATGTCCTTGATGGCCAGGACGTGCGCGCCAGCACTGGCGATGCTGTCAGCTAGATGTAGGTAGTAGTCGAGGGTGTACAGATTTTCCGCGGGGTTGGACAGGTCGCCGGTATAGCAGAGCGCAACCTCCGCGATGGTCGTCCCGGTCTCGCGGACAGCCTCGATGGCCGGCCGCATCTGATCGACATCGTTGAGAGCGTCGAAGATGCGGAAGATGTCGATGCCGGTCTCGGCGGCCTCGCCGACGAAGGCGGCGGTGACCTCGGTGGGGTAGGGCGTGTAGCCGACCGTGTTGCGCCCGCGCAGCAGCATCTGCAGGCAGATGTTGGGAGCCGCTTCGCGCATCGCGGCGAGCCGTTCCCAGGGATCCTCCTTGAGGAATCGCAGCGCCACGTCATACGTGGCACCACCCCAGGCCTCGATCGAGAGAAGCTGAGGGGTCATGCGTGCGACGTAGGGCGCCACTCGTACGAGGTCACGGGTGCGTACGCGGGTTGCCAGGAGCGACTGATGTGCATCGCGGAAGGTCGTGTCGGTGACCCCGACGGAGTCACGCTGGCGCAACGACTCGGCGAAACCGACCGGTCCGAGCTCTGCGAGCAGTTGACGTGAGCCGTCAGGGGGCGATGCCCCGAGGTCGATCGACGGGAGCTTGGATGCGGGGTCGATCTTGGTCGGCGCCGAACCGTGGGGTTTGTTGACTGTGACGTCTGCGAGCCAGGTCATGATCTTGTCGGCCGGATCGGTGGTCACCTGCGCCTCGAGGAGCTCGGGGTGCTCGTCGATGAAGGTCGTCGTCACGACACCACCGGTGAAGTCGGGATTGGCGAGCACCCCCCGCAGGATCGGGATGTTGGTCGAGACGCCGCCGACGTGGAACTCACCCAATGCGCGCTCGGCTCTGCCGACTGCGGCCGCGAAGTCGCGTCCGCGACAAGTCAGCTTGGACAGCATCGAGTCGAAGTGCGCGCTGATCGTCGCCCCGGTGTAGACCGTTCCACCATCGAGACGAACGCCTGGGCCACCCGGAGATCGGTAGGCCGTGATCGTGCCGGTGTCGGGACGGAAGCCGTTGGCCGGATCCTCGGTGGTGATGCGGCACTGCAGGGCGAAGCCACGGGCCTTGATGTTCACCTGCACGTCGAGCCCGAGCTCAGCCAGTGTCGCACCGGCCGCTATTCGCATCTGTGCCTGTACGAGGTCGACGTTGGTGACCTCCTCGGTCACGGTGTGCTCGACCTGGATGCGGGGGTTCATCTCGATGAAGACATAGCGGCCGGCGGCGTCGAGGAGGAACTCGACCGTGCCAGCACAGGAATAGTTGATCGACTCGGCGAACTTCACCGCATCGGCGCACATCGCCTTGCGGACATCACGATCGAGGTTGGGGGCCGGGGCAATCTCGATGACCTTCTGGTGGCGACGCTGCACTGAGCAGTCACGCTCGCGCAGGTGCACGACGTTGCCGTGCTGGTCACCGAGGATCTGCACCTCGATGTGCCGCGCGTCGACGACCGCCTCCTCAATGAAGCAGGTGGGGTCGCCGAATGCGCCATCAGCCTCACGCATCGCGGCCTCAATCGCCTCCCGCAGCGTTGCCGGATCGTCGACGCGTCGCATGCCGCGGCCGCCGCCGCCGGCAACCGCCTTGACGAACAGCGGGTAGTTGAGCGACTCGGACGCATCGACCAGCTCGTCGACATCGGCGGACGGATCGACCGACTTGAGGGTCGGCACACCGGCTGCCTTCGCCGCAGCAATCGCGCGGGCCTTGTTGCCGGTGAGCTCCAGCACCTCCCTCAGCGGGCCGACGAAGGTGATGCCGGCGTTCTCGCACGCCTCCGCGAGATCTGGGTTCTCCGACAAGAATCCGTAGCCGGGATAAATGGCGTCGGCGCCAGCCCTGACGGCGGTGTCGACAATCGCCTGCGGGTCCAGATAGGCGCGTACCGGGTGGCCGGCCTCGCCGATCTCGTATGCCTCGTCGGCGCGTACCCGGTGCTCGGAGCCCCGGTCCTCGACCGGGAAGACGGCGACCGTGCGCGCGCCAAGCTCGTTGGCTGCACGGAACGCACGAATCGCGATCTCACCGCGATTGGCCACGAGGATCTTCTGGAACACGAGACCATCCAAACCTCAGAGCGATCGGGGCTCCAACCTATCGCTCACATGTCACAGGGGGATTGCGAGGTTGACCTCATGTCTTGCCCGCGAACCCACCGTCGCTCTGGTCAGCGACGTTTGCGCCAGACCATGACCTGGTTGTCGGCGGTCAACGCCGGCAGGTTTTGCACCTCATCGGCCGCGGCAAGCGCGATCTGCAGCTCGGCTACTCGCTGGCGCAACGCATCGACCTGGTCCTCCAGCTCGATGACACGGCGCACACCTTCGAGTCCGAGTCCCTCGGCGGTGAGCCGGGCGACCTGCCTCAGCACCTCGATGTCACGCAGCGAGTAGCGGCGACCGCCGCCTCCCGTACGGCCGGCAGCGACGAGACCGAGGCGGTCATATGTACGCAGCGTCTGCGGGTGCAAACCCGACAACTCAGCAGCGACGCTGATGACGAACACCTTGGCTTCAGGTCCGGGAGGGACGAACGATCCCTGGGCGGAGCCCGACCCAGTGATGTCAGCCATCACTTCGCCGCCTCGAAGAGTCCATCACGTGGAGAGATCGAGCCACGGCTGTCGCGAAGCTTTTCGAGTGCTTCGCGCACCTCGTCGGTCAGGGTGGCAGGCACCTGCACCTCGACCGTGACGAGGAGATCGCCCTTGCCTCCGGCCTTCTTGACGCCACCCTTGCCAGTCGCTCGAAATGTTCGACCATTCGGGGTGCCGGCCGGGATCTTGATGCGTACGGCTGGTCCGTCGAGGGTCGGAACCTGGATCTCAGCGCCCAGCGCCGCTTCGTCGAACTCCACCGGCACGGTGATCGTGAGGTTGTCACCCTTGCGGCCGAACAGCTTGTGGGGCTGGACGTGCACCAGCAGAAACAGGTCACCGTTGGGTCCGCCGGCCTCTCCCTTGCCGCCCTTGCCCTTGATCCTGATGCGCTGACCGTCCTTGACACCAGCCGGCACCTTGACCTGCAAGGTGCGACTGGAAGGCGCGCGCCCGGATCCACGGCAGGTGTCGCACGCGTGCTCGACGACGAGCCCGCGACCCCGGCACTGATCGCACGGCTCGGTCATCGCGAAGAGTCCACCGGCCGTGCCGGTCTGCGAGCCGCTGCCCTGACACTTGGAGCAGACCTTGGGGGTCGTGCCGGGTTTGGCACCGGTCCCGTGACACGTCGGGCACGGTTCGTCGCTGGTCAGGCGCAATGGCAGCGTTGCGCCCTCGACTGCTTGCTGGAACGTGATCGAGGCCTCGGTCTCAAGATCGTCGCCCTTGCGCGCAGCTGACTGGCGAGTGCGTCCCCGGCTTCGGCCGCCGCCTCCGAACAACCCCCCGAACAGGTCGCTGAAGTCGGGCTGGCCGCCCGGACTTGGCTGACCCCCGAAGCCGCCACCAGCCGCGCCGTTGCGGAATTGTCCGAACATGCTGCGCTGCTCGTCATACTCCTTGCGCTTGTCCTTTGACGAAAGCACGGCGTACGCCTCCGAGATGCCCTTGAAGCGGTCCTCGGCGGCCTTGTTGCCCGGGTTGGAATCGGGATGGTTGTCACGTGCGAGCTTGCGATAGGCCTTCTTGATGTCGTCTTGCGACGCGTCCTTCTTGACGCCGAGGACCTTGTAGAAGTCCTTGGTCGACCAGTCACTGGCTGCCATGCCAACCTCCCTTCATCTACTCGTCTGGCGCTTCGTCTGTCAGCGGTGCTGGCGATTCTGCTGCAGGTTCTTGCTTGGCCGGCTCGACCACGCCGACAGTTGCCGGGCGTAGCACCCGGTCACCGTGCCGGTAGCCGATGCGCATCACGCTGTCGATCGTCGTGGTGTCGACTTCGGCGGACTCGCCGGCGTGGAACACCGCCTCGTGCACCGCCGGATCGA
Organism: uncultured Aeromicrobium sp.; assembly: GCA_964638755.1. GTDB lineage: Bacteria > Actinomycetota > Actinomycetes > Propionibacteriales > Nocardioidaceae > Aeromicrobium. Next base: position 310 of record CAZWZC010000079.1, on the reverse strand, counting down.
AGGGCTCACCCTCGGAGCCGAACGGCTCGAGTCCATGCTTCTTGGCTAGCTGGTGGATGGCATCGGCTACTGCCTTGAAACCACCCTCAAGCTCACCGTGCTCGTCAGCACGACCGATGTCGTCGAGCACCATCAGGAGCGACTGCAGCACGCCGGCCTCGCCCTGGGCGCGTACGAGTTCACGATCCCGGTCGACGCGTCGCTTGTAGTTGACGTACTCGGCCTGGAGTCGCTGCAGATCAGACGTGCGTTCGGCGAGCTGCTGCTCAAGGCTGGGTGGTTCGGACTCGGCCGGGGTATCGACAGGCTC
>CAZWZC010000078.1:1960-11204 GCA_964638755.1 uncultured Aeromicrobium sp. | reverse complement strand
GGCCGCGTTCTCCCGGATCTTGTCGAACACGACCACGGTGTCGTAGAGCGAGAAGCCGAGGATCGTCAGCAGCCCGGTGACAGTTGCCGGTGTGACCTCGAAGCCGGACCAGGCGTACACACCGATGGTGATCACGAGGTCGTGCGCCAGCGCGAACATGCCTGCGGCTGACATCCGCCACTCACGGAAGTAGGCCCAGATGAAGAGCACCACGAGCACCACGAACACGATCAGTCCGGTCAGTGCCTTGTTGGCCACCTGTTTGCCGTACGTGGGTCCGATCAGATTTTGACTGACCTCTGTTGCGCCGGCCTTGATCAGCGATTCCTTGATCGCGGTGGTCTGGTCCTGTGTCAAAGGTTTGGTCTGGATGCGGATCAATTCCGCACCACCGCCACCCGAAGTGGTCACTGTCGGGTCACCGGCTTCGGGGACGGCCGCTTCTTCAACCGCTGTGCGCATCTTGTCGGCTGTCGCCGAGTCAGCCTTCTGGACTGTTGCGGTGAACTCGACACCGCCCTTGAACTCGACGCCGTAGTTGAATCCGCGCGCCAGGAATCCGAGGGCGGCGAGCAGGACAATGACGGCGGAGGCGGCGTACCAGAGCTTGCGGCGACCGACGAAGTCAAACGAGATCCGACCTTCGTACAGGCTCTGTCCGAATGTGCTGATCCTGCCCATCAGATGTGTCCCTTTCCAGCGGTACTGCCGGCAGGGCTGGCAGTGCCGCGAGCCAGCTCACTGACCTTGCGCCCCGAGATGCCGAGGTGTGCTGCATCAAGGCCGGACATCTTGTGCCCCTGGCCGAAGAACTTGGTCCGCGCGAGCACCGACACCAGTGGCTTGGTGAACAAGAAGACCACGAAGATGTCGATGATCGTGGTGAGGCCGAGAGCGAATGCGAACCCGCGAACCACGCCTATCGCGAAGATGAACAGGACGAGAGCTGCGAGAATTGACACCGCGTCGGCGGCAAGGATCGTGCTTCGCGCACGGATCCACCCTGCCTCGACGGCGAGCCGTAGCGACTTGCCATCGCGCACCTCGTCGCGGAGTCGTTCGAAGAACACGATGAATGAGTCCGCTGTGATGCCGATCGCGACGATCAAACCCGCAATACCCGGCAGGGTCAGGGTGAACCCGACGGACTTTCCAAGGATGAGCACCGCGACATAGGTGATGGTGGCCGAGATCAGCAGTGACCCGACGGCGACAAGGCCGAGGCCTCGGTAGTAGAGCAGGAGGTACAGGACCACGAGGATCATGCCGACCAGTCCGGCGACCAGACCGGCGTTCAGCTGACTGCCAGCCAGGGATGGGCCTTCCTCCGATACGCCATTGAGGCCGAACGTCAACGGAAGCGCGCCGTACTTCAGCTGGTTGGCAAGGTCCTTGGATGACTTGGCAGTGAAGTTGCCCGAGATCTGCGACCGCCCATCGGTGAAGTGGCCGTTCGTCGTGGGTGCGCTGATCGTTTCACCATCGAGGACGATCGCGAACCGGCTGCCTTGCTCATTGCCCGCCTGCTCCTGCTGGAACAGCTGGTCGGTGATCTTGTCGAAGGCTTTCTTGCCATCGCCCTTGAGGGCGAGTGCTACAACCCATTGGACCTGCTGCTGCGGGATCACGGCATCGGCGCTCTTGACTTGGGTGCCCTCGATCACGGTTGGGCTGAGAAGCTGCACCTCACCGGTCTTGGGGTCACACGTGACAAGTGGTTTGTTCGCCACATCGTTGACCTGTACGTCGTTGGTGCAGACGAACCCTGCCAACACCTTCTGCAGCGATGCGATCGCAGCCTGATATTCCTTGGGAAGAGAAGCGACACCCTGGGTCTCAGCCTTGATCAGCTGGTCGAGCGAAAGCTTGGACCAGTCAACCTCGTCGGCGACCTTCTGATCAGCCTTGGTGTCGGACGCCGTGGCGGCGCTCTGGCCCGAACCCCACAACAGGCGGAAGCGGAGCTGCGCGGTCTTGCCGACCTCGTCGACAATGTTGGCACGCTGCTGTCCGGGTATCTCGACGATGATCTGGTTGCCACCCTGCGTGGTGACCTCGGCCTCGGTGACACCCGTACCGTTGACGCGCTGATCGATGATGTCGCGGGCCTGGCTCAACTTGTCGGCAGTCACCTTGCCGCCCTCTGCCTTGGCCTCGAAGGTGATACGCGTGCCGCCCTGCAGGTCGAGGCCAAGCTTGGGCTTCCACGCGCTGTCGTCAGACTTCTTGGCGTTAATGTCGATCAGCGCCACGAGGCCGTACATGGCAACGATCGCGGCCAGGAACAGCGCCAACGTTCTCCTAGGTCGGGGCGCGTTGGCACTGCGCGTCTTGGAGGCGGCCATCAGGCGTCGTGGTCCGAGGTGGTGTCCCGCACGACCCTGCCAACGGCCTGCCGGCTGACGGTCACCACCGTGTCGGGAGCGATTCGCAGCTCCAGGGTCTCGTCGCTGACCGACACGATCTCGCCGTAGATGCCACTCGCGAGCATGATCTTGTCGCCGACCTTGAGCTCACTCTGCGTCTTGAGGAACGCGCGCTGGCGAGCACGAGCCGGACGAATGATCAGCAGCCAGAAGATGACGACCAGGAACAGCAAGGGCAGGAAGTCGACCCAGTTGGACACGAGAGTGCTCCAGTACGAGTGTTGTGGGAACCGCCTTGGAAGCGGTCGGGCCGGAGGGCCAACGGGTAGTTTAGCCGGGCGCTGGAGTCACTTCGACCGGACTCTCATTTGGCCGACTATTGGAGCGTCTCGTCAAGCGGAAGCTGCTCAGCCGAGGCTGGCGCCTTGAGGCCGAGATGCCGCCACGCAGCCGCGGTGGCGACGCGGCCGCGGGGTGTGCGTGCGAGGAACCCCAACCGTACGAGGAACGGCTCAGCGAGCTCCTCGACCGTCTCACGCTCTTCGGCGACGGCGACGGCGAGCGTCTGGATGCCGACCGGTCCCCCGCCGAAGCTGCGACACAGGGCACCGAGCACGGCGCGGTCAAGCCTGTCGAGGCCAAGCTCATCAACTTCGTACAACGCCAGGGCGTCACGCGCGACATCGTGGTCAATGACGCCGCCGGCGCGTACTTCGGCATAGTCACGTACCCGACGCAGCAGGCGATTGGCGATGCGCGGTGTGCCGCGTGAGCGAGAGGCGATCTCACGACCGCCGTCGTCGGTCACCTCGAGCTCGAGCAGCCCGGCCGAGCGGTCGACGATGCGGTGCAGCTCAGCTGTGTCGTAGTAGTCGAGCTGGGCGGTGAACCCAAACCGGTCGCGCAGTGGGCTGGGCAGCAGTCCTGCCCGGGTCGTTGCGCCGACGACAGTGAACGGTGGGATCTCCAGGGGTATCGCGGTGGCGCCGGGGCCCTTGCCGACGATCACGTCGACCCGAAAGTCCTCCATCGCCATGTAGAGCAGCTCTTCGGCCGGCCTCGACATGCGGTGGATCTCATCGATGAACAGCACGTCACCTTCGTTGACGCCCGACAGGATTGCCGCGAGGTCACCCGCATGCTGGATCGCCGGGCCGCTGGTGATGCGCAACGGTGCGCTGAGCTGGTGGGCGATGATCATTGCGATCGTCGTCTTGCCGAGGCCTGGGGGTCCTGACAACAGCACGTGATCGGGCGTACGTCCGCGCGCGACAGCGGCCTCGAGCATCAGCGAGAGTTGCTCACGTACGCGTTCTTGGCCAATCAGCTCCTCGAGCGTCCGCGGGCGAAGAGCCGCCTCGAAGGCGCGCTCCTCTGGACCCACGTCAGCGACGATCGTTTCGAAACCGTCGCCTGCATCAAATCCGGTGTCGTCGTTCATCGGTCCCTCGCCAACGTGCGGAGCGCTTCTCGCAGCGCGACAGACACATCGAGGTCGGGCTCGCCGGCGTGATCTGCCGCGACCTGTTCAAGAGCGGCATCGCCATCACGGGCCGACCAGCCAAGGCCGAGAAGGGCTTCGTGCACCTGGTCGCGCCACTGTGGCTGGCCCGCGACCGCTTTGCTGGTCACGCCCACGCGATCCTTGAGCTCGACAACGATGCGCTCGGCACCCTTGCGGCCAATGCCGGGAACCATCGTGAGTGTTGCAAGATCGCCCTGGCCAATTGCGCGGCGAAGCCGTTCGGGCTCGAGTACGGCGAGCATCGCCTGTGCGACCTTGGGTCCGACGCCGCTGGCAGTCAGCACGAGCTCGAACATGTCGCGCTCATCAGTGTCGGCAAAGCCGTAGAGCGTCAGGGAATCCTCGCGAACCACCATTGAGGTCGAGAGCTGTGCCTCCTGGCCAATGCGCAATCGGGCGATCGTGCCGGGTGAGCACATGATCTGCATTCCGACTCCGCCGACGTCGATCACGGCGGAGGTCAGGGTGACAGCGGCGACGGGTCCGCGCACGTGGGCGATCATCGGGCCGCTCGCGTCGTGCCGGCGGTGCGCAATTGTGCTGAGTGGATGGCCGCTTGGAGCCGGTTGTGCGCGCCCCCACGCCAGATCTGGCAGATCGCAAGAGCCAATGCATCGGCGGCGTCAGCGGGCTTGGGAGCATCGGTAAGCCGAAGCAACCGGGTCACCATCTGCGTCACCTGTGGTTTGTCTGCCCGTCCGCTGCCGGTCACCGAAGCCTTGACCTCGCTCGGCGTGTGCAGCTGCACGGTGATGCCGTGACGCGCTGCGACCAGCATCGCGACCCCGCTGGCCTGAGCCGTGCCCATCACAGTGCGTACGTTGTGCTGGCTGAACACCCGCTCGACGGCGACAACATCAGGGTGATGCTCCAGAATGCTCGCCTCGATCCCCTGCTCCAGCAGGAGCAGTCGTCGCGAGGTGTCCAGATCTGGAGGGGTGCGGAAGACGCCGACGTCGATCATCGTCAGAGCGCGCCCAACGGTGCCGTCCACGACGCCGAAGCCGCAGCGGGTCAGGCCCGGATCGATGCCGAGCACCCTCATCGGACGCACCAGAGAACCGAACGCATGTTCGACAGCCTAGTCTGAGTCCCCGTCAGGTCAGGGGCGACACGCGGGTCTATTCGACCTGGGCCATGACCTCGTCGGTCGCGTCGAAGTTGGAGAAGACGTTCTGCACGTCATCACAGTCCTCGAGCGCATCAATCAGCCTGAGGATCTTGGTCGCCGCCTCGACATCGACGTCGACCGTCATGGTCGGCACGAAAGCGGCATCGGCGGACTCGTAGTCAAGGCCCGCCTCCTGCAGTGCCGTGCGAACAGCGACCAGGTCAGTTGCCTCACTGATGACCTCGAACGAGCCGTCGAGGTCGTTGACCTCTTCAGCACCGGCGTCCAGCACAGCCATCAGTACTGTGTCCTCGTCGGTCTCACCGCCCTCCTGCTCCTCAGAGACGATGATGACGCCCTTGCGGTGGAACATGTAGGACACCGAACCCGGATCTGCCATCGTGCCGCCGTTGCGGGTCATCGCCGTACGAACCTCCATGGCCGCGCGGTTCTTGTTGTCGGTCAGGCACTCGACCAGCAGCGCGACACCGCCCGGCGCGTAGGCCTCATACATGATCGTCGTGTAGTCGACCGAGTCAGCACCCACGCCGCCGCCGCGCTTGACCGCACGGTCGATGTGGTCCTTGGGTACTGACGACTTCTTGGCCTTCTGGATCGCGTCATAGAGCGTCGGGTTGCCTTCTGGATCGGCGCCGCCGATACGGGCCGCAACTTCGATGTTCTTGACCAGCTTGGCGAACATCTTGCCGCGCTTGGCATCGACGATCGCCTTCTTGTGCTTGGTGGTCGCCCATTTTGAGTGGCCCGACATGACGCTCCGATCTAGGACTTCTTGATGAGTTCGACGAAATAGCGGTGAACGCGATCGTCACCGCTGACCTCTGGATGAAATGACGTCGCCATCAGGCTGCCCTGCCGAACGGCGACGATTCTACCGGCGGCTTCCCCGGATGCGACGGTTGCAAGCACCTTGACCTGCGGTCCGGTCTCCTCAACCCACGGTGCGCGAATGAACACTGCGTGCACCGGGTCGTCGATGCCGTCGAACGCGATGTCGCCCTCAAAGGAGTCAACCTGACGCCCGAACGCATTGCGCCGCACCGTGATGTCAAGCCCGCCGAGTGTCTGCTGACCGTCGATACCTCCCGTGATGCGGTCGGCCAGCATGATCATTCCGGCACAGGTACCGAGCGTCGGCATGCCGTCTCGGATTCGTTCCGCGAGCGGCTCGAACAGATCGAAGGCCTGCGCCAGCTTGTACATCGTCGTCGACTCGCCGCCTGGCAGGATCAGCGCATCGCAAAGAGCGAGCTCGTGAGGACGCCGCACCGTGAAGGCTGTGAGGCCGAGATCGGTCAGTACACGTACATGCTCACGTACGTCGCCCTGCAGGGCGAAGACGCCGATCGACGGTGAAGTTGGCACTTCGTCAGCGTACTGAGCGTCCGGGACCCCGTCTGACGACGGTGGCGGCGTGGGAGACGAATCTCCAGGGGATACGCCACCACCGTCGCTCCCTCTCGGATATCCCTCCCGATCGGGTTCAGCGGAGGTGAGATCGATCGCGAGCCGAAGCTCAGCGGGTCGTGCTCCCTCGTGCTATGCCGCCCTTGTGAGGCACTCCCATACCTCAAGCGGCACTGCGTCAATCATACGTCAGCCCGGGCACAAAGCGACAACCAGATATTCAGTAGGCCTCTTGGTCGGAGTTGGCCCGTCTCCATGGGCCGCTCAGCACGTATGCCAGCGAGGCCACGAGGAGCCCGCCGACGAAGATGCCGACCGGCCCGACGGCAACCCGCAGGGGATAGCCCATCTTCGGCACTGTCCAGATCACCTTGTCGATTGACGTCTCGTTGTAGACCTGTGAATCGGGAACCTCGTTCGCGTCGCCCTTGAGGGTGAACTGGATGCTGCTTCCGTACGGGTCCACCGTCTCAACCCGATGGGTGATCCGTATGCCGGCCCGGTTCTTGACGCTGATGATGTCTCCAGTCGAGGCGTCGCCGGCCGACGACGCTCGAGCGATCGCTAGGTCGCCGCGGTTGATGGCGGGAGCCATCGAGTCCGAGCTGACCACAATCGGTGTCAGGTCGAAGATCGCCACCGCCACAGTGGCGCTGATGCAAAGGAGCCCGAGCAGCGCGGCGAACGTGACGGGAGTCGATCGTGATGGTCGCCAAGTACGCAAGCGGGCAAACCGCTTTCGGCGAGCACGGTGTCGCACCACGTCAGTCCCCTGTTCCGACAAGCGCTTGCATGGGAGATGCACGCACCAACCCAACGACGCGGCCTCACGTCCGGTTACGACGCCACGGCCCAACTACTCAGCCATGGGCCAAGCGAAGCGAGGCAAACTCAGCCATGGGCCGAGCGAAGCTGGGGGTCCCCCCACGAGCTCTGCGAGTAGGGGCGGCGGGCGCCCAGGCGAAGCCTGGCAGCGGTGAGGAACGAACCGCTGGAGCGGCGAAGCCGCGCGCCCTACCAACCGCGTTCGGCCAACCGATGCGGCTCTGGGATCTCCTCGACGTTGATGCCGACCATGGCTTCGCCGAGGCCGCGCGAGACCTTGGCGACGACGTCGGGGTCATCGTAGAACGTGGTGGCCTTGACGATCGCCGCTGCCCGCTCGGCAGGGTTTCCTGCCTTGAAGATGCCTGAGCCGACGAACACACCTTCGGAGCCGAGCTGCATGACGAGTGCCGCATCAGCGGGTGTCGCGATGCCACCAGCGGTGAACAGCACGACCGGGAGCTTGCCGGCCTCGGCAACCTCCTTGACCAACTCATATGGCGCCTGCAGCTCCTTCGCGGCAACATACAGTTCGTCCTCGCGGAGGCCCTGGAGCTTGCGGATCTGGCCGGTGATGGCGCGGATGTGGGTGACGGCGTTGGACACGTCACCGGTGCCGGCCTCGCCCTTGGAACGGATGAACGCTGCGCCCTCGGTCAGGCGGCGCAATGCCTCACCGAGGTTGGTGGCGCCACACACGAAAGGCACGGTGAACTGCCATTTGTCGATGTGGTTGGCGTAGTCGGACGGCGTGAGGACCTCGGACTCGTCGATGTAGTCGACGCCGAGTGACTGCAGGATCTGCGCCTCGGCGAAATGGCCGATGCGAGCCTTGGCCATCACGGGGATCGAGACTGCTTCGATGATGCCGTCGATCAGGTCAGGGTCACTCATACGCGCAACGCCACCCTGCGCACGGATGTCGGCGGGCACGCGCTCAAGTGCCATGACGGCAACGGCGCCAGCGTCCTCGGCGATCTTGGCCTGCTCGGCGTTGACGACGTCCATGATGACGCCGCCCTTGAGCATCTCGGCCATACCGCGCTTGACCTTGGAGGTGCCGACCGTCGTTGCTTCGTTGCTCACTGCTGTGTCCTTAGTGAAGTGCCGCTGAGGGTATTGGAAAGTCAGCACCCACCCTACTCGTCAGCCAGGCACAGATCCGCTGCGACCACGTCGTGGTGCGGGGGCGGGTCGGGCAGCTTCGAGGAGCTCGGCGACGCGAGTGATCTTGCGCCTGTGACGGGCCTGACCGGTGAGCCTTTCGGCGCGATCGATGGACCGCCAACCGCCAAGGTCCACAACCTGTCCGCGCCGCGCGACAAGATCCTTCAGCGCGCGGCGACTCCCGTGCGCCGGGATGAGATCGGAGTTGAAGTCGTCGATCAGGTAGCCGACCGTTTCCCGCGAGCAGGACTTGTTGGTGCCGATGAATCCAGTGGGTCCTCGCTTGAACCACCCCACCGCGTACGTCCGTGGTGCTCCGGTGACCCGGCCACCGTCATTGGTGACCACCCCCGCCTGGTCGTCGAACGGGAGCCCGCCGATCGGCACACCTCGATAGCCGATCGACCGCAACACCAGCGAGGTGTCGATCAGCTCGGTCCTGCTCGTTGGAACGGCGCGTACGCCGCCGTCGGTTTTGACGATGTCGTTGTGGGTGACCCGCGTGCCGGTGACGTGCGTATCGCCGATGAGCTCGGCCGGAGACTGCGCAAACCTGAAAACGATGCGCTGGCTTCCGGGCGCGACCGGCCGCGCGACGGCATCGCGCAGCGCCGCAACCTTGCGCGCCGCCATCGGGTCGGCGATCGGCTCATCCAGGTCAGCACCCTCAACGACGAACTCGAGGTCGGAGTGGGACAGCAAGCCGACGAGCTCGGGCAGCGTGAACGCGGCCTGTTCGACGCCTCGACGACCGAGAATCACGACCTCGCGGATCGCGCTGGCCCGCAGCGCCTCCAGCGCGTGATCGGCGATCTCTGTTGC
>CAZWZC010000078.1:0-1950 GCA_964638755.1 uncultured Aeromicrobium sp. | reverse complement strand
AGTCAGGATGCGCGCGACATCGAGAGCAACATTGCCGTTGCCGATGATCACGGCGCGTTCTCCGGTCAGGTCGAACGTACGATCCGCGTGGTCAGGGTGGCCGTTGTACCAAGCAACGAACTCGGTCGCGGTCTCGCTGCCGAGCAGACTCTCACCCGGGATCTGCAACTTGCGATCCTGAGAGGCCCCGGTGGCATAGATGACCGCGCTGCAGTGCTCGAGCAGCTCGGCGTGGGAGACGTGGGTGCCGACCTCGACGTTGAGCAGGTAGTGGAATCCGGGCTGGTCCTCGATCTGTCGGAACAGCCGCTCGATCGACTTGGTGTCCACATGGTCGGGTGCGACGCCACAGCGTACGAGACCGTGCGGCGTGGGCAGTCGGTCGATCACGGTGACGTGCACCTCGTCCTGCTTCAGCAGCTCGTCAGCGGCATACAGCGCCGCCGGCCCAGAGCCCACGATCGCCACGTGCATCCGTCCCGGCAGCTTGCGGACGATCGGCGTGATCGGCGCCTGGATGGGGTACGTACGCGGCTCTGCGTGGAACATCGCGTTGATGTCGACGAATGGCAGCTGGTTGGCGCCGACCAAGGCGCCGGGAACGATCGCACCGACGGGGCACGCGCCAACGCATGCTCCACAGTCGACGCACGAGCTGGGATCGATGTAGAGCATCTCCGCCAGCGCGAAGTCGGGCTCGTCCGGGGTGGGGTGGATGGCGTTGACGGGACACGCGAACACGCACGAGGCATCAGCGCAACATGCCTGTGTGACGACATGGGTCACGGTTTCAGCCCGCGAAGGCGACAGGAGGCTCGCTGCGGAACCGCGAGGACCGCCCGTCGATCTTGCAGAGCCGCCACATCCCCCTCGAGCTGCGTGTCATCAGATTGGACTGCTCGGCCAGCATCCGAGCATCGGCGAACATCTCCTGCAGTCGCTGACGAGATCCCGGTGCGCGCCAGTAGAGGTCCTTGATGACCTTGCGCGGAATGTCGAACTCCTTGCGGAAGGCCTTGGGCGGAATCATGATCAGGTCCGCTCCGACCCGCATGATGATCGGGAACAGCATCGAGACGATGAATCGGTTGATCCGGCCGAGATGAGGCCCGTGGAGCTTGAGGAACTCGTGCGCGAATGAGATGTGACGCGCTTCCTCTGCGACATGGATCTCCATGATCCGTGACATCAGAGGCGGCAACGACTTTCCTCCGCGAAGGATGTTCTTCTGCGTGTGGTCAATCGGTTCCTCGCCGGCAAGTACACCGATGAAGAAGCTCACCGGGAAGGTCGAAGCGGCTCCCGGGATCAGCCACGAGATGCGGCGCATGAGCCACGGCATTCCCGGTACGTCCACGTCGATCCGGTTGATCGCTTCCTGGAACATCTGGTTGTGGTGGCACTCCTCCGTGGCCTCGTGCATCAGATAACGGAACTCGGGTGATCCGTTGCGGAGCTCGAAGCAGTACTGCATGATCCCGCGGATCAGGATGTTCTCGAACTGGACGCCGACTCGAAGGATGTTGGCCTGACGCCACAGCCCGATCTCGATCTGCCGCTCGACCGACTGCGACTGGTACCACGGGTGGGCGCCGAGTGGATCGGTGTCGGCCGGAAGGATCCAGCGGGGGTCAGTCCGATCGATCTGGAAGTCGTCGTGATCCCACGGAACGTCGATGAATGCGTCGAAATGATGCTCCACCGAGGCGACGGAGAGGCCATGGAGGGCCTCGGCGTACTGTTCACGGGTGAGCGTGGCGGACAGCCTTGTTGGCGATTCGAGCGTGTTGGTCATCGCTGCTCCTCAGCGTCGCGTACTGGTGCCAGCATGCGACGCACCGTGGGTATGTGTCAACGGTAATGGCACATAACGTGTGTCGCGTTGGATCGAACTGGCAGTGACGGCGCAAGGAACCCCACACCCGGGTGGGTGCGGGGCCCTCCCCGAGA
>CAZWZC010000077.1:0-11222 GCA_964638755.1 uncultured Aeromicrobium sp. | reverse complement strand
CTCAACGTCGACCCCGGCACGATGAACCCGTTCCAGCACGGTGAGGTCTTTGTGACCGACGATGGTGCAGAGACGGATCTCGACATCGGCCACTATGAACGCTTTCTCGACGTTGACCTCTCAGGCATGGCAAATGTCACGACTGGTCAGGTCTACTCCGAGGTCATCGCCAAAGAGCGCCGCGGCGACTATCTCGGTGACACGGTGCAGGTCATCCCGCACATCACCAACGAGATCAAGTCACGCATCCGGGCCATGGCGGGTCCGGATGTCGATGTGGTGATCACCGAGATCGGCGGAACCGTCGGCGACATCGAGTCGCTGCCGTTCCTCGAGGCAGCACGCCAGGTCCGACATGATGTCGGCCGCGGCAACGTGTTCTTCCTGCACGTTTCGCTGGTGCCGTACATCGGTCCTTCTGGCGAACTCAAGACCAAGCCGACACAGCACTCCGTCGCGGCGCTCCGATCGATCGGTATCCAGCCCGACGCGATCGTGTGCCGCGCAGACCGCGACATCCCTGAGAGTATGAAACGCAAGATCTCGCTGATGTGTGACGTCGACGAGGAGGCCGTCATCACCGCGGCGGATGCGCCATCGATCTACGACATCCCCAAGGTGCTGCACAGCCAAGGCCTCGATGCGTACGTGGTGCGGCGGCTTGACCTCCCATTCCGTGACGTTGACTGGACGCAGTGGGATGACCTCCTTCGACGGGTTCATGAACCTGCCGAGGAGTTGACGATCGCTCTGGTCGGAAAGTACGTAGACCTGCCTGACGCCTACCTCTCCGTCGCTGAAGCACTTCGCGCCGGCGGATTCGCCCACGATGCGCGCGTCAACCTGCGCTGGGTTCCGTCAGATGACTGCGAGACCGAAGCCGGCGCCGCTCACCACCTGGCCGACGTGGATGGAATCTGTGTGCCAGGCGGCTTTGGCATTCGCGGGATCGAGGGCAAGCTCGGCGCCCTCACATACGCGCGGGAGCGGGGTATTCCGGTACTCGGCCTGTGTCTCGGCTTGCAATGCATGGTCATCGAGTACGCGCGCAATGTTGCGGGCATTGAAGGTGCGAGCTCATCTGAGTTCGATCCCGAAGCGCCGCATCCGGTGATTGCGACGATGGCCGAACAGCTCGCGATCGTGGACGGTGAGGGTGACCTCGGCGGCACGATGCGTCTCGGTCTCTACCCCGCAACCCTCAAGGCTGGCAGCGTCGTCGCCGAGGCCTACGGGGCCCTCAAGGTTGAAGAACGTCATCGTCATCGCTATGAAGTGAACAACTCCTACCGAGAGCAGCTCGAGACCGCTGGTCTGGTGTTCAGCGGCACGTCCCCGGACTCAACTCTCGTGGAGTTCGTCGAGCTTCCACGAGAGGTGCACCCATTCTACGTGTCCACGCAGGCACACCCCGAGCTGCGCTCACGTCCGACCAAAGCGCATCCGTTGTTCTCAGGATTGATTGGTGCGGCACTCGTCCGCCAGCTCGAGACGCGCCTGCCCGTCGAAGAGCAGCAGTCCGCATGACACCTCATCCACACCTGCCCGGGCGACTTGCTGGCAGCATCCTGAGCGATGCCGACGCCTCGTGGGCGGTCAGCTCAAGTGAGACCAAGTACGACAGCCCGTACGTCAGCCTGGGCATCGACACGATCGTCGCACCGGATGGCACCGAGCACGGGCGAGCCGTGGTCCAACCCAACGATGCGATAGGCATCCTCGCCCTCGACGAGGACGACCGGCTCCTGCTCGTCGAGCAGTACCGCCACCCGGTCCGACGCAGACTGCTTGAAATCCCTGCCGGCACACTCGACGTGCCCGGAGAGTCTGCGCTGGATGCCTCAATCCGAGAGCTCGCCGAGGAGGCTGACCTCGTTGCTGCTCATTGGGAGCCGCAGCTCAGGCTGCTGGCAACGCCCGGCTATTCGACGGAGTCATGGCAGGTGTTCACTGCGACGTCGCTCAGTGCCGTGCCGGAGTCCGATCGCACGCGACGTGAGGCCGAGGAAGCCGACATGGTGCAGTGGTGGTTGCCGTTCGACGAGGCAGTTGACGCCGTGCTGTCCGGGCGATTCAACGACTCGTTGACGGTGGCCGCGATTCTTGCAGCGCAGGTGCTGCGCACCAGATGACCGCGGACGTCGCACGGGTCGTCCACGACTACCTGAGCCACCTCAGCGTCGAGCGTGGCCTGGCGGACAACACGATCCGTTCCTATCGCCGTGACCTGCGGCGATACGCGGACTTCCTACGCACCAAGAGCCTGACTGAACCGACCGAGATCACCGAGAATGACATCTCGGCATTTCTTGGATCGCTTCGTACGGGAAATGAGGAGCACACGCCACTCGGTACTGCCAGCGCCGCCCGCACGATCGTCTCGGTCCGCGGCCTGCACCGCTTCATGCTGCGAGAGCAGGTGGTGTGCACAGATGTGACAGCTGCTGTGAAGCCACCCCGCCCGGCGGCGAGGCTGCCCAAGGCGCTCCCGTTGAGCGACGTCGAGGCAATCCTCGAGGCGGCCGGAGCTCCCGGCACCGTACTTTCCTCGCGGGACCGAGCACTGCTTGAGGTGCTGTACGGCACCGGGGCGCGCATTTCGGAGGCGGTCGGCATCGACCTCGACGACCTCGACCTCGAGGACTCAACCGTCCTGCTGCGCGGCAAGGGCGGCAAGCAACGGATCGTTCCGGTGGGGTCGTTCGCCCTAACGTCGTTGAGCGACTACCTGACCGCCTCGCGACCTGCACTCGTTTCCGCCCGTCAGCAAACACCGGCGGTGTTCCTCAATGCTCGTGGCGGACGCCTCTCACGGCAGAGTGCGTGGACTGTACTGACCCGATCGGCTCAGCGCGCTGGGTTGACGACAGACGTCTCTCCGCACACCCTGCGGCACTCGTTCGCAACGCATCTGCTGGATGGCGGCGCCGACGTGCGGGTGGTGCAGGAGCTGCTTGGCCATGCCTCTGTGACGACGACGCAGATCTACACGTTGGTCACAGTCGAGAAACTGCGGGAGATTTATGCATCGGCCCACCCGAGGGCGTCACGGTGACGGAATCTGGGCGGTAGAGTGACGCTCGTCCGACGGCCAATCGAACTGCAGGGGAACCAGATGAGCAAGGAACTTGGACCCACCGGCCGTCCGATGCCGAACTTTCCGGAGCCCAAGCCACGCAAACGCGGCTTGCCGGCCACTGTCATAGCGTTGTGCAACCAAAAGGGCGGGGTCGGCAAGACCACCACCGCCATCAACCTCGGCGCAGCGCTCGTCGAGACCGGTCGCAAGGTGCTTCTGGTCGACTTCGACCCGCAGGGTTCGATGACTGTCGGCATGGGTGTCAACGCATATGAGCTCGAGCAGAGCATCTATCACGTGTTGATGGACCGGGAGCTCGGCATCAAGGACATTGTGATCCACACGTCGATTGACGGCCTTGACCTGGTGCCGTCCAACATCGACCTTTCGGCTGCCGAGATGCGGCTGGTGACCGAGGTCGGCCGCGAGCAAGTTCTGGCGCGAGTCCTCAAGCCGATCCTGCAGGACTACGACATAGTTCTGATCGACTGCCAGCCGTCACTCGGTCTGCTCACCGTCAACGCACTGACCGCCGCCGACGGCGTGCTCGTGCCGCTGGAATGCGAATACTTCGCACTGCGGGGAGTTGCCCTCCTGAAGGACACGATCGAGAAGGTACGCGACCGGACCAACGACGACCTGCAGATCATCGGCCTTCTCGGCACGATGTACGACAGTCGAACTTTGCATGGCAAGGAGGTCCTGGCGACTCTTGTCGAGGGCTGGGGTGACCTCGTGTTCCACACTGTCATCCGTCGCACGGTCAAGTTCTCGGACTCAACTGTGGCCGGCGAACCCATCACCGAGTACGCCACGACATCACCTGGCTCGGCTTCGTACCGTCAGCTCGCACGAGAGGTCCTGGTGCGATGCCCGGGCGCGTGAACGCCTCATCGGGTGGGTCCGGCAGGCGCCCCTCCATGCCCGGTGCCGATGAACTGTTCCGCGCTACCGCTGCTGATGCGCATGCATCCACTGAGGACGACGGGACGACGGCGAGTGGCAGGGTCAAGCACGACGAAAAAATGACGGTCTACGTCACTGCAGCCGAGCTCATGGCCGTCGAGCAGGCACGCCTACAGCTTCGAAGTGAGCTCGGCAGAACGGTCGACCGCGGGCGATTCGTGCGTGCAGCTCTGGCGGTGGCGCTGGCCGATCTGGACGCGCGCGGCACCCACAGTGACGTCGCCCGGAGATTGAGCGAGACGTGACACTTGCGGACACGGACGAATTCGCGCCCGCCGGTTTCTCGGTCAATCTGGCCAATTTTGAAGGCCCGTTCGACCTGCTGCTGCAACTGATCTCAAAACACCAGCTCGACATCACCGAAGTCGCGCTCTCGACTGTGACAACCGAGTTCATTGCCTACATCAAGGCGCTGGGTGACGATCTTGACCAGACCACGAACTTCCTGCTCGTGGCATCGACTCTTCTGGACCTCAAGACGGCTCGGCTGCTGCCACAGGCAGAAGTCGAGGATGAGGAAGATCTAGCGCTCCTGGAGGCGCGAGACCTGCTGTTTGCGAGGCTCATGCAATACCGCGCCTACAAGCTGATGGCGGGCCTGATGGCCGAGCGGCTCGCGGACGAGTCGCGCCGATTCCCACGCGTCGTTGGGCTCGAGCCACGCTTCGCACAGCTGTTGCCGGAAGTGTTGATCTCGGTCGGGCCTGAGGAGCTTGCCATTCTCGCGGCCGCAGCACTACAACCCAAGGCGGTGCCGATCCTGTCGCTGGCCCACCTCCACGCCCCGCAGGTCAGTGTGCGTGAGCAGGGTCATCTCATCGTCGACCGGCTTCGCAGAGAGCGAGGACTGACCTTTCGTGCGCTGACCGCTGATGCCCCGGACCTGATCACCAAGGTTGCGCGTTTCCTGGCACTTCTTGAGCTGTTCAAGGAGGGTGTCGTTGCGTTCGAACAGGCAATGCCGTTGGGCGACCTCCACCTGCGCTGGACCGGCACCGATGAGGGCGACATCGACGTCGGAGACGAGTTCGACGAGCCAATGGGTTCACCCGACGACCAGCCCACTCCTGACCCAGCAAACCTGCACCTCGCCGAACACTCCCCAAGCATCGAACCAGAGAGCACTGATCTTGAAGGCACAGATCCTGAAGTCACAGATGACTGAGCACGACCTTCCCACCGGACCGCACGAGCTTGAGTTGGAGATGCTCGAGTTGCTACCCGCGCTCGAAGCGGTGCTGATGGTGGCGGACCAGCCGCTGGACCACCTGACGCTGGCACAGGCCGTCGGTCACCCGCCAGTTGACGTTGAGCAGGCGCTCGCGACTCTCGCAGCCCAATACACCGAGCAGGGGCGTGGCTTCGAGCTGCGCAATGTCGCTGGGGGCTGGCGATATTTCACCCGCGAGGAGTATGCAGGAGCTGTCGAGCGGTTCATCCTTGATGGGCAGCAGGCTCGACTCACCCAGGCAGCTCTCGAGACCATGGCGGTCGTGGCATACCGGCAGCCGATCAGCCGTACGCGAATCTCCGCGATCCGTGGTGTCAACGTCGACAGCGTCGTACGCACACTGGTCACGCGCGGACTCATCGAGGAGGCCGATGTTGATGGTGAGAGCGGCGCGATCCTCTACCGCACGACCAGCTACTTCCTCGAGCGCATGGGCATGGGCAGCATCAGCGAGCTGCCTGACATCGCCCCCTTGCTTCCCGAGCTTGGTGACATGGACGACGAGGCCGCGACGCCGCTGGACGAGATCGCCGACGTGCCCGACGATCGTGGCTGAGATCCGATTGCAGAAGGCTCTGGCGCAGGCCGGGCTCGGTAGTCGTCGACGCTGCGACGACATGATCGCCCATGGTCGGGTCGAGGTGAACGGCGAGGTGATCGACCAGATGGGCTCGCGCGTCGATCCACTCGTCGATGTCATTCGCGTCGATGGTGCACGCATACCTCCACCCAACGACCACGCGTACGTGCTGCTCAACAAACCCCGTGGAGTTGTCACGACGATGGCCGATGAGCGCGGGCGCCCCGACCTGTCGTCGATCCTGGAGGGTCGCGACGACCGCCTTTTTCACGTCGGCCGACTCGACACGGACACATCCGGGTTGCTGCTGCTGACAAATGACGGCGATCTGGCGCACAAGCTGGCGCATCCGTCGTTTGAGATCACCAAGACGTACGTCGCCCTCGTCGACGGCTCGGTTCCCGACACGCTGGGGGCGATGCTCAAGACTGGTATCGAGCTCGACGACGGCCCGGCTGTCGTGGATCGGCTGCTCGTCAAGGACCGCTCCCGTGGGCGGTCGATCGTCGAGCTCGACATACACATGGGGCGCAACCGCATCGTGCGCCGCATGCTCGATGCTGCCGGCCATCCCGTGATCGAGCTGACCCGCACGGCCTTCGGTCCTCTCGACCTGCGCGGCCTTGCCTCGGGCGCGATGCGCGACCTGTCGCGCGAGGAGCTCGGCGCGCTCTTCGATAGCGTGGACACATGAGCGATCGCCCCGGTCCAGTCCTCGTGATGGGTTGTGGGCTGATTGGGACATCGCTCGCCCTGGCGCTGACTGAGGCCGGTGTGGATGTTCACCTCGACGACCTACTTGGGAGCAACGTCGAGCTTGCGGTGGCGCGGGGCGCCGGCACAGCCGAGCCTGTCGAGTCGCCCGCGCTGGTTGTTGTGGCTGTACCTCCGAACGAGGCGGCCCCCTGCATTGCGCAAGCGTTGTCGGCTTGGCCCGAGGCCACGGTCACCGACGTCACGAGTGTCAAGGCATCGTTGCAAGACGAGATCTCGTCCCTCGACGGCAGTCAACGGTACATCGGCAGCCACCCGATGGCCGGCAGCGAACGTTCTGGGCCCATGGCTGCCTACGCCAGGTTGTTCGAAGGTCGGCCCTGGGCGGTGACGCACTCGCCAGGCGCTGATTCTCAGTCCGTCGCGCGTGTCGTCGAGATCGCTGAAATGGTCGGCGCCGTACCGCTCAAGATGGATGCGGCGGCCCACGACCGCGCCGTCGCCGTGGTGTCGCACGTGCCTCACATCCTCGCTGTCCTCACCGCTGCACGTCTGCATGGGGCTCCCACTGGCCACCTCGCACTGTCGGGCCCCGGACTGCGTGACGTCACCCGCATCGCCGGCAGCGACATAGCCCTTTGGCAGGAGATCTTGGGTGCCAACGCGACCGAGGTGCGCGCCGTCCTCGAGCAGGTTCGCCGCGACCTCGACCGGGTGATCGAGACCATTGGTCTCGACACGGGCGGACTCAGTGATGTCCTTCAGGCGGGTCAGGATGGTACGAAGCTCATACCTGGCAAGCACGGCGAGAAGGTGGCTGAGCTCGCGACAGTGTTCGTCTCGGTGCCCGACGAGCCGGGCGAGTTGCCGCGACTCATGGCTCATACGGGAGAATCAGGAGTCAACATCGAGGACATCCGCATCGATCACGAGCTCGGTCGGCGTGTGGGTCAGGTCGAGATTGCCGTGGTTGCCGCCCAGGCTGCCGCACTGGTCGAGGCCCTGACGTCACGCGGTTGGTCCGCCTACAGCTGAGGAGCCGCACCTGTGAACGAGTCCCTGGTCGTCGCCGTCGACGGCCCGTCTGGATCGGGCAAGTCAAGCACGGCGCGGGGTGTTGCCGCAAAGCTTGGACTGGCATACCTCGACACAGGTGCGATGTATCGCGCCATGACGTGGGCTCTGCAGCAGGCTGGCACAGACCTCGAAGATCCGGACGCCATCGCCGCCGCAGCAATGGGCGTACAGCTGGAGTCCGGTGTCGATCCACTCGACCCCACGATCCGTGCTGATGGCGTCGACGTGGGGGAGGCAATCCGTAGTGAGGACGTCACTGCGGCGGTCAGCCTCGTAGCGGCCGTGCCTCAGGTACGTGTGCAGCTCGTGGCCATGCAACGCGCCTCGATCGCAGGCAACACGGATCGGATCGTGGTTGAGGGTCGCGACATTGGCTCGACGGTCGCACCTGATGCCGATTTCAAGTTCTATCTCGTCGCTGATCCAGCGGCCCGAGCTGCGCGAAGGGCCGCGGAGGTTGGGTTGACCGACACCACGGCCACCGAAAAGGCGCTGGCGAAGCGAGACGAGATCGATTCGAATCGAGCCGTGTCGCCGCTAGCAAAGGCTGACGGCGCCGTGGTGATCGACAGTACCTACATGACCCTCGAAGAAGTCATCGACGCGATCGTGGGATTGGTCGAAAAGGGGCAGTCATGAGCTTCGCCGACGCACCCGGCCTACCCGAAGGTGGCCTCAAGTTCATGCGCAGTGTGGTGGCGCCGTACGTCAACCGACACTGGGACATCCATGAGCGGGGGCAGGGCAATGTGCCCGAAGAGGGTCCGGTCATTTTGGCAAGTAATCACATTGGTTGGCTCGACGGGCCGCTGCTTTTCGTCAAGTCACCGCGACCGGCCCACGCCCTCGTGAAGGAAGAGGAATTCACCGGCAAGACGGGTCACCTGTTGAAGTTCGTGGGCCAGATCAAGGTCAGCCGTACACGCAACGACACCGGCGCCCTTCGACGGGCTGCCCAGGCCCTGTTGGCGGGCCAGGCCGTCCTGATCTACCCCGAAGGCACACGTGGCGGCGGAGACTTTGAGAACTTCAAGGGCGGTGTGACGTGGTTGGCCCTGGTCAGTGGTGCACCCGTCGTACCGGTCGCGATCTTTGGTACCCGGCAGGCAGGCGAGCCGTCGGAGACGCGCGCGCCCAAGGGGGCTCGTCTCGATATCGTGTACGGCCGCCCGCTGAAGTTCCCGATGCGGGCTTGGCCGCGAGATCGTGAGATGCTGGTAGACGCAGGCGAGCAGATCCACGAGCACCTGCGATCCCATGTCACCTGGTCGCAGAACGCGCTGAAACGTGAGCTGCCCGGCCCCCTGCCGAGAGGCTCATCCGATGGCTGAGGCCGTACCCGTCCTTGCCGTGATCGGTCGACCCAACGTCGGGAAGTCCACCCTCGTCAACCGCATCATCGGTCGCCGTGAAGCGGTTGTCGAGGACGTCCCGGGTGTCACCCGTGACCGGGTCTACTACGACGCCGTCTGGAATGGCAGGGCGTTCACGGTCGTCGACACCGGCGGATGGGACCCCGATGCACGCGGACTTGCCGAGCGCATAGCCGCACAGGCCGAAATTGCGATCCAGGTGGCTGACGCAGTGCTGTTTGTCGTGGACGCGACAGTGGGAATCACCGATGTCGACGAGAAGGTCGTCAGGATCCTTCGTGCCGCCAAGAAGCCGATTGTGCTCGCAGCCAACAAGGTCGACGACCAGCGTGCCGAGGCCGAGGCTGCGGGCCTGTGGAATCTCGGACTTGGCGAGCCCTACCCAGTCTCCGCGTTGCATGGGCGGGGGAGCGGCGACATGCTTGACGCGATCCTCGAAGCATTGCCCGAGACCCCGCCAGAAGATTTCGACGCACCCGAAGGTCCCCGGCGAGTCGCCATCGTCGGCAAGCCCAACGTCGGCAAGTCCAGCCTTCTCAACCGTCTTGCTGGCGAGGAGCGGGTCGTCGTTGATGACGCATCAGGCACCACCGTCGACCCTGTCGACGAACTCGTCGTTCTGGGTGATCGCACCTGGAACTTCATCGACACCGCTGGCATCCGCCGCCGGGTACGTGACGCGTCCGGGCACGAGTACTACGCGAGCCTGCGTACGAGCTCGGCAGTTGATCGTGCCGAGGTTGCCGTCGTGATCATCGACGCCAGCCAGCCGATCACTGAGCAGGACACCCGCATCATCAGCACGGTCGCCGATGCCGGCAGGGCCCTGATCATCGCGTTCAACAAGTGGGACCTTGTCGACGACGAGCGCCGCTACTACCTCGAACGCGAGATGGAGCGGGAGTTCGTACAGGTGCCGTGGGCACCGACGATCAACATCACAGCCCGCACCGGGTGGCACGTTGACCGACTAGTACGCGCACTCGACGCCGCGCTGGAGGGGTGGGAGACGCGCGTGACCACAGGTGCGCTCAATGCCTTCCTCGGGCGCTTGGTCGCCGAACACCCGCACCCCGTACGTGGCGGCAAGCAGTCCAAGATCATGTTCGGCACCCAAGCCACCACCTCGCCGCCCACCTTTGTCCTGTTCACGTCCGGCAAGCTCGAGGCGTCCTACATGCGCTATATCGAGCGACGCCTGCGCGAGACGTTTGGTTTCGTCGGCACGCCGATCCACCTGCAGCAACGCCCACGCAAGAAGCGCGAGCGTCGCTGACACTCACGCCTCAAGCTGCGGAAGGCGATGGTGCGCATATGCCGATAGGTGAATCACGTGGAAGCCGCCGACAACGGCCACGGGAATGAGGTAGTAGTCCAAGTTGCCGTCGACGATGAAAAAGTAGTCGATCTCGTCGGGATCGTAGATGCGTCGCTCGGTCCCGAGCTGGAGATCCGCGCGACCCAGGTTTTGCTCGCTCGGACCCTCGCGGTCTTGACCTGAATTTTCACAGGCTTTTCGAGGACGACGAGCAGGTCAAATCTGCAGGGTTCGAGAGGCCAGGAGACGTCGTGCCCGCACAAGGTGAACCAGGCACCCGCCAACATCGGGCCTGCGCGCGGCAGGTAGGTGAGATCAGGGCAGAGGTCAGGCAGCGTGGCTGGCGTGTCGGATTGCCGCGGCCTTAGGTGTGCGATGTCCAGTCCTAGCCTGATCGCGTGTGCCTTCACCGTGACGTGGCTCGAGCCTCCTTTGAGGGCCAAGGGCATCCGCGACCTGTGACCATGACTGGGGCGTTTGCACAGCCTGCGTCAGCCGTTCTTCGGTCCAGCGTCGTTCCCCTTTGAAATGGCCGTAGTCCAGTTGGAGGTTGTCTGCGCGGTGTCGGACCGAACGCATGACCGATCCCGACGTGCCACGGAAGTCGAGTGCACGGAGCACCCCTCGCCACGAGTGGGATTTAGCGATCGCGGCGGCAAGCGCGTCGTCTGAACAGCCTATTGTGAGATTCACATTTCGATTCTGCCGATCGCGTCTGACACCGATCGCCTGACGCGCTTCTCGGGAGCGTCACTCGGCCGAGCCGGAACCAGCAGGACCGCCCGCGTACGGTAATCTCTTGAAGTCGCGGGCTGTAGCGCAGCTTGGTAGCGCATCTGACTGGGGGTCAGAGGGTCGCAGGTTCAAATCCTGTCAGCCCGACC